>JBGTGN010000055.1:0-15031 GCA_041746715.1 Pirellulales bacterium | reverse complement strand
AGCGGGCGTAGAAGGCTGAGCGCAGCCAGGATGGCGAAGCGAAGACTTCTCCGAGCGCCCCGGAGGGCAGGATGCCCGAAGGAAGCGTCCCGCGACATGGCATGGGCGACCCCGAGCCGGCACCCTGCCAGCAAGCGTCACCCAACGGAAGTATCGTTGCAGACGTGCCGGACCGGAGGAATAACGCCGTTCACGGCTCACGAAACTTTTTCCTCCTGTGCCGCATCTACACTCCGTCAGGGGTTTTCCCTGCGGTGCGATCTGGGCTTGGAACTCTGCTTGTCGAGGATTTTTGCATGAAACGCCTTCTCCCCATTGTGATGCTGGCGATGGCCGCGACCCTTACGCCAGCCCGCGGCGCCGACATCAGCTACGCCGAGACGTTCGCCCTCGCGACTGACCGCGAAAAGGCCCTCGCCCAGCTCATCCCGGGTTCCGAGGATTTCTACTATTACAGTTGCCTCCACTACCAAAACACCGAGCAGTGGGAGAAGGTGCCGCCGCTGCTCAAGGCATGGATCGCCCGCTACCGCCGCACGCCGCGGGTCATCGAGATCGAGAACCGCCAGGCGCTGCTCCTCTATGCCAAGCAGCCGGACAAGGCGCTCGCGCTCATCCGCGATCGGCTGAACCTCCACTTCAACCACCAGCGCGAAGAGCTCAACAAGAAGCCGAATCTTCCGACCACGCTCGACCTGAAGCTTTTGGACCATGATCGGCTGGTGCAGCAGGCCTTCAATCGCCACCGCAATTCGGTCAGTGGATTTGAAGATTCATTGTTCGACGAGCTGCTCTCTGGCCAACTCACCGGCGAGCAGCGTCGCGAGCTCCTCGGCCGCCTCAAGGTGCCCGACCATCCAGGCCTCGCCAAGCTCGTCGTAGACGATCTGAAATTTCGCCACAGCGGCGGCTTTGGCTCACTCAGTATTCACAAGCTTCTCTTGCTCGCCCAGCTTGAGGAGTGCCTCAAGCTCAAGGCAGACCTTCGCAACGACCAGCATTTCGTCGCGACGTATCTCCAGCGACTCTGGCCATCCGACGACACCAACTGGCGGCAAGACCAGACTGCCCACGAGGCCTATCTCGGGAGGCTTTGGTCGTTCGTCGAAACGCTCGCCCCCGTCCACAACTCGCTCAAGGCCCATGTGCTCTACCACCGGCTCGTGCTCGACCGCTCGCGCGGAACGTATGACGCTGAGCGATTTCTGACCTACCTGAAACTCCCCCGGCAGACCCGATACGCGGAGCCCAAATACTTCGAAATCGAGGCCAACCGGATTCATCCGGTGAATCTCCAGCAGGATTTTCACACGGCCACCATGCTGCCCCCTGTCGGCGACGACGAGCCGCTCGTCCGCAGCTACCTCGACCATTTTTTCGCCACGGCGGCCGACTACGACGCCTACAAGCCCTACATCCTCTCCGACTACCTCAAGCACGTATTTGCCGAAGCGAAGGTGGTCCGCGGCCTCGGCGACGCCGAGCAGTGGTATTCGCTCCTCCCGCCGTCGCTCTACCAACAGATCAAAGACCGCATCGACCTCGACTTCGCCTTCACGAACAAGACCGAGTTTGCCGCGGACGATCTCGTGAGCCTCGACCTCGACATCAAAAACGTCGACACGCTCATCGTGAAGGTCTTTGAGATCAACACCCAAAACTATTACCGCGAAAAGCTCGCCGAGATCGGCCCGAACATCGATCTCGACGGCCTCGTCGCCAAGGACGAGCAGACCTTCAGCTACAAGGAACCACCGGTCCGGCGCATCCGCCGCCACTTCGAGTTTCCAAAGCTCGACGCCCGCGGTGTGTACGTCATCGACTTTATCGGCAACGGCAAGAGCAGCCGGGCCGTCATCAAGAAGGGCCGCCTCCGCTACCTCGTCCGCTCCTCGGTCGCCGGCCAGATTTTTGAAGTGTTTGATGAGCACAATAAGCCCGTCAAAGCCGCGACCCTCTGGCTCGCCGGCAAGCTCTACACGGCCGACAAGGAAGGGCGGATTCTCACGCCGTACTCCAACCAGCCTGGCCAGCAGCCGATCGTCTTGTCGGCAGGCTCGTTCTCGACACTCGAACGGTTTACTCAAAGCCCGGAGCACTACGCCCTCGCCGCCGCTTTCCACGTGGACCGCGAGCAACTTTTGTCACTGCGGCCCGCCACGGTCCTCGTGCGGCCGCAGCTTTCCGTGGCCGGCACGCCCGTCACGCCCAAGGTGCTTGAAGATGTCACCCTTGTCATCACGTCGGTCGATGGCGACGGCGTGGCGACTGTCAAGGAAGTCCCAGAGTTCAAGCTCTATGAAGACCGCGAGAGTACCTACGAGTTTCAAACACCGAAGCGCCTGCGGAGTATCGCCTTCACGCTCAAGGCCCGGGTCAAGAACCTGAGCCAGAACCAGCACCAGGATCTCGCTGCGAGCGAGCAGTTCGCGCTCAACCAGATCGACGAGGAAGACAAGACCGAGGATCTCCACTTTTCGCGGGATGGCGACACCTACGTTGTCGATCTCCTCGGCAAATCGGGCGAGGCCAAGCCGGATCGACCGGTGCCGTTCCAATTCAAGGTCCGTGGCTTTACAGACCTCGAGCACGCGTCGCTTCAAACCGACGCCAAGGGCCGGGTGACGCTCGGCCCCCTCCCCGACGTAGACCACCTCACGGCAACGAGTCCCCAGGGCGTCTCGCACACGTGGCACCTTGCCGAGACGGCCCACACGCTACCCGGGGCGATCCACGGCGTGGCCGGTGAGTCCCTTGAAATTCCCTATGCGGGCACTGCCAAGAAGGTGGACCGCCGCGAAGTCGCGCTGCTTGAAATGCGTGGCGGGAATTTTGTTGCCGATCGACTCCAAGACCTCTCGATCAATGGCGGCCTCTATGTCACCTCTCCAAAACTTCCGGCTGGTGATTACCGGCTTTGGATCAAGCCCGAGAACCGGTTCGTCACGCTCCGGCTCACCGAAGGTTCTCCCGTACCGGGTTTTGTCTTGGGTAGCTATCGGCGACTCCAGGTGGTGAACCCCAAGCCGCTGGCCATCAAGCCGGCGAAGGTGAACGACAAGACGGTTCGCGTGGAGCTGCAAAACGCGACCGCAGCGGCAAGAGTTCACGTCTTCGTGACCCGTTTTGCGCCGGCTTATTCGGCCTACGGCGACTTGGCTTCGATTGGGCTGCCGAATCCCTACACGATCACGAACCCGCTGCCGAGTTCGCAGTATGAAGCGGGCCGTGACATCGGCGACGAACTGCGCTACATCATCGATCGCAAGTTCGCTTCAAAATTTCCGGGCAACATGCTCGAGCGGCCGAGCCTGCTCTTGAACCCATGGGCGATCCGGAAGACCGAGACGGGTGCCCAGGTCGCGATGGAAGGGCAGGCGTTTGGAGGCGAGGGCAAGGGGGGCGGGGGAATGGGAGGGGGTGGCGGTCGTGGTGAAAGCTCCGCGAGCGGCCGCGCCGACTATGCAAACCTCGACTTCCTCGCTGACTCTTCGGCGGTGCTTTTGAACATCGCCCCAAATGACGACGGCGTCATCGAAATCAAACGGGAGGAGCTCGGGCCTCGGCATCGGATCACGATTGTCGCCGTCGATGCTGCCGACACCGCGAGTCGCTATGTCGATCTCCCAGAACCCGAAGCCGAATACATCGATTTGCGGCTCGCCAAGAGTCTCGACGGAAAAGTGCACTTCACGCAGCAAAAGCGGATCACGTTCGTGCCTGCCGACGGAACGCTCGCTGTCCCCGACATCACGAGCACCCGCTTTGAAGTCTATGACAATCTCCCGCGGATTTTCTCACTGTACGCCACGCTCGGCAGCGACGCCGAGAAGGTTGCCGAGTTTGCAACGATCGCCAAGTGGCCAACTCTTTCGCCTGAGGCCAAGGGCGAGGCCTACAAGAAGTGCGCGAGTCACGAGCTGCATTTCTTCCTGTTCAAGAAGGATCCGAAGTATTTCGAGCAGGCGGTAAAACCGTATCTCGCCAACAAGCGAGACAAGCAGTTCATCGACAAGTGGCTCCTTGGTGAGGACCTTCAGGAGTACGTCGCCCCCTGGGAATTCGCCCAGCTCAACTCGTTCGAGCGAATCCTCTTGGGAATGCGAATCCCGAATGAGCGGGCCACGATGGCCCGGCTCGTCCGCGACCAGGTGGATCTCTTGCCGCCCGACCGCGAGCGTTTTGATTTCCTGTTCGACACGGCGATCAAGGGAACATCGCTTGATACAAACGACGACCTCGGGATCATGACTGAGCTTGAGAAGAAGTTGGATGTTCGCCACAGCCGCGCGGGGGAAAAGCTCGCGGGCGGATACCGTGGCGCGAACGCCGCTCCCGCACCGAGTGCGCCTGCTGTGGCGGCGCAATCGGCGTTGAGTGACGTGTCGAAGCCGCTCATGAAGGAGGCGGCCCCTGCCAGCCGCCGACTCGCGAACGGTAAGTTCAAGCAGGAAAGGGCCGCCGCCGATGCCATGGACGAGCTCCGGGAGTCAAAGGAGGTCGAGTACTTCGCCGACGAGAGCGGCCTCCGCGGCCGTGCCGAACAGTACTACCGCCCGCTCGACAAAACCATGGAGCTCGTCGAGAGCAGCTATTTCCATGTCCCGATCGAGCAGCAGACGGCCGGCCTCGTAGCCCCATCAAGATTCTGGCTGGACCTCGCGGCCCACGACACGCAAAAGCCGTTCGTGTCGACGAACTTTGCCGAGGCGAGCCGGAATCTTCCCGAGATGATGGCGGCCCTTGCCCTGCTCGATCTTCCGTTCGAGGCCGGCAAGCACACGACTGCCTTCGACGGCGTTTCCATGACGTTCACGGCCAAGAGCCCGGCCGTCGTGTTCCACGAGGAGATCCAGAAGGCGACAAGCGTTGCGGACACGACACCGATTCTCGTGAGCCAGAATTTCTACCGGCACGGCGAGCGGTATCGCCAGGAGGGCAGCGAACAGCTCGACAACTTTGTCACCGAAGAATTTTTGGTGCACACCGTCTATGGGGGTCATGTCGTCGTGACCAATCCGACGTCGAGCCGCAAGCGCGTCGACGTGCTCCTTCAGATTCCTCAAGGGTCGATGCCCGTTCTCGACGGGCAAAACACGAAGAGCGTCCATCTCGACCTCCAGCCGTACCACACCCAGACCGTGGAGTATTTCTTCTACTTCCCGTCCCCCGGAACGTTCTCGCACTACCCCGTGCAGGTAGCGACCAATGGCGAGATTTTGGCGTTTGCGAATGCCTTCGAGTTCAACGTCGTCCCCGCGCTCACGGCCGTCGACAAAAACTCATGGGCCTATATCTCCCAGTACGGCACGAACGACGACGTCCTCGCGTTCTTGAAGGCCAACAACATTCTCCAGGTTGATCTGGCCCGCATTGCCTGGCGGATGAAGGACAAAGCGTTTTTCCAGACGGTGACGACGCTCCTGGCCGCGCGGCATGCCTACGACAACGTTCTTTGGTCCTACGGCGTGCTCCACAACGAGCCCGCCGTGATCCGGGAGTTTCTCCAGTTCGCCGACGGGTTTGTCTCGCAGTGTGGGGCATACCTCGAGAGCCCGCTGCTCACGATTGATCCTGTGGTCCGCAAGGCGTATGAGCAGATGGACTACCGGCCGCTCGTCAACGCCCGCGTCGGCCAACTGGGCCGCAACCGCGAGATTCTGAACGACCGCTTTCATGCTCAGTACGAGCGGCTCATGAAGATTTTGACGTACCGGCAGTCGTTCTCATCCGATGTGCTCATGAGCGTGACGGCGTATCTCCTGCTTCAGGACCGCATCGAGGACTCTCTCCAGTTCTTCGATCGCGTGAACGCCGACGAGCTCGAGACGCGGCTCCAGTACGACTATTTTTCCAGTTACCTCGCCTTCTCGAAGGGGGAGCCGAAGGCGGCGAAGGCGACGGCGCTCAAGTACGCCGAATACCCGATCGATCGCTGGCGGCTCGCGTTTGCGAGCGTCGTGAGCCAGACCGACGAGATCGAGGCCGATGCCGACTCTGAAAAGGTGGTCGACCCGACCGACCGCAACCAGATTCAGACGGCCCGAGCTGCCAAGGCCCCCGCTTTCGAGTTCACGGTGGACGCGAAGAAGGTGCGGGTCACCGCCCAGAATCTCACTGAAGTGCGAGTCAACTACTACCTCATGGATATCGAGGTGCTCTTCAGCCGCAATCCTTTCGCCCAGCACGACTCCAAGCAGTTTTCGCTCGTGGTGCCAAACTTCACGCAGGTGGTGCGGATCAATGCCAAGGCACCGGTCACCGAGTTCCCACTGCCCGACGCACTCGCCACCAAAAACATCCTGGTCGAGATCACGGGTGGCGGCATCACGCGTGCTCAGGCGTCGTACTCGACCGCGATGCGGGCCCAGATTTTCGAGAACGAGGGCCAGCTTCGGGTCACGCGCGAAACCGACGGACAGCCACTCCCGAAGGTCTACGTGAAGACCTATGCCCGTATGAAGAACGGCTCAACAAAATTCTACAAGGATGGGTACACCGACCTTCGCGGCCGGTTTGACTACACGTCCTTGAGCACCGACGAGCTCTCCCAGGTCGATCGCTTTTCGCTTCTCGTCATGAGCGACGACCACGGCGCCGTCGTCCGCGAGGCTCCCCCGCCGAAACAGTAGGCCGGTTTCTTCGCTTCGAGCGGCCCTCCAGCCGCCGCTCGCTCCTCCAGGCTCGCGTACCGATACCAGCACTTCAAGACCTAGCTCGGGGTCGCCCGTGTCATGGAACCGGCGTAGAAAACCGAGTGCAGCCTGGAGGGCGAAGCGAAGGTTTTCTCCGAGCGACCGGAGGGCAAGATGCCCGGAGGGATTGTCCGGCGACATGACACGGGCGACCCCGAGCCGATGCACCAGTGACCGTCACTTCTGAGCTGCTTCTGGCTTTGACACCGACGGAACCCATGTGGGACAACCCACTGACCAGAAACGTCAGGGGGCGTTTCCATTCCGTTCAACTTCGTGAAGGTGTTTCATGCGAATTTCCGCCGTTGTCGCCGTGCTCATTGCCTCGTTCGGCCTCGCCGCTTCCTTCGCCGCCGACCCCGAGAAACCGAAGCCAAGCGTGGTGATGCAAAAGAAGCTCGAGTACTCGCAGAACCTCTTGAGCGCGCTGATGAGCGAAGATTTCGTGGAGGCCGAGCGGAACGTGAAGCTCATGAAAACGTACACGCGTCTCGAAGAAATGCTCCGCAGCAAAAAGCCTGGCTACCGCGAGCAGCTCGACCATTTTGAAGATGCGCTTGATCAGCTCTCGACGGCCGTCGATGCTGAGGATCACGACGGGGCATCGAAGGCCTATCTTGACATGCTCGACTCGTGCATCCGCTGCCACACGGTCATGCGAAGCGAGTGACGCTTCGTCGCAAGGTCACGTGATCGATGCCCTCGCCTTCGCAAGTTCTTCGGGCGTGTCGATGTCGGCGAATGAGGCGAGCATTGGATCGATATCACGAAGCTCTGGCTCGTTGAGCAAAAGCACGCTTGTGGAGTTCTTGGCACGGATCGCATCAAGCAATTCCAGCGGGCTTTTCAGATGGGCGGTCGCCTCCGAGCCAAGCATGGCGAGGGCCGATGCCGTCATGGCCGAGAGGAGCACCTGCAGATGCCCGCCGACAACCGGCACGACCCACGCGCGGTCGCAGGCTCTCGCTTTCTCGATGAGAAGCCGCACAACGCCCGGTGCGAGGTCGGGCACATCGCAGGACACGAGCACCGCCACTTTGGGGCGTGGGCCGTTGGCCAAAGCATAGGCAACGCCGTCGCGAATGGCCGCCAGCGGGCCACGGTCTGCCACTGAATCGCAGATGACCTCGACTCCCGCGGGAAGCGTCGGCAGCGGCTGCCCCGCGGCAGCCACCACAATCACTCGCCCGGCCTCGCCCACGACGATCCGGCAGACTCGTTCGAGCATCGTCTGATCCCCAAACGGAATCGCCGCCTTGCCGCCCAGGGGCGCCGTCGCACCCATGCGGCGTGAACGGCCGCCTGCCAGCACGATAGCGATGACGTCTTGCGGCATGGCCACACCGGAAGGAGAAAATTGCCGCGGCTACTGTTCACGCTCGCGAGAAGTCACAATCGTAAGCTCGCCCGCCTGAGGATGGATTGCCCATGTCTACCGAATCGCCCGATCCGCTCTTTTCGACCGCCCCTGACCGCCACGGCACCGGGAGCGAGAAATGGGATCGCTGGGTTGGCCGCGACGTGATCCCCACCTGGGTCGCCGACATGGATTTTCCAGCCCCGGAGGTCGTCCTCGACGCGATCCGCTCGCGGGTGAACCACGGCGTGTTTGGCTACACCGACATGCCGCCCGGGTTTGCCCCAGCGCTTGTCGAGCATCTCGCGCGGCGGCATGGCCTGGCCATCGAGCCCGACTGGGTCACGAGCACGCCCGGTGTCGTCAACGGCCTGGCCATCACGGCAAGGCTGTTCTCCAAGCCCGGTGATGGCATCATCACATTCACGCCGGTCTACCCGCCGTTTCTCTCGCTGCCAGGTCTTGCCGGTCGCGAGTGTATTCGTGTGCCGCTCGCGCAGGGCCACGACGCCTGGACGATCGACTGGGATCGTCTCGAAGCATCCATCACGCCTACGACACGACTCTTCTGGCTTTGCCATCCGCATAACCCCACGGGCACCGTGTTTCGCCGGGAAGAACTCCTGCGAATCGCCGACTTCGCCGCGCGGCACGACCTCGTTGTCGTGAGCGATGAGATCTGGTCCGACCTTCTGCTTGATGAAGACACGGGCGGACCGAAGCATGTGCCCTTTGCGAGTCTCGATCACCCGAAGGCCCGTGGCTGTGTCACGCTCGTTGCCCCATCAAAAACCTGGAACCTGGCCGGCCTCGGCTGTGCGGCGGCGATCTGTCGCGACCGCACGATCCTGAAGAAGTGGCGGGCGGCGGGCGGCGGTCTCGTGCCGATGCTCAATCCGCTCGGCTACACCGCGTCCGAGGCAGCGTGGCTCCACGGCGACGAGTGGCGGCGACGGCTCATCGCCGTACTCAGGCATCACCGCTCGATGGTGGCCGAGACCGTTGCAACCATTCCAGGGATGACATGCGTACCCGCCGAAGCAACCTATCTCGCATGGATCGACTGCCGCAGCACGGGCATTGCCGATCCTCAGGCCGCCTGTGAAGCCGCTGGGTTAGGCCCGTCCGATGGCAAAGATTTCGGAACTCCTGGATTCATCCGGTTGAACACCGCCTGCCCGACGGATCGCCTCGCCGAAATTCTCCATCGACTCACGCGGGCGTTCTCGAGGCAACCATGACGTGCCTTGGCCACACGACGTATTGCCTGAACCCAGGCCAGGATCGACCTATACGGAACCTGTGTATACCTTATTCATTCTCGCAGTCGCTGCATGGGCCCAGACCGGCCTTTTATGGCCCCCCTTGCGTCGCATCACTCGAGGGAGAGTTCTACAAAGTGGTCCGCCAAGGCAGAGGTGTTCCCGCCGTCCCGCTTGTTTTGATCGGTATCGAACCCTGAGGGACGTAGCCGACTACGTCAGGGTGGGCTACATCGCGCAGCGGGTGCAGAGCTTGGCGGCCTTGTTGGGGAAGGCGCGACCGCAACTGATGCACTTGCCCTTGTCGCAGGTCGAGCACACACGGGCCACCTTCTCCGGAAATGCAGCGCCGCACTTGAAGCAGCGGCCACGGTCGCATTGAGTACAAAGCTGCGCGAGTTTCTCGGCGAACGCCCGGCCGCAGAGGACGCATTTTTGAGATTGCATTGCCGCCACGTCGGCGGTTGTGTCACCTGCCGCGTCGGGAGGTCCGGCGGCGGTGAGAACCAACGCGGCGATACAGGTCGCGCCAAGAGCCGCGGCACCAGCCAGGCCGAACCGTGGCCACTGCATGTTGTCAAAAAGGTGTCGTGGCATCGATCGCTGATACCGTCGCGAATTTCAGTTTCCAGCTCCCTTCAAGTAAACCCGGTCGATTCCCCATCCGCAACCCTTCGGTTTCCATGACTGCGACGCCGGATGCGTCGCCACTTCCCGGCGGAGGCCGGGCAAGGCGGCGGGGGGCAAGGATGCCCCCGCCACCGTGTAGTCAGTACCAAACGCCGCAGCGCACCAAGAACGTGTCGGCGGGCTGATAGTCGGCTGTGTCGGTGAGGTAGTACTCAACCAAGCGACCGGTAATCCAGCCGGTTTCGAGTCGCCAGCTCACACCGAGGTCGGCGGGCTTTCGCTCCCAGCCAAAGAGCAAGCGGTAGTCGTGATAGACGACGACATCGTTGACGCCATGATCTCGCTGCACAGCCCACTGGTTGCCGCCAAACTCGCCGGCGACATAGACCCACTGAGCAGCCTTGTCGCTTTCCGACACCCGCCAGGCAAACCGCGGCCTCGGAAACAAGATCTCATGCCGCTGACTGTCCGAGGGCGTCCAAAGGAGCCCGCCCGCCGGAAGAATGTTGACATCACGACGGTCCAAATAGATCACGCCGGCCACCACGCGAAGATTCTCGGTGGCCTCCCACGCCCCAAAACCGTGGCCGGTGATGCGAAGGGCCTCGGAGGTGTCGTTGGTGAAGTCGGAATACCAGCCGGGGGCGACGGCGAGATCGACGCCAAACTTCTCGCCGACTTTGGAAAGCCACCGGGCCTGAATCCACGTGTCGTAGAGCTGCGAGGGAAGACCAGGATCCATCGGCCCGGGCACTTCGTCCACGAAGGTCGTTCCAAATCCTGGCGTGATCAAAAGCGGTGAGTTGACCGTGGGTGCAGGCATGCCGACGGTAAAACTCGTGTCGAGCGTCGTGAGCCCCAGGCCGTTTGATCCGAGCCGCGGAAGCTCGGTAAGCGTAAAGATCGCCTGTTGAAGTGCCCCTGGCTTGGCACCTGGAGGCAGCTTACGGCCTGCCGGCGGCTCAAACTCCTGCCGCGGCTGCCCCGGCGGCGCGACACCATCGGGGAGAAGCGGCTCGGTGAGATCCTGCGGGTCACCCAAGGCCGCAATACGGATGCGCTCCGGCGGCGGTCCATCCACCAGCGGCAGCGGCAACACGGTGTCATCGCCAATCGCAACAGCCGCCCCGAAGAACGCGGTCACGGCGATAGCGGTTTTGCGGATCATGGAATGCTGTCGTCACGAAACCGATTCGTCGAAACCCTCTCACCATCACCACGCGGCGCACGAGCCTAGGTCGCCAGGAGGTGCGACCCCCGGCCGGAGGGCCGGCAAGGCGGAAGGGGCCATGGCTGGCCCTACCGCCGAACAGTCAGATGGCCCGGCAGCCGTGGAGCTAATAGGACAACCCAAGCCGAAACATGATCGTGTCGGGCAAGTTCTGGATCTGCGGCGGTCCCTCCACATAAAAGAGCTGCCGATAAAAGACGTAGCCAACTTCAAAGTTGCCAGCGATCCCGGTCTTCGACATCGGCACCACCTCCGTGCCCAGGGCGATGCGGATGTCGTTGTAGTCGAAGCCGGTGATCATGTTGTAGTTGGACGTATCGCGGCGAAACGTCCACGCTCCCCCCCCGTACTCGCCTGACACATAGCCCCACCAGGCCCGCTTCTCGTTCGCGGCGAACTGCTTGGCTGCCTTTGGCGCGGGAAAGAAGATGTCGTAGCGGCTCGTCGCGTTTGGGGTCCACGTCATGCCCACCGCCGGCAGGATCTTGACCTGGTTGCGGTCGAGGTAGATGACGCCCACCTTCGCCTGGGTGGTGGGCGTGAGCTGGAGGGTACCGATTGCGCGGCCCATGATGCGCCAGCTATCCCATACGAGCACGTCCCAGTTCGTGAAGATGCCCACGCGGATGCCAAGCTCGGCCCCGAAGAGCGGCGTGAACTGTGGGTTCCACGCCAGGTCGGTAAAGACGTCGTAGGTGTTCGGAGGGAGATCGGCGAGCAACGTCGCCGACGTTTGAGGGCCTTGCCAAAGCTGAAGGCCAAAGCCCGGGGTGATCAAAAGCGGGGCGTGGTTGAGGTTGGCCGGTGAGTTGTGAAAAAACGGCAGGGCGAAGGTGGCCGTTGTGTCGAGCTCATTGATGCCGACGCGGGTGCCGGTGCCGTCACCCATGAGGTAGGCCCAGCTTCCACGCACACCCTGGAACACGTGCATCGTCTGGGAGTAGGTCTGCTGGAGCGTCTGATCGAAGTTTGAGCTCGGCGCGGGATAGCCTGCCGGCGTGTAGGTGCCCGGTGGAGGCTGTGGGGAAGGCTGCACGAGTGACGGCGCGGCTGGAGAGTACCCCGGGTAGCCGGGTTGGCCACTGATCCCTGAGGGAGCCCAGCCGGTGTTCCCGGCCGGCGGCGCATAGGTTGGAAGCGTCTGTGGACCATACGGATCCCATGCCGGCGGCGGCGGCGAGACCGGCACTTGGGCAAGCCTGTCGAGTGATGACGCAGCCGGCGGCGGAAGCGACGCAGTCTGGCCGTGGGCCGTTCCTGTCGCCAGAAGCGACGCGGCTGAAACCACGACGAGAAGCATTCGGAGACGCATACGGCGTACGATCCTGGAGCGGCCAAAACGGCCAGCACGAAAAAAACGGCTCAAAGGCCCCGGTAGACGTTCCGGAGACGTGTGGGAGGTACCGCGCATCGCGGCCCAAAAGCAAGGCCGCAGCGCTCACTCGGACGGTGCCGCCGGGACGGTACCGCCCTCCTTCGCGGACGCTGACGGTCTCACCAGCATCGTTGGCTTGGCGGCCAACCCACGCTCGTCGGGCAGACACCGAGCATTCGCGTGCCAACAATCCTTGCCCACTGGCTGTAAAGTCTCACGGAATGCAATCAACCCCCCTCGACCCCATCGACCCAGTTGCCCTTGCCCTCGCCGCCCGCCTGGCCCGCGTGGAACACGTTGCCGAAGTCAGCTCCACGATGGATTTGGCCAGGCGGTTCGCCGGTGACCCTGCCGCGCCGATGCCGCTGGCGGTGATCGCCGATCGGCAATTCCATGGTCGCGGACGACGTGGCGCCGGCTGGTGGCAGGCGCCAGGGAGTCTTGCGATGAGCCTCGTCGTCGATGCAATACCGCTCGGTGGCGGCATCCTGCCGCCCGCCACATGGTCACTCGCGTGTGGTGTGGCGCTCGCCGAAACGATCCGCGTTCTCGCCCCAGGCATCAAGGCAACAGTTCACTGGCCCAACGACATCGAGGTCCACTCCAAGAAACTCGCGGGCATTCTTGTCGAGACAGCCGCCGAGGGCCGCGTGATTTTTGGTGTGGGTGTCAACACGTCGGGCACCGCGACCGATGCACCCGAAGCAATTCGGCACCGCGTCGCGACGATGCCTGACCTCACTGGCACCATCCTCCCACGGCAAACACTGCTCGCCGAATTCGTGCCCCGCCTTCTCGAACTCCTCGCCGAGATGGAAAGAACACCACCCGTGCTTTCCGCTCGCTACCGACCGCTCTGCTGCCTCACCGGCCACACGGCCACGATCCATGTCGGCCCGCTCGCCCATACCGGCTCATGCCAGGGCATCGCCGACGACGGCAGGCTCATCCTCGACACGTCTGCCGGACGAATGCTCTTCGCTTCAGGCAGCCTCACTCCGCCCGAGGGCGTTTGGCAGGCCGAGGCGGACGGCCTTTGATTTTTGATGTGGGGCGTTTACTCGAGCGCGACTTCTTGCCGCCATTTCGCGGCTGGGCGACAACTGTAAGTTCTTGCCCCGACGTCGAGAGCTGCCGTGCCCTGGGCTCAAAGCCCCATGAGCGGACGCAATCGAGCCAACCGGAAAGCTCCGCCGCCCGCGACCAGTCTGAGATCTTGAACGTCGCGATGATGCCGGAAAGCCGTACCCCTCGGGCCGTCGCCACACGGCCAACGGCCGCAAGCGTGCTCTTGGGGTCGATACTCATGTCGGCCACGAGCCAGTCGCAGCCCAGAAACCGCTCGAGAGGCACCTCGCGAGCCCGCATCCGCCACTGTGTGAAGCGCGGTCGCGCCGCCACAACCGGATCGACAAGCGCTGGATCGACGCCAACCACATGGAGCCCGGCCTCCAGGAGCCGCTGACACGCGCCGCCAGGCGACGCGCCGAGTTCGATCACCCGCTCACCGGACGCGAGGGGAATCTCGAAGACGCGAATCGCCTCATCGAGCTTCAGCCACGCCCGCGACACGATGCCGTCTGGCAAGGGCTCGCCTGCCGCTGGATGAAAACCTCCTGGCCATCGAGACGGCACGGAGCCAGCCGCATGCCAGCCTACCCACCAGCGTGTGGGCGAATCGATGACACAGTCGAGGACGCATTCCCCCGGCTGAGCCTCGGCTGGATGCATCGGATCGAGGCCGAGTGCTTCGAGAAGCAGGCGACGTGCTGCTCCCACCGCTTCGATTGCAGGCAACACGCCGCGGCCAGCCGGTGTCACGCGGTTCCAGACATGGACGGTTGCGGGCTGAACATTGGCGGCGTGGGATCGCGCGATGGTTTCACAGACGAGCGCTTCGGGAGAGTCACCCGAAACCTGCCCGAGCGAATGAATGACCGCGTGGGCAAAGACGAGATCAGCCGTGAGCTGATCAAGCGATGGTGCATCGCCCTCTGGCAGACGAAACGTCACGACGCCGCGTCGCCACGCCCCTGGCCGTATGCCCGGTAGCACCAGCGCCGCCTGCCCGCGAAGGGCGTCCTCGGCACCCGGCTGACACGCGCAGAGGAGGAACTCACCGAGAGCTGACGAGGGTTGCGTGTTTTGCTTCATAGCGGCCCATCATAGGTGCCGTTTTGTGATGGTGACGCTTTTGGGAAAGCTCGGGGTTGCCTGTGCCACATCGCCGGACGGGATGCTTCACGGCCGGCGGGGCATCCATGCCCCCGGGGCCTTGCCGTGCCTCCGCACGGTCGGTCGCACCTCCGGGCTCCCGTGCTCGTAAGTCTCACGGTGTGGTGCGCCCGAGCAGCCGGGGCGCCGCCGAGCGTCTCGAGCTGACCCGGTGCGCTGTGGCACGGGCAACCCCGAGCTTTCCCAAAAGCGTCACCATCACAAAACGGCACCTATGATGGGCCGCTATGAAGCAAAACACGCAAC
>JBGTGN010000054.1:0-48945 GCA_041746715.1 Pirellulales bacterium | reverse complement strand
CGTGGGTGCCTGGCAGGACCACGCGAACCCGCCCGAGGCCGGTGTCGGCCGCGACGTCGGGCCGAAGCGACCCAAGCTCGGTGCCTGGCTGGGAGATCGGCCCGAAGACATGCCGTGGCAATCCAAACCGCTCGAGCATTCCAAACGCCCAGTCGCCGGACCGTGGATCAAAGCACTGGCTCGTGCTGGCATTCGTACGTTCATTCGAGACCTCGCCTGAGAGAAGCCAGTGAAAGAGATCGGGAATCATGAGCATTGAATTGGCAGCGGCCAGCACGCTGCTCTCAGCTTTTTTCATTGCGAGAAACTGGTAGAGCGAATTGATTTCCATGAACTGAAGGCCCGTCGCATCAAAAATCTCGGCTCGCGGCACGATCGACTCCGCCGCGGCAAGCATCCCGCGGGTGCGGGGATCGCGATAGCAGACGGGGTTTGCGAGCAGGCTCCCGTCGCGTCCCAAAAATGAAAAATCGACGCCCCAGGTATCGACGCCCACGCTCGTCACACGGTCGCCGTGTCGGGTTGCGGCCACGCGAAGGCCAGCCACGACCTCGTGCCAGAGCCTCGGCAGATCCCAGATGAGCTGCCCAGCAAGTGACACCGGACCGTTCTCAAAACGGTGTGCCTCCTCGAGCTCGAGAAGACGTCCATCAAAGGCGCCCGATACAACACGGCCACCCGATGCCCCGAGATCGACCGCCACCGCCACGCTTCGAGCCATGCCACTCTCTCCACCAGTTTCTTCGGCCTGCGGAGTCGCAGCCCCGCCGGGCAGCGATTGTTCAGTTTTCCGGTTCGCAGAGTAGGGGGGGGCACGCGGTTCCGCTCTGAAGCATGATCTGACGTTCGTGCCGCCACTTGTGAGCGAGTCTCAACGCCGTCTAAGCTTTTCCTTCCGATGACCGATCGATCCGTGCCACTCCACCCGCGGAGCCTCGATCATTCGCCGCGTGCGAATGACCCTGAGGAGAGTGGCCTTTTCGCCGCCCTCGCTGGCCGAACAGCCCTTGTGACGGGGAGCTCCGGCTTCGTCGGCAGTCGAGTCTTCGAGCGGCTCGTATCGATGGGCTGCCGGGTTCAGGGCGTTGGTCGTCGGCCGCTGGACATTCCCGGGTACATACGGCTGGACCTCGCGATGCCCGTGCCGGCGGGAGCGTTGCCACCGGCAGATATTGTCGTGCATGCCGCGGCGCGGGCGTCTCCGTGGGGATCGCGGCGTGATTTTGAACGCCAGAATGTTCTCGCCACGCGGCATGTCATCAACCACTGCCTTCAAACGGGGAGCCCTCGCCTCGTTTTCATCTCGTCATCGAGCGTCTATTACCAAAACGGCGACCAGCACGGCGTGACGGAGGACACCCCGCTGCCGCGGCGGGCAGTGAACCGCTATGCCGAGACCAAGCGACGGGCCGAAGACCTTGTGCGCGAGTATCCGGGCGAATGGGTGATTCTGCGTCCCCGGGCGGTGTTCGGACCAGGTGATCCTGTGCTCATGCCAAGGCTGCTTGCTGCTGCCAGGGCGGGCCGTCTTCCCCGGCTGGCACGCCCTGGGCCTCCGGTGGTGGGTGATCTCATCTACATCGACAATCTGGTGGACTACACCATCCGTGCGGCGGCAGACCCTCGGGTCTTCGGCTGCTACAACGTCACCAACAACGAGCCGGTGGAGATCCAGGCCTTTGTGCTCGATGTGCTCGGGCAACTCGGCATCCCTCCGCCGCAACGCGATGTGCCGTTGCGTGTCGCGATGGCCGTTGCGGGCATGGTCGAGCTGGCATACGCGTGGTTCGCTCCGGGCCGCGAGCCTCCCATCACCCGGTTTGGAGTGCATGTGTTCGCATACTCCAAGACGTTCGATGTGACGCGGGCCATTGAGGCGATGGGGCCACCGCGGGTGTCGGTGGCCGAAGGCCTGGCACAAACCGTAGCGTGGGCACGGGGGGAGGAACAGTGCCAACCGTCATCGACGTGACCAGCACCATCGGCTGCGTCGCTATCGCAGCGTATCTGGCAATTCTCTCCGCCAAAGTCGTGTGGGCAGGATGGTATGCGAGCCCCGCGGATGATCCCACCCGTGCCATCGATGGCGCCGGCTGCGCGGCAGTGACGGTGCTCCAGCCGGTGCTCGGTGGCGACCCGTCTCTGGAAAGCACGCTCGCGTCGAACCTCCTCGTGACTCCACCAAACGCCACGTTTCTCTGGCTCGTGGATGACGATGACACCGGCGCAATCGCCGTGGTGTCGGCGCTCGCGGCCACCGCTCCCGAGCGGGTTCGTATTGTCTCCTGTCCCGCAGCCCCTCCCGCGGTGAATCCCAAGACATGGAAACTCCACCTCGGGCTCGCGCACGTTACCACGCCCTTGCTGGCAATTCTCGATGACGACACCTCGCTCTCGACGGATTCGTTGCCGATCGCTGGAGCGGACACACCTCCTGGCGGTCTCTTCACCGGCTTGCCGCGGTATTGCCCATCGGAAAGCATGTGGTCATCCATCCTTGCCCACTTCGTGAATAACAATAGTGTTCTCACCTACCTCCCCATGGCATGGCTCGCTGAGCCGGTGACAATCAACGGAATGTTTGTGGTTGTTCGCACGGACACCCTTCGCGGGATCGGTGGGTTTGAGCCGATGCTTCCCATGCTGTGCGACGACTACGCGCTGGCGCGGGGTGTGCGAGCCGCGGGTGGGACCATCCGCCAGTCGAGCATACCTGTCGCGGTACGCACGACCGTTCTCTCCGGGCGGCACTACGCCAGCATCATGCACCGCTGGATGCTCTTCGCGATGATTCTCCTCCGGGATCAGAATCTCCCTCGGTCAGCGGCCATCATCGTGCTCATGGGTCTGCCACCGTTTCTGCTGTGGGGCGGCCTCCTCACGCTCGGAGGTCCCCTGTGGATGCTGCTCGTGTGGCCGGGGGCCGTGGTCATCCGTCATTCCATGCTCCGTTTTGTACAGCGACGCCATTTCGGGACCACGGAAGGCTTCCGGATGAGCCATTCACTCGCGGCCGAGCTCCTCCAGCCGTTCCATCTCGCGCACGCCCTCTGCTCTCGGACGATCCGGTGGCGAACACGCCTGATTCGCGCCAGGCTCGATGGCACGTTTGAAATCATGTCGTCGGAGACGCCGTGATCATCGACTGTCTCCCACAGAGTCATCCGCCGAGCGGGGCCAGGCTCGTGCTGATGAGCGGCCTCAGCGATCCGCAAAGCTGCCATCTCACCGAAGAGCAGCGGGCGTTTCTTGCGGACGTGGCTCCGGTAGGAATGGATGTGTTGCCACTGAACTTCCCCTATCTCGACGGCACGCCCGCGGTGCGCCGACGATCCCTTCTGGCAGCGAGCCTCGCCAACACGTCTCAGTTTCTGGCGATGGCGGCTGGCCCGCGACAACAGGCCGCCCTCCGTCACTGGGATTCACTCCTGGCCTCAACGGCCCATCTGACCGTTGTCACGCTGAGTTGTGGCCTCGAGATTCTCAATCAGTGTGCCGCGATGTCGCCGCCCGAAATTCCGGTCTTTGTGATGGCACTCGGGCCTGTCGCCCGGTCAACGCCCACGCTTCCGACGCTGCTCGTGGGTGGGGCGCGGGATGTTGTTTCGCGATGGTTCTTTCCACGCTGCGACCATGTGCTGCCAGGTCTTGGCCACATGGGCTATATTCGTGACTCCCGGGTTCGCGACCTCGTGCGCGCTTTCCTATGCAGCAGCACTTCGAGTTGACGGGCACCGGCCTCCACCTCCCGGCCCGCAGGCTCACGTCGGAAGACATTGACTCCCGGTGTGGAAAGCCCGAAGGGTGGACACGCCGCCACGGAGGCGTGATCAGCAGGCACGAGTGTGTCGCGCCTGAGTCGCTCTCGACCATGGCCGCAGAGGCCGTTCGCCAGGCGATGAACGAGGCCGGTGTCGGCTGGGACGACGTCGATCTCATCATTGACGCCAGCACGTCACGACATCAGCCAATCCCTTGTAATGCCGCCATGCTCCAGCAGGAATTCGGCCCCCTGGCAGCGGGCATTCCATGCTTCGACGTGCAATCGACATGCCTCGGCTTCATCGTCGCGCTCGCCGTTGCCAATGGCATGATGGCAACCGGCAGCGTGGGGCATGTGCTCGTGGTGACGTCGGAGGCGCCGCTCGCGGCTGCCAACTGGGCGGAGCCAGAGAGTGCCAGCGTCCTCGGTGACGGGGCTTCCGCCGCCGTTCTTCGCCGCCGCGATCGGCCGGTCGAATGCTTCTATGCCCACCAGACGTTCTCCGAGCATGTTGATGCGTGCGAAGTTCGCGGGGGGGGCCACAGCCTTCCGCCGTGGGATCGGAGCGTGGTCAACGATGCTGCCTTTCGGTTTCACATGGATGGTCGTCGGCTGCTCCGTGCCGTCCGTCGACACCTCCCGTCCATGGTCCATACGCTCCTCGACGCCGCGGGTGCAGACCGGGACACGCTGACGGTGGTGCCCCATCAAGCCGCCCCGAGGGCACTTGTACTTGTGCGTGACCTCTTGGGGTTCTCCGAGAAGCAATTCATCGACTATTCCGCCGACATGGGAAACCTCGTAGCGGCGAGTGTCCCGGCCGCCCTTCACCGGTGCCGCGAATCTGGGTCCATTCGGTCGGGCGACGACGTGCTGCTGCTCGGCACGTCGGCCGGGTATTCCCAGGCCGGCCTCATCCTCACGATGTGAGCCATGCCGTTCGCAAAAGTCCGTTACTTCAACGTTGGGTTCTGCACACAACTGGGATGGCTTGCCGGACGTCAACGGCCGTGCCTTGCAAGGTTCGATGCCGTGATGGTGCTTCTCGAACATCCCGTGCATGGGATGAGCCTGATCGACACCGGCTATTCCAAAGCGTTCTTCGAGGCGACTGCGGCATTCCCGCAGCGACTCTACCGATGGCTTGTGCCGCCGGTCCTGCCGGTGGCGGGAGGGCCGGCCGATGTGCTCCGGTCCCACGGGCTCGATCCGTCACGACTCGATCGAGTGTTCCTCTCCCATTTTCACGGTGACCACATTGGCGGCCTGAAAGACCTGCCCGCGGTGCCTGTCGTATACCGAACGGCCGCACGGCGTCGGCTTGCTGGCCTGTCGACCTGGCGGCAGGTGACGCACGGTTTTCTCTCGGCGCTGCTCCCTCACGATTTGGACAGTCGTACGATCGACGTGCCCGAGGAACAGTTCATCGCGGGCACGGGCCCCCTCGCTGGCTTCCAGGTCTACGATTTTTTCGGAGACGGTGACCTCGTGCTTGTGGACCTCCCCGGACATGCCGACGGGCACACTGGGTATGTGATTCGCGAGCGCGACCAGACCACGTTCTATGTCGTCGATGCCTGCTGGGACATTCCCGCCTTGATCGCGCGCCGAGGGCTCCCATGGATTTCCAGGATCGTGCAGCATGACCCGGTGGCATGGTCCCTCATCCATGAGCGACTGCGAGCGGTGGCGGCGGTCGATGGCTGGCGACTGACCGCATGCCACTGCCTGAGAACCCAGGATCATGTGCCACAACATCCGTGTTGACCTTGTTGCCCCGCCGTTCGCCGGGCATCTGTTTCCCCTGCTCCAGCTTGCGTCTGGCTTGCGGGATCGTGGATTCATGAACCTCCGGGTGCTCACGGCGGGATCGGCTGAGCGGTTCGTGCAGGCCAGTGGACTCGCCTTCGTCGATCTTCTGCCCGGCCAATCCGACGCGGTGATCGCTGTCGCCAATACCACCACGCAGGTCGGCACCAACCCGCTTCGGCTGTATCGTCAATTCAGAAGAGCCTTGGCCTTGCTTGCGGCATCGCACGCAAGCGCGCGGCAGGTGTGGGTGAGTTCGAGGCCCGATCTCGTGATTGCAGATTTTGCGGTGCCATCGGTCGGACTCCTGGCACAGGCGGAGGGTATTCCCTGGTGGACATCGATGCCGAGCCCGTGCGTCATGGAGAGCGAAACCGGGCCCCCGGCTTATTTCGGTGGCCTCGCCCCGCGCGACGGCATCTGGGGGGGCATGCGAGACGCGGCCGCCCGCAGTGCCGTGCGGACCTTCAAACGATCGGTGTTCATGCTGGCCAAGCGAACCCTTCAGGGGCTCGGAATGCCCAGTGTTTATCGTGATGACGGAACCGAGGCGGTCTACTCGCCGCATCGCATCCTTGCATTGGGACTCGAGCCGCTGGAGTTTCCGAGGACGTGGCCGGCTGCCGTGCGATTCATCGGGCCTCTCACTCGCTGCCCGTTCTTGCCACACGACGCACCGCAGTTTGAGGCCGGACGTCCATGTGTGCTCGTCACGCTTGGCACGCATCTCCCCTGGGCCAGGGCGACCGCGCTCGAGCTTTTTGTGCAGGTTGCGCGGGCCATGCCTGACTGGCTTTTTCACTTCTCACGGGGTAACCCGGAGGCCGGCTGCGATACGAACGTGGCCATGGCTGCCGGAGGAGACGTCGCGATCCCGACCAACCTCCACGTCCATAATTTTGTAGCGTACCACCAGCATCTCTCCAGGTATGCGGCCGTGGTCCATCACGGTGGAACGGGTGTTGTGTATTCATCCATCGAAGCGGGTGTGCCAGCGCTCGTGTGGCCTCACGACTACGACCAATTCGACTTTGCCGCCCGCCTCGAGTTCCACGGGCTCGCGAGGCGGCTCACGCCCCGAGCCGAAGCGATCGTCACCGACCTTCGTGCGGTCGCATCAAACGGTCGCATGCGGGCCCGCCTGGCCTCGTTCCAGACACTGGCCAGGGCCGCGGATCCAATCGGTGCCGTCGCCGCGGAGGTCAGCCGGCTTTCTCTGTCGCATCTCAGCAGCTCGATGCCTGGTTGACGAACCGGCATGGCGGCCACGAGCATGAGCAACGTGGAACAGGGCTTTGCATTCCTTCGCGCATTTGTCGGTGCCCAATGGCGATTCCGGCGGCTCCGTGGCGGCGCGCTGCGCCGCCATCAGCACCGTCTGGCAGTCGCAACCGTCCTCCATGCCGTGCGGCACGTGCCTTCGTACCGGGAACGTTTCGCGGGCCTCGACCCTGCTGATTGGCAAGACTTCCCCACGGCAGACCGGGCCACCATGGTGGCGGATTTCCGAGGGTTCAACACCTCTGGCATCTCTTTTCATGAGGCCTGGGAAACTGCGATGTTCGCCGAGAGGCCTCGTGATGAGGCTGGGGCCATACGGCCGCCGGCGCTGGCTCGTGGTATGACCGCGGGGCTGTCATCGGGCACCTCAGCACAACGCGGGGTATTCCTGGTCAGTGCCAAAGAGCAAGCCACCTGGGCGGGCTTTCTTCTGGCGCGGGCGAGGCCATCGCATACCCTTCGTCGAACCCGCGTTGCGCTTTTCCTCCGCGCCGCAAGCCGACTCTACGAGAGTCTTCAGGGCTCGTGTGTCGCCTATCAATACTTCGAGCTCGATCGATCCTTGAGTGACACCGTGAGGGATCTCAATGAGTTTGCGCCAGACCATCTGGCGGCCCCACCTTCGTTGCTCATGCGGCTTGCCGAGGAACAAGCTGCCGGCCGACTTCGCCTCCGACTCGAGCGCGTGCATGCGGTTGCCGAAGTGCTCGAACCCCAAGACGCACGACGGCTCGCGGAGGTATTCGGCTCGCCCCCAGCCGAGATTTACCAATGCACCGAAGGACTGCTTGCGATCACGTGTTCCCATGGTTCGCTCCACATCCAGGAGGATCTGGTTGCCATTCAGTTCGAGCCGGCCCTCCCAGGGCTCGTTGGGGCTGATGCGGTGCGGGCCCGTACGAGGATGGTGCCTGTCATCACTGACCTTCATCGACGGACGCAGCCAATCATTCGGTACCGCCTGGATGATCTCGTGACCCTCGCGGACGGCCCATGCCCATGCGGATCCGCGTTTCGGGTGATTGAACGCATTGAGGGCAGGGTCGCCGATATCTGCCACGGCCATCGCCGGAACGGTCTCGTCCCCATTTTCCCCGAAGAGCTCCGGGCGTTGGTGACGGGCAGCCACCCGGCGATCCGAGACTATGCGGTGCGGCAGGCCGTGGCCGGGGAGTTCGAGGTGCATCTGGTCACGCAAGCGGCAGCCGAATTCAGTGCGGCCCAAACCGCCGTGCGACTGGCTTTTGCCAACTTCTTCGCACGGCTGGCCTGCGATCCCCCCTCGGTGACGGTCCTGCCAGGAGTCCCTGCGGTGCCAGGCGGCCGCAAGCGGCAGCGGGTGTGCCGCATTTCTCGTGATGAAGGCGAGCGGACCAGCGGACCGCCCATTCACGATGTGCCTGGTCGACTTTGACGGTCGGGCCGGTTTTGGTGCGGCTTGACCCGGCGGCTTTCCGATCCAAAAATCCGGCAGGCGATAATGTTCGATACCTGACCAGAATTGTAAGGTTTCCGATGCAGGCTGCGGGAGATACGGTTTCGACCGTGGTGAGCGAGGTGGGTGCTGGGGCTGGTTCCCCCCTTGGGCCGTCACCCGAGACTCGGGAGGAGCTCGCCCGCGCGAGTCGAGCGCTCGAGCAGTCGTCGCCCCAGGAGATCATCGCCTGGGCAGCGGAACGATTCGGAGCCAGGCTCACGATGGCGACGGCCTTTGGCCCCGAAGGCTGCCTCATCATCCACTGGCTCGCGTCGGTCTCTCCCCGCACGCATGTGTTCAATCTCGAAACGGGCTATCAGTTTCCCGAAACGCTCGAGCTCCGCGACCAGATCGCGCGGCGATACGGCATCGAGGTGGCGCTCGAGCGGCCTGACACCACGGTCGAAGAGTTTGAGCGGCTTCACGATGGCCCGCTTTACCGCACCGCCCCCGACCGCTGCTGCGGCGACCGCAAGCTCGCCGTCATTCGCCGCGTGCTCGTCAACTTCGATGCGTGGATGAGTGGCATCCGTCGTGACCAGAGCGACGATCGTGCGGCCGCGCCGATCGTTGGCTGGGATCACAAGTTTGGCGTCGTCAAGGTGTCGCCGCTGGCCAATTGGACGAAGGCCATGGTGTGGGACGCGATCGTGCGGGAGAAGGTGCCCTACAACCCGCTCCACGATCGCGGCTACGTGAGCATCGGCTGCGCTCCCTGCACCCGCGCGATCAATGCCGACGAAGACGAGCGAGCCGGTCGCTGGAGCGGCTCGTCCAAAACCGAATGCGGGCTCCATTCCCGCGGCTAGCGACTCACACCATCTGATCGACTCCTGCCATGCGACTTACGGCCCGAACCGAATACGCCGCCCTTGCTGCCGTGGAGCTTGCTCGCCGCGCCGCCGAGGATGCGCCAGTGGGGCTTCGCACGATCTGTGACGCCCAGCATGTGCCGTCGCGGTTCCTCGTCCACATCCTCCTCGAGCTCAAGCGGGCCGGAATCGTGGCGAGTGTGCGCGGTGCCGCCGGCGGCTACCGGCTCGCCCGCCCGCCGGAGTCGATCACGCTCCAAGAGATTCGCGACGCGGTGGAGGGCCCGAGCGAAACGCCCGCCCCGCTCACGACCGACCTGGCGGCCCACTCCCGTGATGCGGGCGTGCTTCGCGAAGCCTGGCAGGCCGCCGCCCGTGCCCAGGCCGAGATTCTCGAGGGCACCACCCTCGCCGACCTCGTGGCCAAAAGCCGCGCCGCCACCGAGAGCATGTATTACATCTAGATGATGGACAGCGGAAAGCGGATTTGTGCGAGGTGATGCTCTCCTGCGCCTCGCGGCTGAAAGGAGAAGCCTGCGCCGCCGGTGTCGGGCCGCGGCCACCGAGGCGAACAAAGGTCGGGGTCTGGGGTCGGGGTCTGGTCCATTTTTCGGCCGATCAGCGTCTCAGCGTCATCGTGCAGAGGATCTGCTGACCGAAAACATGGACCTGACCCCATGTTCCTCAACTGGCAGCGTGGTCAGTCTTGCTTGAACTTGTCTTTGTTGTCGGCTTGGAGTTTTTCGGCGTCGACGTTGAGTGCCTTCCCGTCGTCCATACCCTTGGTGAGCCGCTCGGCATGCTCACAATCCGCCCTCGCCTTTGCAGCAGCCCGCTCCGCTCGGCATGATGATCGTCATCGGTTCCTCCTTGGTGCTCCCAGCCGGATCAGCCGCATGAGCATGCGCTCCGACGTGAGCACGACAACACATTCCCACGGGTAGAGGCACGTAGCAAACACGGCTCATCATGGATGGCCTCGTTGGGGTAGAGAGCACGAATGGATACGATCGACCACGACCGACGAACACCTGGGCCACGCGCCCAAGACGACGCAGGGATGTTCGTAGCACTCGTCGGTGACGGCACGCCGCTGTTGGCGTTGACGGGATTTCTGCTGATCCTCGCCGGCCTGTTCGCGTTTTTTCTCGGCGTGACGAAGCAGTTTCTCCCGCATGACGTTGCCTACCTCGGGATCACGCCGCAGGAACTCTGCGGGCTCAACGAGTGCCGCATCGTGCATTTCATGATCCACGATCGCATCTCGTTCGGCGGGGCGATCGTTGCCGTCGGCACGCTCTACCTCTGGATGGCGGCGTTCCCGATGCGCCGCGGCCAGGCATGGGCCTGGTGGCTCTTCGCACTGAGTGGCTCGCTCGGCTTTGCAAGCTTCCTCCTCTACCTTGGCTACGGCTATCTCGACACCTGGCATGGTGCCGCCACGCTGGGGCTGTTGCCGATCTATGCGATCGGCATGGCCTCTGCATGGCGGCATCGGTCGGAAACCCTGGGCCCACGATCGCTTCTGATACCGGGGGCGCCAGTCGACCTCAGATCAACGGGCGGGGTGGGTCGATTGCTGTTGCTCGTCTCAGCCGCGTGCATCGCCGTCGGTGGATTCATCATCATGCTCGTCGGCACGACGACCGTGTTTGTTCCCCAGGACCTGACGTACATGAACATGACGGTCGCAGAACTGCGGGCCGTCAGCCCAAAGCTCGTGCCACTGATCGCGCACGATCGAGCAGGATTCGGTGGCGGCGTGTTCTGCTGCGGCGTCACGCTCTTCTTCTGCCTCTGGTGCAGCCCGCTTACTCGCAGCCTCTGGCAGACCGCCTGCATCACCGGCACCAGCGGCTTCGGCACGGCCGTCTTCGTCCACTTCCCGATCGGCTACACCGACGCCGTCCACATCGCACCTGCAGTGGCCGGCATGCTCATGATGGCCGCCGGGCTCGCGATGACGTTCAACCGCCAAACGTAATCGCATCCACGCCCGCACGGTCGAGGTGAGGGTCGAGCAGAGCCGCGAGCCTTGGCCAGTTCTGGTGTGGCACCTTCGGATAGAGATGGTGCTCGAGGTGATAGAGATGCTGGCCGAACACGATTGCCGCAACACGGCCGCGAAAGCGCCGCGTTTGGCGGAGCGAATCGTGGCCGGTCGGGTCGTGCGGCAGATAGGCCGTCAGGAACGGAAAAGTCCAGCTTCCTGCCGCGACCAAGACAACATAGATGATGGGCACCAGCGTGATCGGTGTCATGGCGACGGCCGCGACGACGGCCACCATGCAGAGGAAGCCTTCGAGCATGATCGGTATGCGGTGCCGCGGAGCATTGGCAAGCGCCCAACGCCAGATGCGGTATTGATGGGCGGGGCCTGCAAGGATCGCTTGCAGGGCGGTGCCGTGCGCGGCGGCCCCTTCGATGTCATCGTGATGCGGAAACTGCTTGTGATGATGCACGTGCGCGGCGAAGTATGCATGGCCGCTTCGCAGGCCCAGGAGCTCGATCACGGACAGGAGCATGCGGTTCAGGAGGCGGGGCAATCCAAGGCTGCCGTGAACGAGATCGTGGGAGGTCGAGCCGTAACTGAGAAACGTGTATGCAGCCACGGCCAGCACGGCAGGAACCCAATGGCCTGCGAAGGCGAAGGCTCCGTAGGCAGCGACGCACACAAAGGGGGCTGCGATGGCAAGACAACACTGGAGCCGGGTGATCCGCGTGAGACCCCCATCGAGGTCGCGAAGCGGCGGCAAGGCGGTGTGATTTGGTACGGAGTGGATCATCATGGTGCTCCCGTGCAAAAGGAACCGCAACCTGGCATGCGGGCCAACAGATGGACTCCACCTAGGCGGCGGAACGTGGCTTGCCGTCGCGTTTGCAGAACACCACGCTGAGCGGGGGGAGCGTGAGGTTGAGGGAAAACATCTGGCCGTGGCACGGGACTGGCGAGGCGAGCAGGCCACCGATATTGCCGACGCCCGAGCCGCCGTAGTAGTGGCTGTCGCTGTTGAGCAGCTCCCGCCAGTAGCCGTCGGACGGAACGCCGACACGGTAGTTGTGCCGCGGCACTGGCGTGAAATTGAAGACCACCAGGATGTCGTCCTTTCGGTCTACGCCGCACCGGAGAAACGAAAGGATGCTTCGCTCGACGTCGCTGCCGTCGATCCAGCGAAAGCCCTCGGGGCTGGCTTCGAGCTGCGACATCGCCGGCTCCGTGCGGTAGAGGCGATTGAGATCCTGAACCCAGTGCCGGATGCCGTCGTGGGCCGGGAGTTCGAGGAGCTCCCAGTCGAGCACGGTGTCGTGATTCCATTCACGCTGCTGGCCAAACTCGCACCCCATGAAGAGGAGCTTCTTGCCGGGCTGAGCAAACTGATCACCCAAGAGCAGCCTGAGGTTGGCGAACTTCTGCCAGTCGTCGCCCGGCATTTTGCCCAGCAGCGACCCCTTTCCATGCACCACTTCATCATGCGAGAGCGGCAGGATGAAGTTTTCCGAGTTGGCATACACCGAACGAAACGTGATCTCGTTGTGGTGATATTTGCGGTGGACAGGATCCTGCTGCACATAGGCCAGCGTGTCATGCATCCAGCCCATGTCCCACTTGTAGCCAAACCCCAAACCCCCATCGTAGAGAGGCCGTGATACTTTCGGCCAGGCGGTCGACTCCTCCGCGGCGGTGAGCGTGTCTGGAAAGGCTCGATAAACCTGCTCGTTCATGGACTTCAGGAAATCAATGGCCTCGAGATTCTCGCGGCCCCCGAAGACGTTGGGCACCCACTCCCCCGCGCCGCGGGAATAATCGAGATAGAGCATCGACGCCACGGCATCCACACGGAGGCCATCGATGTGATACTTCTCGAGCCAGAAAAGGGCGTTGCTCAAGAGGAAGCTACGGACTTCGCTGCGTCCATAGTTAAAAATAAAGGTGTTCCAGTCGGGATGAAAACCCTGCCTGGGGTCGGCATGCTCATAGAGCGCCGTGCCGTCAAAGAGGCCGAGCCCGTGAACATCGGTCACGAAGTGCGACGGCACCCAGTCAAGGATCACGCCGATGTCATGCTGATGGAGATAGTCGACCAGATACATGAAGTCTTGCGGCGGACCATACCGGCGGGTCGGGGCGAAGTAGGAGCTCGTCTGGTAGCCCCATGACCCGTAGAAGGGATGCTCCATGATCGGGAGCAGTTCGACGTGGGTGAAGCCCATTGACTGCACATGCTCGACGAGACGATGGGCTGCGGTGCGGTACGAGCAGACGCTCTCCCGGCCATGCGGTGCGAGCATCCAGGAGCCGAGGTGAACTTCATAGATCGAAATCGGCGAGGCGAGTGTGTGATGCCGATGCCGCTTTGCCATCCAGGTGTCGTCATGCCACGTGGTAGCCAGATCGACGATCACCGATGCCGTGTCAGGGGGCGTCTCCGCCGCGAAGGCGAATGGGTCGGCCTTCTCCTGAGCGAAGTGAGCCCGAACATTGGCGATCCAATACTTGTAGCGATGGCCAGCAGACGCACCGGGCACGAATGCCTCCCAGATGCCGGATCGGCCGCGGGGCTTCATCGGGTGGGCTTGTTTGTTCCAGCCGTTGAAATCACCGATGACGGCGACCGAGGTCGCGTTTGGGGCCCAGACCGCGAACTGCGTGCCCTGCTGCCCGTTCCGGGTGACGAGATGCCCGCCGAGCTTCTCGAAGAGCCGGAGGTGAGTCCCTTCGTTGAAGAGATAGAGGTCGTCGTCGGAAAGCTGAGAGGCCCGCAGGGCATCGCGTGACATGGCATCACTCCTTGGATTCGAGAATCCGAAGGATGCCCCCCAAGGGCACCTGGACCCACGTCGGCCGGTTGTTCAGTTCATAGGCCAGCTCGTACACGGCTTTTTCCAGCAGGAACACATTGAGCAGCGTCGTCACCACGGCATCGCCGTGAGTGGCAAACGCGGCCGAACCGATCGTGCGGAAATAGGACGCCAGGAATTGCGTGCTGGTCCATTGCGACCAAAACGCGGCCCAGTCTTGAAAATGCGGGAAGTCCTCTTTCTGCACGACGCCGGCTACATGATTGAGGAGCACCGTCTGGGCGGCGTAGTCGAAGGAGCGGATCATGCCGGCGGCATCCCGCAGCGGCGAGCGTTTGATGCGACGCTCGCTGAGCCGGCGACTCGGTTCCCCCTCGAAGTCGATGATGACGAAATCCTTGCCCGTAAACAGGATTTGCCCCAGGTGGAAATCCCCGTGGCAGCGAATTCTCGCCCCACTGAGCTTGCGGCCGACGATCGACTCGAAACGCCCCAAGAGATCCGACTCGGCGTCGAGGAGTTTTCGGGCGTCCTCCTGAATGGCCTCAGGCAAGGTAGAGACCTTGCTGCGGAGAGTGCGGAGCGTCTTGCGGGCCAGGCCCCGCATGCCCTGATACAGCGACCGTTGATAGAGCTCGGAAAACGGTTCCGGGGCAAAGTCAGGATTCTCCGGCACCGAGGCGAGCGCCAGGTGCATCTGGCCCGTGCGTTCACCGAGCAGCTCGGCCGACTGGAGGTAGGCGTTGCAGAGATCGCGGGCACCATCGGGCAAGGGATCAGCGGCAGCAGCAACAAGGCCACGCTTTGGCAATTCGGCCTTTGTAAGCGGATCGGTCCGCTGGGCGGCCAGCACGCGATCAAAAAAGCGGTGAACATTCTCCAGCGTGTAGCTCCACGCGTCACCCTCGTTCCGCACAAACTCCTGGAGAATACCGACGGTTGACAGCTTCCCCGATCGGCCCTGGTGATCGACTGACCCGGCGACCTTCGGGGCATGGGCGAAGTGAGCCGATTCGGTCAGAAACCGGCCGATTTCCAGGTCGGGATTCACGCCATCATCGAGCCGACGGAAGAGCTTGAGGAGCAGCCGATCGCCGTAGATGATCGTGCTGTTGCTCTGCTCGGTTTTGACGCTGCGGACGCTGAGGGGATCGGTCTGCGGTCCGCGAATGGCCCGAAAGCTCTTCAAGGGATGGCCCACGACAGACCCTGATACCCCCTGGGCACGGCGGCGACCGGCGATCATGTCGAGGAGTGTTCGCCCCAATTCTTCGCTGCCGAAGGCGTCATACAAAACCCCCGAAACCGTCTCTTTCCCTGTGGCCTCCTTGCCGGCGGTCACATGAAGGGTGGCGATCAAGGCCGGGGCGTTGTCGCCGAGCATCTGTTCGCGGGCCTCGCCGGTCGCAAACCCCACCGGCACGAGGTACGTCTCAGGAATGTCGTTGACATACTCGACTTCCACAAAGAGCAAGAAAATCTGATCTCCGTTGTCGTCGTTTTCCAGCGGCACAGCATCGGCGATCTTCGTCCCGCGAATCGCCTTCGCCTTTCCGGAGAACCACCTCCTTTTTACGAGCCACTCCGGCAACACTTTCGCAAGCGAGGCGGAATGCTTGGCCTCCAGAACCCGGTGCCATTTGTCTTTGGTCGTGAGCACCGGCAGATGGTCGGCCGCCTTGGCCGCCGACGGGGCGGCATCCGTTGCCGCGAGCGTTGGCTCGACGGCCGGGCAGAGCGAGAACCAATAGAAGCTGTGGGGGCCGAGCGTGAGCATGTAAGGCAGTTCGCCAATCCGCGGAAACGGTGTTTGGCCAAAGAGCTCGGTCGGGGTGTAGCCACGAAACTCGGAGAGATCGAGTTCGACAAACTGCACGAATCGCGACAGGTTGGCCACGACAAGGATCGTCTCGTGCTCATGGCTCCGGATGAAGGCCAGCACCCGATTGTTTTCCGGCAAGAGAAACCGGAGCGATCCGCGGGCGAAGACGGCGGACTGCTGGCGGAGCGCGATCATCCGCTTCATCCACCAGAAGAGCGACGTCAGATTGTGCTGCGATGTTTCGACGTTGACCGCTTCATAGTGATACTCGTGATCGATGATCACCGGCAGGAACAACTGCTGCGGGTTGCCGTCGGAAAACCCGGCATTGCGATCGGGAGTCCACTGCATCGGCGTGCGGACGCCATTCCGATCGCCCAGGTAGATGTTGTCGCCCATACCGATCTCATCGCCGTAATAGATGACCGGGGTGCCGGGCAACGACATGAGGAGCGAGTTGAGCAGCTCGATCTTGCGGCGGTTGCCGCCGAGCAAGGGCGAAAGCCGGTGGCGAATTCCTTGGTTGATGCGGGCCTGGGGATTGTGGGCATACACGCTGTACATGTAGTCCCGCTCCTCGTCGGTCACCATCTCGAGCGTTAGCTCGTCGTGATTCCGGAGGAACATGAACCACTGGCAGACGTCGGGAATGTCTGGCGTTTGCTGCATGATGTCGATGATCGGAAATCGATCTTCCATCTGCACGGCCATGAACATCCGCGGCATCACCGGGAAGTGAAATGCCGCATGGCATTCATCACCCTTACCGAAATAGGCGACGGCATCCTCCGGCCACTGATTCGCTTCCGCCAGCAGCATCCGGTCGGGGTAGTGAGCCTCGACATGGGCACGGATTTTTCGGAGCTGCTCGTGCGTCGCAGGGAGGTTTTCGCAGTTGGTTCCCTCCTGCTCGAAGAGATACGGCACGGCGTCGAGCCGCAGCCCATCGACGCCCATCGAAAACCAGTGGTCGAGCGCCTGAAGCGTGGCCTTGTGAACCTCGGGATTCTCGAAGTTCAAGTCTGGCTGATGGCTGTAGAATCGGTGCCAGAAGTAGGCCCGGGCGACAGGGTCCCATGTCCAGTTTGATGTTTCAAAATCCTTGAAGATGATTCGGGCGTCTTGGTACTTCTCGGGGGTGTCGCTCCACACGTAGAAATCGCGGTGACGGCTTCCGGGGTTGGCGCGGCGTGCCCGCTGAAACCATGGGTGCTGGTCGGAGGTGTGGTTGAGCACCAGCTCGATGATCACCCGCAGGCCGCGGTCGTGGGCGGCCCTGAGGAATGCCTTGAAGTCGTTGAGCGTGCCGTAGCTCGGGTTGACGCTCGTGTAATCGGCGATGTCGTAGCCGTCGTCTCGCAAGGGCGATGGAAAGAACGGCAGCAGCCAGATCGCCGTGGCCCCGAGATCCTGGATGTAGTCCAGCTTGCTCGTGAGGCCGCGGAAATCGCCGATGCCATCGCCGTTGGAGTCGTAGAACGCGCGGACGTGGACCTGGTAGACGACGGCGTCCTTGTACCAGAGCGTGTTGGCATCACGAGGGCCCGAATCCTTTGCCATACGATCACCTCCATCACGAGTCAGCTACTGGAAATACGTGAAGTCTGCTTCCGATCGCACACCCCGACGCAACTGGAAGACATGCGCGGGCAGCACATGCGGATTGAGCTCCACGAAGTTTCGCCGCCCGTGCCACACATACCGGCCGTCACCCAGAAGGTCGTGTGCCTGGTAGGAGCTGTCGGCGTCGATGCCGAAATCCTCCAAGGGCAGCTCGAGCCAGCCAGCCTGCGTGTGATGCGGGTCGAGGTTGACCACCACGACGAGACCGTTCGAGCCGTCAGGAGACCACTTGCTGTAGCCGATGAGCTGATCGTTATCGATTCTGTGGAATCGCAGCGTCACGTTGTCGTGAAGAGCGGTATGGTCGCGACGGATGGCATTCACGCGGGTGATGAAATGCCGGAGGCTGTGTGGGGCGTTCCACTCCCACTGCTGAAGCTGATACTTCTCGGAATCGAGATATTCCTCGCCGCCCGGATCTCGTGGGGCGGCGACGCAAAGTTCATACGCGGGGCCGTAGATGCCACACGACGCCGCCAGCGTGGCCGCCAGCACATACCGCGACATGAAGGCGGCTCGTCCCCCAAACTGCAAATACTCGCTGAGAATGTCAGGCGTGTTGGGCCATGCGTTGGGCCTGAAGAAGTCTGCAACGGGTGGCTGGGTCAGCTCGGTGAAATACTCCGTGAGCTCGTGCTTGGAATTCCGCCAGGTGAAGTAGGTATACGACTGCGTAAACCCCAGCTTCGCGAGCCGAGCCATCACCGCCGGCCGTGTGAACGCCTCCGCGAGAAAAATCGTGTCGGGATACTCCGCCTTCACTTCGGCGATGGCCCATTCCCAGAAAGGGAGTGATTTCGTGTGGGGATTGTCGACCCGAAACACCCGCACCCCCTCGTGTGCCCAGAAGAGGAGAATGCTCTTCAGCTCGTCCCAGAGGTTCTGCCAGTCGGGGGATTCAAAATCAAAGGGATAGATGTCCTGGTATTTTTTCGGCGGATTCTCGGCGTATTGAATGGAACCGTCGGCCCGCTTTCGGAACCAGGCCGGGTGCTCTGTGACATAGGGATGATCCGGCGCGCACTGGTAGGCGATGTCGAGTGCGAGGTCGATGCCGAACGATCTGGCCTTCGACACCAACCGGCGAAAGTCATCCATCGTGCCGAGGTCGGGGTGGATGGCCTTGTGGCCCCCCTCCGCGGCACCGATGGCCCACGGGCTCCCGACGTCGCCGGGCTCGGCCGAGACGGCGTTGTTCTTCCCCTTGCGGAAGCTCCGGCCAATGGGATGAATCGGCGGCACATAGAGCACATCGAAGCCCATCGCTGACACGTCGGGCAGCTTTGCCTCGCAGTCGGCGAGCGTTCCATGCTGGCCCGGCGTCGGCGAACACGACCGCGGGAAGAGCTCATACCAGGTGCTGAACCGCGCCAGCGGACGGTCCACCTCCACCGGCAGCTCCAGGGCATACCGCGTGGCATGCCGCCGCTGCGAATGGCGACCCATGAGGTCGGCAAGCTCGGATGAGAGCGCGGCCGAAATTCGATTGGCCATGTCGCCGTCGTCGGCCATCGTTCCGGCGAACGACTCGAGCAGCATTCGCTCCCGCTGGGGCACATCCGGTACGTGCTCCCGGATGATCGCGACGCCACCCATGAGATCAACCGACACCTCCTGCCCGGCGGCGACTCGCTTCGCGAAATCACGCTGCCAGGTGGCGAACCGATCGACCCAGCCTTCGATCGTAAACACGTATCGGCCCAGCATCTCGACGGGAAAGGAGCCCCGCCACACGTCGTTTGGCAGTGGCTCGAGATCAGCTTCCCGCCACTCGGTCTGGGTCGCATGCCGAAACTGAAGCACGGCGCGGACCACGTCGTGACCATCGACAAAGATCCTGGCACCAACGGAGACGGTATCGCCGACGACGCGTTTCACCGCAAATCGCCCATGATCGACGTGAGGCGTCACGCCTTCGATCACCACACGGCTTTGGCCGGCCAAACGCCTCTCAGGAGCATGCATCATGACCCTGTTCTCTCCGCTCCCGCTACAATCTTCAACCCCGGAGCGGGTCGCCATTTGTGAGGCTCAGGCGATTTGCACTTCTCAGGAGCCTTCACCATGACGCATTTCCAGCCACTCCGAGCCCAGCCACAAGGCGCCCTTGCGACAAAGGGTGACGCCGTTCGCTGGTGTGTGTGGGCACCCCGGGCGACATTGGTCTCGCTGGTTCTCGGCGAGGGATCAAGCCGCCGTGTGCTGCCGATGCTTGCGGAAGGAGACGGATATTTTTCGCTCGAGGCAGACAGCATTTCCAGCGGAACCCGGTATGCCTACCGGCTCGGCGACAGCACGCACGACCTCCCCGACCCGGCCTCGCGATGGCAGCCTGACGGAGTGCACCAGCCGTCGGCCGTCTTTCGACCAGCCGACTTCACCTGGCACGACGCCGGCTGGAAAGGTGTGTCGTCTTCGGACCTCGTGATCTACGAGCTCCATGTCGGCAGCTTCACACCAGAGGGCACGTTCGCCGCTGTCATTCCACGATTGGCCGTGCTCAAGGCGCTGGGCGTGACGGCGATTGAGATCATGCCAGTCTCGCAGTTTCCTGGCACGCGAAACTGGGGCTACGACGGCGTGCATCCGTATGCCACGCAGAGCTCGTATGGCGGTCCGCTGGCCCTCATGCAGCTCGTCGATGCGGCGCACCAGGTGGGACTGGGGGTGCTCCTCGACGTGGTCTACAACCACCTCGGGCCAGAGGGGAACTATCTTGGTCAGTTTGGGCCCTACTTCACCGAGCGGTATCACACGCCCTGGGGAGCCGCGCTCAACTACGACGGCCCCGACAGTGACCCGGTTCGCCAGTACGTGATCGACAATGCCTGCCAGTGGATTCGCGATTTTCACATCGACGGACTCCGGCTCGATGCCGTGCAGACGATCATCGACCAGAGTGCCTACCACCTGCTTGCCGAGCTTCAGGCCGCGGTGCATCAGACCGCAGCGGCGTGTGGTCGGACGGTCAATGTGATCGCCGAGACCAATCAGAATGACGCCCGGATCACGGCCGACACAGACCGCGGAGGATTCGGGCTCGATGGTGTTTGGAGCGATGACTTTCATCACGCAGTCCACGCCGTGCTGACCGGCGAGCGAGACGGCTACTACGCCGATTTCGGTGAAGCGGCGCACGTGGCCAAGGCCTACAACGACGCGTTTATTTTCGACGGGCGATACAGCCCTTACTGCCGTCGTCGTCACGGCAGCCCGGTGACGGGCCAGTCACGGGAACGGTTCACCGTGTGCATTCAGAATCACGACCAGATCGGCAATCGCGCGATGGGCGAAAGGCTTGCGACGCTTGTGACCCCGCCAGCCCAACGGTTGGCCGCGGCCCTGCTGCTCATCTCGCCTGCCACCCCGCTCTTGTTCATGGGGGAGGAATATGGCGAAACCAATCCCTTTGCCTTCTTCTGCTCGTTTGGCGATGCCACGCTGATCGAGGCCGTGCGAGCGGGACGGGAGCGGGAATTTTCCGAGCTGGCGTTTCGTTGGGAAGGGGAGATTCCCGATGCGACGGCCGAATCGACGTTCGAGCGGGCGCGGCTGAGTTGGAACTGGGAAGACGACCCCCAACGACGCGGGCTGCGACTGCTCTATCAAACCCTGCTGGCGGCCCGCCGGTCATGGCCGTCGCTCCTCGATCGGAGGCACACGATCGCCCGTGTTGTCGAATCCACGGATGGTCAGCCGCTGCTGGTTGTCGAGCGAGGGCACGCGGCGAAGCTCCATGCAATTGCCAACCTGACGGCAACACCGTTGGTGTTGCCCGAGACGCTTGCGCCCACCGAAACGCCGCTTCTCTCGACGGCCGAGCGCCGCTTCGGCGGGGAACGTGAGGGCATCGCGGATTTGACGACGCCATCGATCGCGACCCGCCTGGCCGCGTATGAAATGATCCTGTGGGGCGACGCCTCATGGACATAACCCAACCCTTGGCCGACGCGGCGGAATCGATCGCCTGTCGTGTCGTCGAGACCGTTCGGCGCCAGCAGCCCCGCATCACGGCAACCTACCGGCTCCAGCTCTATCGCGATTTCAATTTTCACGATGCGATCGCCGTGCTGCCCTATCTCAAAAGCCTCGGCGTCAGCCATGTCTATTGCTCGCCCTACCTGACGGCTCGCAAGGGGAGCACGCATGGATACGACATCTGTGATCACTCCCACTTCAATCCGGAGCTGGGGGGCGAAGCCGGGTTTCTGGAGTTTGTAGCCGCCCTGCGGGATCACGGGCTGGGTCATATTCTCGACACGGTGCCGAACCACATGGCCGCCAGCTTGGAGAATCCCTGGTGGCTCGATGTGCTCGAAAACGGCCCGTCGTCGCCATACTCCTCCTTCTTCGACATTGATTGGAAGCCGACCAAGCGGGAGCTGGCCGACAAGGTGATGCTCCCCGTGCTGGGCGGGCAGTACGGCGAAGCTCTCGAAGACGGCCATCTCCAGGTGACGTATCGCGAAGGGGCTTTTTTTGTTCGCTATTTCGACCAGGACTTTCCTCTGGGGCCGAAGACGACCATTCCGTTGCTCGCCGGCGATCTCGACACCTTGCGGGCCGCGCTCGGCGACACCGACGCCGCGCTCGCGGAGCTCGAGAGCATCATCACCGCGCTCGAACATCTCCCCCTGCAATCGTCTCGCGATGCGGCCCAGGTTCGCGAGCGGCATCGCGAGAAAGAGATCATCAAACGACGGCTCAGGGAGCTGACGGCTGGCAGCGACGTGATCCGCCACCATATCGAGCACAACGTCGAAGACTATGCCGTCGATCCCGAGCGGCCCGAGACGATTGACCGATTGGACCTCCTCCTGGACGAACAGCCCTATCGACTCAGTCACTGGCGATCGGCGGCCGACGAGATCAACTACCGTCGCTTCTTTGACGTCAATGAGCTTGCCGCCATCTGCATGGAATCACCAGAGGTCTTTTACAGCACCCACGCGGCGATCCGTCCCTCGCTCGCCGACGGCACCATCGCCGGGCTGCGGATCGACCATGTGGATGGTCTCTATGACCCCGAGCAATACCTATGGCGGCTCCAATGGGCCTATCTTGCGGATATCGGTGCGGGATGCTTTGGCGACCGCATTCACGGCCAGCCCACGACGACTGGGCCTGCTGAAGGGCCTGCTGAAGGGCCCCAAGCGATCACATGGGAAGACGTCGCACCGGCTGTGGTGGCTATCGCCGCCCGCGAGCTCGGCATGCGGCAGCCGGTCGCTGAGGACCTGCGGGCCGTGCTCTCGCCCGATCGCGATTGGCAGCCGGCGATGGCGGAACCGGAAGCCTTGGAAGGCCGTCGTTCGGGATGTGACGCGGCACCGCTGCTTGTGCTCGTCGAGAAGATTCTCGGTCCTGACGAGCCGCTGCCGGAGCGGTGGCCCACGGCCGGCACGTCGGGGTACGACTTTCTCAACTCGCTCGGCGGCCTGTTTCTCGTGCCAGAAGGCTACGCCGATATCCAGCGAACCTACGACCGGTTTCTCGATCATCACGTGAGCCTGGCCGACGTCGAGCGAGCGTCCAAGCTCTTGATCCTGCGGATATCGATGGCCAGCGAGCTCCAGATGCTCGCGCATCGCTTGAATCACATCTCGGAGCAGCACCGCCGGTCACGGGACTTCACGTTCAACAATCTCCGACTGGCGATCCGCGAAGTGCTCGCGAGCTTCCCTGTCTACCGGGTCTATCCCGGCCGGGTTGGCATCAGTGACCGCGATCGCCGCTTTGTGAATCTCGCGGTGAACCGGGCGCGGCGGCAGAACCCGGCGTTTGACCCGGCGGTGTTCGAGTTTCTCCGGAGCGTGTTGCTCTTGGTTCATCCGCCAGGGCTTTCCCCCGAGCAGCTTCTCGAGCGGGAGGTCTTCACAGGAAAATTCCAGCAAGTGACGAGCCCCGTGATGGCCAAGGGGGTGGAAGACACTGCGTTTTATGTTCATGTGCCGCTCGTCTCGGTCAACGAAGTGGGCAACGAGCCAACGCGGGCAGTCACGTCGATCCGTGAGTTTCACGAGGCAAATCTGGTTCGCAATCTGCGGCTCCCCAGGGCGATGCTGGCCACGAGCACGCATGACACGAAGCGGAGCGAAGACGTTCGCGGCCGACTCCAAGTGCTCACGGAGATCACCCGTGATTGGAGAACGGCGGTGAGTCGGTTTGCCCGCGCGAACAAGAGGTTTCTTCGGGAAGTCGATGGCGAGCCGGCCCCGAGCCGCAATGACGAATATCTTTTCTATCAGTCGGTTGTTGGCATCTGGCCGCTGGAAACGCCGAGCCAAGAGGAGCATGCGGCGCTGGTCGAACGGCTTGTTCGCTACATGGAGAAGGCGACCCGCGAGGCCAAGCAGAGGACGAGCTGGAACAACCCAAACGAACCCTACGACGTCGCGGTTCGTGAGTTTGTGACCCAGGCGTTGAGCCGATCGCCCCGGAATCGATTTCTGAAATACGTGACGCCTCTCGTCGCCCAGATTGCCGCGGCAGCCCACTCCAGCGCGCTTGGACAGGCGGCCTTGAAACTCCTCTCACCGGGAGTGCCCGATATCTATCAGGGGCAAGAGCTCTGGGATTTTAGCCTCGTCGACCCCGACAACCGACGGCCCGTGGACTACGCATTGCGGGAAAAACTGCTGGCGGAGCTTCACGGGTGGGACGCGCTGGCCGACGAGGATCGGCGAGACCGTGTCGTTGCGCTCGGGCGATCCTTTGGCGATCCGAGGCTCAAGCTGCTCGTGACGCATCGACTGCTCTCGCTTCGGCGGGCGAGGCCAGACGTCTTTGATGCAGGCCGGTATGTTCCCCTGGAAACGAGCGGCCCTCATGCAGACCATCTCGTGGCGTTTGGGTGGCGGCGGGCTGATGATCGGCCACTCGATGTGATCGTCGTCATCCCGCGGCATCTCCAGGGATTGCTCGCCCCGCCATCTGCGGACACGCACCGTCCGTTGTGGACCGATGCCACGTGGGCCGACACGGTGATCTCCCTTGGCGAGCACGTCATGCCGGAGGTTCGCTGCCTCTTCACCAACCAGCAATTTCCTGCCCAGCATGAAACGCTGTCGGTACGCGAGTTGCTTCGCGACTTTCCCCTGGCCGTCCTGCATCGCGTATGATCCCGGCCCGGGATCGGTTCCGTTTGTTCGACACGCAGGGAATAGCATGACGCAGGTGTGGCCAGGTCATCCGTATCCGCTCGGCGCCACGTGGGATGGTGCGGGCACGAATTTCGCGATCTTTTCCGAGCACGCCACAAAGGTCGAGCTCTGCCTGTTTGACTCCGTCAAGTCGACGAAGGAGTCCGCCCGCATCCCCCTTCCAGAACATACCGACATGGTCTGGCACGGTTACCTGCCAGACGTGGATGCCGGCCAGTTGTACGGATACCGGGTGTATGGCCCCTATGAACCGTCAGCGGGGCATCGCTTCAATCAACACAAAGTCGTCCTCGATCCCTACGCCAAGGCGATTGTCCGCACCACGAACTGGTCTGATGCGATGTTTGGATATCGCATCGGCGACCCTGACGCAGACCTCTCCTTCGACGAGCGAGACAGCGCCGCCTTCTCGCCGCTTGGCACGGTGGTGAACCCAGCCTTTCCGTGGGGCAACGACCGGCTCCCAAAGATTCCTTGGCATCACACGGTCATCTACGAGCTCCATGTCAAGGGATTCACGCATCTCCATCCAGAAGTTCCCAAGAAGCTCCGTGGCACCTATGCGGGGCTCGCCACGGAGCCCGTCATTCGCCATTTGAAGAAGCTGGGCGTGACGGCGGTGGAATTGCTTCCCGTACACCATCATGTCGATGACCGGTATCTCGTCGAACGCAAGCTCGTGAACTACTGGGGCTACAACACGCTGGCATTTTTCGCGCCCGACAGCCGCTATTCCTCGCGCGGCGGGGCCCTCGCGATCCGGGAGTTCAAGTCGATGGTTCGTGGCTTCCACAAGGCGGGTATCGAGGTGATTCTCGACGTCGTCTACAACCACACGGCCGAAGGAAACCAACTGGGGCCAACGATGTCACTCCGGGGAGTTGACAACGCGTCGTACTACCGACTGGTGGCCGACGATCCGCGATACTACATGGATTACACCGGCTGTGGGAACTCTTTGAATGTGCGTCATCCCCGGGTGCTCCAGTTGATCATGGACAGTCTCCGCTATTGGGTGCTCGAGATGCATGTGGATGGATTCCGATTTGATCTGGCAAGCACGCTGGCCCGTGAGCTCCATGAGGTTGACAAGCTGGGCGCGTTCTTCGACATCATCCATCAAGACCCGGTGCTCTCGCAGGTGAAGCTGATCGCCGAGCCCTGGGACCTCGGTGAGGGGGGGTATCAGGTCGGCAATTTTCCGGTCGGCTGGACCGAGTGGAACGGCATGTATCGGGACTGCGTGCGGCGATTTTGGAAAGGCGACGGTGGGACGGTCTCGGAGTTCGCCACGCGGCTCTGCGGGAGTGCCGACCTCTATTCCCACAGCGGCAGACGGCCCTATGCCAGCGTCAATTTCATCACCTGCCATGATGGATTCACGCTCCATGACCTCGTGTCGTACAACGAGAAGCACAATCTCGCCAACGGCGAGGAGAACCGCGATGGCACCAATGACAACGACAGTTGGAACTGTGGCGCCGAGGGGCCGACGGATGACCCCGCCGTGCTCGCGCTGCGTCAGAAACAGATGCGAAATTTTCTGACCACGCTCTTCGTGTCGCAGGGCGTGCCGATGCTCTTGGCGGGCGATGAGTTTGGCCGTTCTCAGCAGGGCAACAACAATGCCTATTGTCAGGACAACGCACTGAACTGGATCGACTGGAATCTGACTCCCGAGCAAATCGATCTCATGGAGTTCACGAGCAAAGTGATTCACATGCAGCACACGCAGCCCGTGCTCCGGCGACGGACGTTCTTTCAGGGGCACTCCATCCGTGGGAAGGAGGTCGAGGAAATCACTTGGTTTGAGCCGTCTGGCGAGCTCATGACCGATGAGAACTGGAACGCCGGCTTTGTGAAGGCGTTTGCCGTGCGGCTCGCCGGAGACGCGATCTCGGAAGTGAACAGCCGGGGCGAGCCGATTGTGGGTGACACGCTGGTGTTTTTCTTCAATGCGCACTATGAGCCGATGACGTTCACTGTCCCTGTGCAGCCGAACAAACGCCCGTGGCAGATGGCTATCAATACGGCGACCCCAGTCTGCGCAGCGACGGACCATCTTGGCGGATCGACGCTGAGCGTTGACGCGAGGAGCATCGTTATCCTGCGGCATGCCGCGACGGCAAAGCCGGCCATGACGACCAAAATCGCCTCGCCGGCGTGACACGCGACGGTCGATGATCGATGGCCTTGCTGCTGGTGAGCCGCGGCATTTCGGCCGTTTTCAGTGCCTCTCGGGGGCCCAGCTTGCAGAAGCACCAGGCCGTGGCACAATGTGGGGCTTTCCCGGGCGGAGAGCCCGGGGCACCGCCGTAGAGGCCGAGGATCGAGCATGAGCGACACGCTGAACGTTTCCCTTCGCACCACGACTGGCTCGCGGGAGTCGCAACGGCTTCGCCGAGGCGGCATGGTTCCCGCGATTCTCTATGGCCACGGCGAAGCGTGCGTCAGCCTGGCGGCGAAGCTCGAGGATGTAGGCGCGGCGATTCGGCATGGCAGCCGTGTTGTTTCGCTCACCGGTGCCGTGAAGACGGATGCCCTCATTCGCGACCTTCAGTGGGATACCTACGGCGTCAGGCCGCTCCACATCGACTTCCTTCGCGTGAGCGCGTCGGACCGCGTGCGGGTGAAGGTGCCGATCGAGCTCAAGGGCGAGTGCCCGGGTGTGCGGGCCGGCGGCGTGGTCAACCTCGTGCTCCACGAGATTGAGCTCGAATGCTCGGCCGACCACGTGTCGGAGCATGTTGTCGCGCAGGTAGGGCATCTTGAGGTAGGACACACGATCAAGGTCAAGGATCTCGAGCTCCCTGTCGGTGCGAGCCCTGTGCTCGGGGGTGACGAGACGGTCGTCACCTGTCTCGTGCCGGGGAAGAAGGCCGCTGACGAGGCGGCGGTTGGTGCCGAACCAGAGGTTGTCGGGCGGAGTGCCGGCGAGGAAACAGACGCCAAGGAGGCCGGCGAGGCGTGATTGGAGCGGCGGCCAGTGGTGGCTGCTTCACCGTCATGGTGTCGGAGAAGGCTGGTGCCTGGTGAAGCTCATCGTCGGACTCGGCAACCCTGGCCATGCCTACCAGGACACGCGGCACAACGTCGGCTTCGAGGTCTTGGATGTGCTCGCCAAGCGTGCGGGCTCGCCGCCGAGACGGCCGCGTTTCCAGGGGGAGATGGCCCAGGTGAGTCTACGGGGCAGCCCTGCCTTGCTCCTGTGGCCGCTCACGTGGATGAATCTCAGCGGTTCGAGCGTCTTGGCCGCGCGGGACTTCTACAAGATCGACGAATCTGCAATGCTGGTGGCCTGCGACGATTTCAATCTCCCTCTCGACACACTCAGGCTCCGGCCCGGTGGGTCGGCCGGGGGCCAGAAGGGACTCTCCGATATCCTCACGCGGCTCGGCACAAACGACGTGCCGCGGCTGCGGGTAGGCATCGGGCCAGTGCCGTCAGGCTGGCAGCCTCCCGACTTTGTGCTCGGGCGGTTTGCCAAGGACGAGCGGGAGCGGGTTGCGGTGATGATTGAACGGGCGGCCGATGCCGCTGAGGAGTGGGTGGCCCGGGGCATCCAGGCTGCCATGAATCAATACAACTGATCGGTATCTCGACGACTGAGGAGTTTTGACACAGATGGCGGTGTACGAAGGCATGTTCATTCTCGACCCGGGCCGCTATTCCCGCGACCCTGGCACGGTGGCCCAGCAGATCTCCGATCTCATCACGCAGCACGGCGGCACCGTGCTCGCTGCTCGCCTCTGGGACGAGCGGAAGCTCGCCTACCCGATCAAGGGGCAGAAGAAGGGCGTCTATTGGCTGACGTACTTCAGCATGCCTGGTGGCGACGGCCTCACGGGCTTGGAGCGGCAGTGTGAAATCAACGACGACATCCTCCGCAAGCTCGTGCTTCGGGTCGATGATCGAATTGCCGACGCACTCGTTCAGCACGCGCTCTCGAGCGGCGAGGTGAAGCCGCGGCCTCCGGCGGCTCCTGGCGCTCCGGCGGCAGCGCCTCCAGTGGCGGCGACAGCTTCTGCAGCGGCCGGTTCCTGAGTCACGGAGCCGCCTCTTGAAGGAGTGGCGGTGCTCGGGTAGTCTGTCGAGATGTGAACATGCGTTCACAAATTGACATAGCATTCCACACGATTTGAAAGAGAGGCTCTCCCATGGCCAGTTACAACAGAGTGGTGCTGCTCGGCAACGTGACCCGCGATCCGGAGCTGCGGTATATCTCGAGCGGCACGGCTGTGACCGATATCGGTCTCGCGGTGAATGATCGCCGCAAGACACCGACGGGCGAGTGGGTCGAGGAAACGACGTTCGTCGATGTCACACTCTGGGGTCGGACGGCGGAGATTGCCTGCGAGTACGCCACGAAGGGCTCCCCGCTGCTCATCGAGGGCCGGCTCAAGCTCGACACGTGGGAGAAGGACGGAAAGAAAAACTCAAAACTTCGCGTGGTAGGCGAAAAGCTGCAGCTTCTGGGGTCGCGCGGAGAAGGGGCCCGAGGGGCTGCCAAGCCTCGTGTTGCGGCGGGTCGCCCTGCCGCTGGGGCGGGCGAAAGTTTTGAATCAGTTGATCATGCTCCCGAGTATGATGGTGCCGACGCCGGCCCTTCGGGCGACGATGACATTCCATTTTGAGTGAACGGAGAACCCATGCCAACAGAATCCATTCCCCTCGTCGCGGCTGCCGGTAAGCGGCTTCCCAAGGGCAAGCGGGGAGGCATCGAGCTTCTGCTCGTGCAACACGTCGAGCATCTCGGCAAGCAGGGCGATGTCGTTGAGGTGAAGCGAGGCTTCGCGCTCAACTATCTTCTTCCGCAGGGGCTCGCTACGGTCGCCACCGATCACCACAAGCGGATGGTCGAGAAGCATCGTGCGAAGCTCGAAGAGATCGCGAAGACACGGCTTGCCGGGCTGCGGAGCCTGCTTGCCGAGCTCGAGCGGACGAGCGTCACGATCGAGGCCAATGCCAACGACGAGGGCCATCTCTACGGCTCTGTTGGGGCTCCCGAGATATCGCGTTCGCTCAAGCAGCAAGACCTCGCCGTATCGACTGACCAGATCATCCTCCAAGGTCCTCTCAAGGAGGTTGGCCTCTACACCGTGAAGGTGCGGCTCGCTTCGGAGGTGGAGGGTGACCTCAAGGTATGGGTTGTGCCAACGAGCGGCGACGCAACCACGAAGTAACCGGGTAGGGCAGGGATGGCCACAACGCGGGAAGGATCGCGAGGCATCGGCGGCAACAAATCCCGGCAGGTTTCCGGGGTGGGCGGAGCACGATCCAACGGTGCGGCGCCGCTCTCGCTCGATGGCCGTGAGCGGCCGGTTAACGCCGACGCCGAAAAAGCGGTGCTCGGAAGCGTGCTCCTGAAGCCCGATGTCTGCGACGACGTCGCGCTCGTGGTGCGGCCGGAGGACTTCGCCGACGAGCCACACCAGATCCTCTTCCGCCACCTCCTCGAGCTCCACGACGGCGGCAAGCGGATCGATACGATGATTGTGCTCGAGCGGCTCCGCACCCAGGGCGATGCTGATCGCGTGGGTGGGGCTGTCTTCTTGACCGAGCTCCTCCAGACGGTGCCTCATGCGGCCCACGCCGTGTATTACGCTGAGATCGTGCGAGACAAGGCGCTCCTCCGCGCCCTGATCGATGCCGGTACAGACATCCTTCGGGATGCCTACACCGAGACCGACACGCCACGGGAGCTCCTCGCCCGGGCGGAGGAAAAGATCTTCGCGATTCTCGAGCGACGATCCTCGACCGATGCCAAGCCAATCGCCGCAGTGCTCGAAGACGTGATGGTTCGCATGGATGCGAGGATGAAGCACGAGCACGCCATCGGGGGTGTCGAGACGGGATATTCCGACCTCGACACGCTCTGTGGTGGCCTCCACAACTCGGAGCTCATCATCCTTGCCGCCCGTCCAAGTATGGGGAAAACGGCCTTCGCCATGAACATCGCGGAGCACGTGGCGATCGACCTCCGGCGACCGGTTCTCTTCGTAAGCCTCGAAATGGCCTGCCTCGAACTGGTCGATCGGCTTCTCTGCTCGGCGGCGCAGGTCAACGGCCACCGTCTCCGCAACGGCACGATCTCCCAAGAAGATCGCCGAAGGCTTGTGCAGAAGTCGGCAGAAATCGGCAGTGCGCCCCTCTTCATCGACGATACACCCGGTCGAACACTCACGGAAATCGCCGCCGTGGCACGGCGTCTCAAGCGAAAGGAGACGGGCCTCGCGCTCGTGGTGATCGACTACCTCCAGCTCGTCGAGCCCGACAACCCGCGTGACCCGCGGCAGGAACAGGTGGCCCGTATCGCCCGCCGACTCAAGATGATGGCCCGTGAGCTCGACGTGCCGGTGCTCTGCCTGGCCCAGCTCAATCGCCAGGCGGAGGCCTCGCGAGACAACCGCCCGCGGCTCAATCACCTCCGTGAATCGGGTGCGATCGAGCAAGACGCCGACGTCGTGATGTTTGTGCACCGCGAGGAGTACTACCAGGCGAGCGAGGAAGACAAGGAGCGGGTTCGCGGCCAGGCCGACATCATCGTGGCGAAGCAGCGAAACGGCCCGACCGACGACATCAAGCTGCTCTGGCAGCAGGATTACACCCGCTTCGTCAACCTCGAGCATCGACCGTACGACGAGTTTGAACAGTTCTGACTTCACGCCGGCGGGGCATCCATGCCCCCGGCGGTCTTGCCGCCCCTCCGGGCGGCGGTCGCACCTCCGGGCTCCCGTGCTCGTAGCCGCTGCGGTGTGGTGCGCTAGAGCATCCGGGGCGCTGTCGAGCGACTGGAGTCCTGACCCTCCCAGGCAGGGCATATGCCGATCAGTGGCTCGGCATCAGAAACTTGATGGCGACGAAGCCGCCGATGATCGCGATACCCAGCAGAATCGTTGCTGGCTCGAGATACCGATCGAGCACTTTCTTGGCCATCGGCCCTGCGAGATAGGTGACCGTGGCCACGAGAAAAAATCGCAGGCTTCGGCCGAGAGCCGAGGCGAAGACAAGCGTGCCCAGCGGCACTGAACAGGCGCCGGCCGCAATGGTGAACACCTTGAAGGGGATTGGCGTGAAGGCCGCCGCAAAGATGGCGAGAAATGCATTGCCCTGGTAGAGCGACTCGACATAGGCAAACTTCTCGGCCGAAAACCCCGGCACATACGCAAAGAACCACGGAGCCATCATTCTCCAGAGGCCGGCGCCGATCACCCAGCCAAGCACGCCGCCGGCCACGCTCGCCACGGCCGACACCGCGGCGTAGAAGAAACTTCGCTTCGGCTTCGCGACCGACAGCGCGATCTGAAGCACGTCGGGCGGAATCGGAAAGAACGAGCTTTCGGCAAACGAGATCGCCGCGAGACCGTACGTGCCCCGGGGTGAATCTGCCCACGAGAGCACCCAGTCGTAGAGTCGCCGAAGGGGGCCCCGGCGGGGCGTGGGGGTGTCGGCGGCCTCGGTCGTCATGCAAGCCGCGTTCCTGCGGGGCCAAGGGGAAGGTGGCGGCATGATACGGCCCGCCATGCAATCGGCCAACGCCGGTTGTCGTCAGCCGGTGCGTGTCACATGCACGGCAACGTCCATGGCGTGCGTGCCGCCGCCGAGACACACCCCCTTCACAGGCGTAACGTCGGCATAGTCGCGGCCCCAGCCGATGGTCACATGGAGGGTGCCGGCCGTGCAGTTGTTGGTGGGATCGACATCGAGCCAGCCGTTGTTGCCTCCCCAACAGGACAGCCATGCATGGGAGGCATCGGCGCCCACCATGCCGGCGCTTCCGTAGGCGGCCCCCGCGGGCCGCTCGTTGGAGATGTAACCGCTCACATAGCGGGCAGCGAGGCCGAGCGATCGGAGGCAGGCGATCTGAAGGTGGGCGAAATCTTGGCACACACCCCGCTCGAGCGCGAATATTTCCTCCACTGGCGTGCTCGTGGTGGTGGCCGTCGGGTCGTAGGTGAATTCGTTGTAGATGCGGCTCGTCAGCTCCACGAGCGCCTCGTTCCAGGCCCGGCCTGGGGTGAACGACTCGGCGGCCCATGAGGCAAGCCTGGGCGACGACCGTACGAGCGGTGAGTCGAAGGTGAACTGCCGTGCCTCGAGCGTGGCATCGTCGGTGTCCTGGGCGAGGCGATCCCGGATGGCCTCCCACGGCACCGGTTCAAACTGCCGCCAGTCCAGCGGTGGATCAACCTCCACCGCGCTCGTGGCCGTCACGACAAGGCGACGATGCCCTTCCTCGATGGCGAACATGTTGATCTGATTGCCAAAGAAATCGACGTGCGTCGAGATGGTTTCGGGCTGTGGCTCCACGTCCAGTGTGCTCGAGAGCAGCCGCTGCCATGGAAGGATGCGGGGCATGAGGTGAAGCTCGTTGTGGCAGATCGACACGGTATCCGAATAGGCGTACGTCGTCCTGTGATGGATCTCGTAGCGAGCGGGCAATATCGAAGGTGCATTCATGAGGACTGCCGTGCGCGAGGATGAGATGACGCATGGTGCCGCGCCTGCAAAGGAATGTCGATGCCAACGGCCTGGCTCCAGGCCTCGAGAATTTTTCGAAAGACAGGCCCCGGCTTTCCGGTGCCTACGGGCCGGCCGTCGAACCGCGTGGCGGGCAGCAGACAGTTGGGAGTGCTTGTGAGCAGAATCTCATCGGCCGCGGCCACGTCGGCGGCGGTGAGTGATCGTTCATGCCAGGCGATCCCGATCGCGGATGCAAGCTCACGTGCAAACGCCAGGCTCACGCCAGGCAGGGCATCACTCCTCGGCGGTGCTGTCACGATCCCTGCCTTCACAACGGCGATGTTGGCCGTGGAGGTCTCACTGATCCGTCCGTCGTGATGGGCGAGCACGGCCCGCGCGCCGGGCTCTGCGGCCGCCGCCTCTCGATCAGCCAGAAAATAGTGGAGTCGGCTTCGCACCTTCGCGCCAGGTGGCCAGCAATCGCTGGGCACCTGCCGCACCGAAACACTTCGCAGCGGCAGCCCGGCGTCGTAGGCATCAGCCCACAGGGCGAAGGCAAGTGGAAAGGTATGGATGCCGGTGCGGGGTGGGCCGCTCTGGCCGCCGTGCTGCGACGCCTGATCGCCGGGGGTAACAAAGATCACGATCCCGAGATCGCTCGGCGGCACGGCCTCGGCGAGCAACTGATGATTGTGGGATGCGAGTTGCTCGGCTGCGGCCATGATCGCATCGACTGAGTGGGCAGGTGTCACGCCCACCGTGGCGAGCGAATCGGCAAGCCTGCGGGCGTGCGGTGCTGGCAGGAAAAGTCTGCCGTGAAACGTCCGCAACTGCTCAGTGACGGTGGCTCCCATCACAAAGCCTGAGTCACCAGCCGGAACCGCAAAAGTGTCTCGCGGCATGAACCGGCCGTCGAGCCAGGCGGCCTCGCCAGTCACCCGCTCCACGTCGCCGATCGGCATCATCATCGGTGAATGGACTGACCAGCCTCTTCCTGCGGTCTCACCCTCTTGCCGTTTCCTGCGGCACTCACACTCCTGCCGTTTCCTGCGGCACTCACCAGTGGAGGATAGGGGATTCGAACCCCTGACCTTCTGGCTGCCAGCCAGACGCTCTCCCAATTGAGCTAATCCCCCGTCGGAAACCATGTGATTGCGAGGCCGCGGGAACGCCTTTCGGCGCATGGAGTACGTTATCGCCCCACGCTGCGGGTGTCAACGCGAGGGGCCCTCCATGGCCCTTTCCAACACAGACAGAATCGACCACGCCATAATCGAAGCCACTATGACTCCTCCTCCCGAATCACCGCCCCCCCTTTCCGACACGACAAAGGCCGTGGTGAGCGTGGCGCTGGCTGCCTATCTCATTGGGCTTGTCCTCTCGATTGTCGGCAACTCTGTGAGCGGCTCGTCGGCGCTTGTGCGAACCATCAAGGGCCGGCTCTTCTCGCCGTGGATGCAGCCGGCCTGGCTCGACCTCGGCTTCGACCATCCTTTTACCTACGGCTTTCCAGACGATGTGGACCACACGCTCGAGATTCGGAGCCGAGGGAACGAGCCTGCCGCGATGCAGTTTCCGGGTGAACGAACGGGCGAGCAGGCCGCCCGCTGGCGACGACTCGCGCGGACGATCGCGGTTGCGGCAGAGGGAGGGAACGCGCCGCCGCTCACCGCCGGTGTGGCCGCTGGAAGTTTTGCAGACATGGGCATCGAAGACGTGACAGTGCGGGTGCTGCGACGACCTCTTCCGGAACGCGAGGCCTTGGCTACCGACTCGCGACTACGGCAGCCGCATGCCGCGCGGGTGCGACGTGTTGCCGATGAGATTCAGGTGATCGAGCTTGGTGGCGCCGCCAAACAGGCCGAAATGGCTCCGCTCCTGCGTGAGCCCACGCGTGCTGCGCCACCTGACGAAGAGGAGGACGGCGATGAATGATACCGCGATCAACGCACCGGTCCTTCCTCATGGCAACGCCGCTGACCGCATCGCCAGCACATGGCTCGACTACTGGTTCACACCGGCCGACGCTCGGCCGCTGGCTGCGGTCCGAATCCTCACCGGGCTCCTGGGCCTTGCCCTCGCGATGAGCTACGCAGGCGATCTTGTGAGATGGTTTGGGCCTGGCGGCATGCTCCCGCCTGAAGCGGTCGATGGCTGGCGGCCCCGCGTCGGCCTGTCACCGCTCGACAGCGTCGCGACATCCCTCGGCCTCCATGTGTTTTTCGCCGCGCTCGTGGCAGCCCTCGTCGCGGTCACTATCGGCTTCCCATCGCAGGTTGCATGTGTCGTCGCGGCGTTGCTCTGGGCCGCCCTCTTGAATCGCGGGCCCATGCTGGCCGGCCCAGCCGATGATTGCCTGGCGATTCTCCTCTGGTGTCTCGCCGTCGGGCCGTGTGGTAGGGCATGGTCGCTCGACCGCGTGATCTGTGATCGCCGCGGCCTTGCAGCGCCGCGGCCATCGCCCTGGGCGAGCACATCGCTCGGCCTGCTGCGAATCCACGCGACGGCGATTACTCTCGGGGTCCTTTGTGCGCAGCTCAAGGGTGACGACTGGTGGAACGGCACGGCCGCCTGGTGGCTCGCGGCGGGCCCCGATGCACCCTTCGTCGATCTCACGGCGCTCTACCGTCGCTCGGAATACGCGATGAATCTGGTCACCCATGGGATCGTGGCCTTCGAGATCCTGTTCGCGATGGGCCTCTGGTTTGACGCGTCGCGGCAGACGGTCTGCCGCGCGGGCCTCATCGCCTGGCCGATCATCGGCCTCCTCGCTGGCGAGCCACTCTTCGGGCTCGCGATGGCGATCTTTTCTGTGCCCTGGGTGTGGAGTTGGCCGCGATGACCCAACAGTTGGAAGGCCAGCCTCAAAAACCGTGGCGGGAGGTGCGGCTCTGGGAGATTGCCGCCGTTCGCGACGTCATGTGGATCGCGCTGGCGGTGCTGCTCGTGTGGCTCGGGTATCGGCTGAGTAGCATTTTCACGCCGGTGCTCATCGCGCTGGCGCTCGCTTATCTCTTTCACCCCGTGATCACGTGGTGCGAGGTGCGGTGCCGAGTACCGCGAGTGGCGACGATCAGCTTTGTCTTGGTGGCTGGTGGCGTGGTGCTCATCGGGGGGCTCTGGTGGCTCGGCCCGACGCTGGTCGGGGAATTGGCCTCGCTTGCGAAGGCGATCCCAGGGTACGTCGATACGTTCGAGCAGCAGGCCGAGCTCAAGAATGGGCTCCTCAAGGATCTCGGCGACAAGCTCGACACCTGGTCGCGGGAGGTGGCCGCAGACCCTGCTGGCTATCTGCGGCAGCAGGCGCAGGCGCTGCTGGCCGGCGGTGGTGCCGCCGCAGCGATGGTGGGGCGGCTCATCGGTGGCACGACGTATCTCCTCATGACCGCGGCGCTCATTCCGATCTACTTCTTCTTTTTCACGTGGCAGTTTGGGCCACTCGTCGATCGCATCAAGCGATACATCCCCGTGAGCCGTCGCGAGCGATGGCTGTCGATCCTTGGGCAGATGGACCGCGCGGTGAGCACCTACTTCCGCGACCGGGTGGTCATCGCGGGCCTCATGGCGGTCATGTTCGCGATTGGTTGGATGTTTTGCGGCGTGCCCTACGCGCTCCTCATGGGTATCGCCGCGGGAGCGCTCAGCTTGATCCCGTACGCTGCGAGCGCCATCTGGCCGCTGGCCGTGGCGCTCACATGGCTCCATGGTGGCCCGGGCATGCCATGGACAACATGGCTGCTCTGGCCGAGCGTCGTCTTTTGCGTGGTGCAGAGCGTTGAGAGCTGGATTCTCACGCCCTGGATTCAGGGCAAGACCATGGAGATGAGCGTGCCAGAGATTCTTATCGTCATGTTTGTGGGAGGGGCACTGGGCGGCCTCTACGGCCTGCTTTTGTGCATTCCGCTCGCGGCCTGCGGAAAAATTCTCTTTCGCGAGGTTTTTCTCCCGCGTCTCGAAGCCTGGGCTCAGAGTCACTGACGCTCTGGGTCGCCGAGCAGTGTTTCAAATGCTGTTTCGTCGATGACCGGAACACCGAGTTTTTTTGCTTTGTCAAGCTTGCTGCCGGCTTCGGCGCCGGCCACGACGTAATCCGTCTTCTTGGAGACGCTCCCGGAGGCACGTCCACCGGCCCGGAGGATCGCCGCTTCGGCTTCCGGCCGCGTGAACCGTTCGAGGGTTCCGGTCACGACGAGCGTCTTGCCGGCGAGCGGTCCTTCGCTGACCTTCTCGCTTGCTCGTTCGGCTTCGGGCACATCGAGCCGAACGCCAGCTTCCCGAAGGCCAGCGATCGTTTCACGTCCATAGTCACTTGAAAACCATTCGTGAACGCTCACGGCGATGATGGGACCGATGTCGGGGATGGCGGCGAGCTCGTCTTCCGATGCGGCAGCGAGCGAGTCGATCGTGGGGAACCTTCCGGCAAGCCCAGCGGCCACGCGGGGGCCGACATGGCGGATGCCGAGGGCATTGAGCACGCGGATAAGGCCGCGATCTTTGCTCGCCGCGATTCCCTCGACGAGCGCAGTGGCCGACTTCTTTCCCATGCGCTCGAGCGGCTCGAGCTGGGCTGCATCGAGTGTGTAGAGGTCGGCGTACTGCTTCACGAGACCCGTCACCACGAGCTGCTCGACCAGCTTGTCACCGAGGCCTTCGATGTCCATCGCGCTACGGGATGCAAAAAACCGAATGCGTTCGCGGCAGCGAGCCGGGCAGTCGATGTTTGGGCAGCGGATAGAGACGCCTTCGGGATCCTTGACGATCGGCGTCGCGCACTCGGGGCAGACGGTCGGCGGATGCCACGCGGCCAGGTCTTCAGTGCGAAGGTGCTTCTCGACGCGAACCACATGCGGAATCACCTTGCCGGCCTTCTCGACCACAAGCACGTCGCCGATACGAATATCCTTGCGGGCCACTTCATCGGCATTGTGGAGGCTCGCCCGTCGGACGATCGTGCCGGCAAGCTCGACCGGCTCGAGATCGGCGACCGGTGTGATCGTGCCACCGCGGCCCACCTGCACGCGGATGTCGGCGAGCACCGTCGTGGCCTCAAACTTCTCGAACTTCCACGCGATCGCCCAGCGAGGGCTCTTGGATGTCGCGCCGAGCTGCCGCTGCTGGTCGAAGGCGTTTACCTTCACGACAAAACCATCGACCTCAAAATCGAGGTCATGGAGCTCCGCGATTCGCTCGGTGCCCCGCTCGATAAGCGCTTCGAGTGAGCTGAACACCTCGGTGTGCGACTCGACAGGAAGCCCTGCCCGCATCGCCCACGCATACAACTCGGTCTGCGACGTGATCCCAAGGTGTGCCGCGTCACCGGTGCCGTGGCAGAGAAATCTCAGCGGCCGCTTGGCACACTCCCGCGAATCGAGCAGCCGGATGCTGCCCGCCGCGACGTTTCGGGTGTTGGCATACGCCGCGAGCCCCGCAGCAGCCTGCCGCTCGTTTAACGTCACGAGATCAGAGTTCGTCATATAGATCTCGCCACGCACCTCGACGACCGGGGGCGGATCGTCGAGAGCAAGCACGAGCGGAATGCCGTGGATCGTGCGGGCGTTGTGGGTGATGTCGTCGCCGGTAATGCCATTGCCTCGCGTGGCACCGAGCGCGAGCCGACCGTTCTCATACGTGAGCGACACAGCCACACCATCGATCTTGAGCTCGAGTACCCACTGGGGCGGCCTCGTATCGCCCGCCTCAGTCAGGAGTTTTTCGGTGCGTCGGCCCCAGGCTCGCAGGTCGTCGATGCCGTACGTGTTGTCGATCGACATCATCGCAGCGCGATGTCGCACAGCCTCGAGGCTGGCCACGGGCTCGTCGCCGATACGCTGCGTCGGGCTCTCGGACGACACGAGGTCTGGGTGGGCCGCCTCGAGGCCGCGGAGCTCCTCGACGAGCCGGTCGTACTCAAGGTCGGTGATCGCGGCGGCGGCCTCGACGTAATAGAGCCTGTCGTGGCGACGAATCTCGTCGCGGAGCTTCGCGATGCGGGCAACGACCGACGGCATCACGATTCGGCAGACCCCGAAGAAGCATCGGCCGCGACCCGATCACGCTCCGCTTCACGTTCCCGCCGAACTCGCTCACCGGCTAAATGGTCGAGCCAGATGGCACCGACCGTGGCAACCGCGAGGATGGCAAGCTCGGCGGTCAGGATGGTCGTGCCGTGGCGGTCCATGAGCCGTTCGAGCGGATGCCCGCCACTCGTGGCCCGCGTCTCGGGGCGAATCCCGCGGAGCACCGACACGCAATACGCCGCCGCGGTAATCGTGAACGCAAAGCCCACAACGCCAAGGATCACATAGAACGGATTGCGAGGCGGGCGGGGCATGACGCGACCTGGGAGCTGCGAGGCTGTGGAAGCACAGTCTACCGTGGCTCGGGGCTGCCCGTGCCCCATCGCCGGACGTTCGCTGCGGGCATCCATGCCCTTCGCTCACTCGATGTTTGCTTCGCTTCGCCATCCTGGCTCCGCTCGCAAACAACGCCGGCTCCATGACATAGGCCACCCCTCGCTTGAAGCGTATTGAAGGACACAATGACACCTCCTTTCGCCGACACCACACTCGCCGGCCTCTTTGCCGCGCGCGTCGCTGACACACCATCTCGGCCCGCGGTCGCCGTTGTTCGTGATGGTGCTGTGACGACGTGGACGTGGACGGAGCTTGCGGCGGCGGCTGTGCGGGCCGCGCGGCACTTGGAAAGGGCAGGGCTCGGTCGCGGTGATCGCGTGGTGCATGTTGGCTCGCACTCACCCGATTGGATTGTGGTTGACCTTGCGTGCATCCTGGCGGGGCTTGTGCATGTGCCGTTGCATGCGGATGCGACGGCTGAGGAACAGAGGGAACAGGTCGCGTGGCTCGATCCGAAGGGGATTGTGTTCAGTGGGCCCGCGCTGCCCGGCGGCGTCGGGGTGGCCGACGGGCAGCGGCGCGCGGTTGTGACGTCGCCCGACGGTGGATTCTTGGCGCATGCTATTCATCACGACGTCGGGCTTGCTGACGCGATTGCGGCATACGTCGCCGCGACCGATCCGGATGCTCCGGCGACGGTCGTGTTGTCGTCAGGCACAACAGGTGTGCCGCATGGTGTGGTTCACTCGCAGCGGTCGCTTGCCTGGAATGCTCGCAGCGTGTCAGACGTTTTTTTGTCTGACCCGCGTGATGTGCGGCTCGCGTGGCTCCCAGCGAGTCATCTCTATGCGAGGGTTGGCGACCTCTTTTCGGCCGTGGCTCGGGGCGGTTGTCTCAATGTGGTCGCTGATCGCTCAAAGGTTCTCGATGCGTGCCTCGCTATGCCACCGACTGTGATCCTCGGGGTGCCCGCTTTCTTCGAGCGGCTCGAGGCGGGTGTGCGAAGCGGACGGATCTCCAGTTTGGCCGCGGCGCTCGGGGGCGAGGTGCGGGTGTGCATCTCGGGCGGGGCGCCGCTGCGGCAGCGAACGGCGGAGCTTTTTGCGGCCAATGGCGTGCCCCTCGTGGAAGGTTACGGGCTTGCTGAGGCCGGGCCGGTCGTCGCCGTGGCCACGCCGCGAAACAGACTGCCGGGCACCGTTGGGCTTGCGCTGCCGGGCATTGAAGTTCGGATCGATGATCGCGAGGAGAGCCTCGGGCAGGTGCTCGTGAAGACGCCGTCGCGGGCCAGCGCCGTTCTCGAGCCGCATGAGCCGCCGCGCGCTACCGTTGAGTGGCTCGAGACCGGTGATGTCGGTGAGCTCGATGCGGCAGGGTATCTGCGAATCACGGGCCGGCTCAAGGATGTCTTGGTGTTGTCAAACGGCACCAAGGTTCCGCCCGCGGTGGTTGAGCGAGCCCTTGCCGAAGACGAGGCAGTGGCCCAGGTGTGTGTCGTGAACGGTGCGGACGGCTGGCCCGTCGCCGTTGTGGTACCAGAGCCCGTGGTGATTCGCCGCGCCGTTCGCCGGCTCAGGCTTCCCGTCTTCTCGCGACGCTCGGCCGTGCGGCACCCGAAGCTCGTGGAATGGCTCACCCGTCGGCTCATGCGGCGACAGCATCACCTGCCTCGCGCGTGGCGAGCGCGTCGCGTGGTCATGATGGACCGTCCATTTGATGTGGCGCGTGGTGAAATCACCGCGTCGCAAAAACTCCGCCGCCAGGAAATCGAAAATGGTGTCAGGAACCTTTTTCCAGGGGCCCCGAAACAAAGCCCATTCACTCGTGAGGGCAGAATGAGTTCGTTGGTGGCAGCGGTGTGGCATGCCGACGCGAGCAGCTTTTCGGCAGCAGCGGCGCGCGCCGCTGAGCCCATCGCGTCGCCGGTCGAGGCGGTGCTCGAGCGAGCCGAAGCCGGAATCGCCTGGCTTCGTGAATCGGGGGCGCTCTATGACCAGCCCGTGGGCGACCTGCCACCGACGCCCCCGATCGACGACCCGTCTCCGCCCCCGCGTGGAAAGTTTTCCGCCGCGGCCGAGGCAGCTCTCGGTGGCGCGGGCCTCTGGGGGCTCGCGGTGCCTGAGATCTTTGGCGGCGCGGGGGCCTCGATGATTGATCTCGCGCGCGGGATCACGCGGCTCGCCGCCAATGTGCCCACCGCAGCCGGCATGCTCGCGGTGCATTCCTCGATCGGCGCCGTGACGGCGCTTGCCGCCTTTGGTACGCCCGATCAACAGGCCCGCTTCTATCCGGGCCTCGCCGCAGGAAAGCCTCTCTCGATCTTCGGTGCCACCGAGCCCGACGCCGGCTGTGATCTCACCCGCGTGAAGACGGTGCTCGAGCGCACGGGCGACAAGCTTCTGCTCACCGGCACTAAGATGTTCATCACAAACGCCGTTCACGGTCGGCTTGTGAAACTCCTCGCGATGCACGACGGAAAACCTTCCGTCGTGCTCGTTCAGCTTCCCGGCACCGACACCGATACGTTTCGGCTACGGCACTACGGCCTGCATCCGCTCAAACACACCGCCAACGCCGCGCTCGAGTTTTCGGCGTTTGAGGTGCATCCGGCGGATGTGCTCGCCCCGCCCGCCGGGAGCGACGGAATGGCGATCGTGTGGCATGGCCTCAACCGCGGTCGCATCACGCTGGCCGCCCAGGCCGCCGGCACGCTCCGGCTCTTGCTCGCGCACGCCGTGGACTACGCGAAGCGTCGCGTCACATGGGGGCAGCCGATTGCCTCGCGGCAACTTATTCAAGGACGACTTGGGCGAATCGCCGCATCGATCGCGGTGGTTGATGCCGTGAGCACCTGGGCCGCTGGAGCGGTCGATGCCGGTGGCGGTGAATGGGAAGCGATCACGGCGAAGATCATCGCGAGTGAGTGTGTTCGCGACGCGGCGATGGACGCCCTCGGTGTTCACGGAGGCCGGGCCTTCCTCGTGGGCCATCCGCTGGGCGATGCGCTTCACGATCACTTCGCCGTCGGCGTCTACGAGGGCGAAAGTGATCTCCTCGGCCTTGCGCTCTTTCGCGGCATCGCGAAAGCCCATCCTCTCGCGGCGCTCTCTCGCGATGCGAGCAGCCTGCGCCGCGCCGCGGCCTGGCTCGCCTGGCGTGCGAGTGGTCTCACTGGCTTAGCACGCCGGGCCAACGTCCAGCACATCCTCGATGCGTCACTTCGTCGTCATGCCCGCACCGCCAGCCGTCTCATGGCGAAAGCGGCTCTGCGGATCGACCGCGGCATCCGCCGTCACGGCCGTGGCCTCGCCGACCACCAGCTCGCCATCGGCGTGCTGTCACAAGACGTTCGCGATTTGGCGAGCATCCTCGCCGTCGCCCATCACGCCGACGCTTCCGGCGACGACCGCGCCGTCGCCGCCGCGGAATGCTGGTGCCACATTGCCCTCGCCCGCATCACCGGCAGGCGAACGACCTCGGGCAATCACGCCGCTCTCGCCGCCCTTGGAGTCGCCACCCTTGATCGTCGCAGCCGGTGATCAACTCCCACGGAGCTTGAAACACCCGCACCCGACGGTATTGCTGGGGGCGACCAGCGATCGTCATCGGTTTGCCGACGTACCGTTGGCCGTCTTATTCTTGCAGGCATATGGTCATCGACCGTCCAAAGCAATTGCGTTGGTACCGCCGCCCTGTCGTGATCCTCGCGACGATCGGTTGTGCCATTGTCTTGTCAATCCTCTACGGGCTCTTTGGCCCCGAGTCGGCCATCGTCGTCTCGCGTGAGACGACCCTCATCACCGAACCACGCGCACCAGATGGGCTCCCCGATTTCGCGAACCACGTGCTCGCTCTCCCTGGTCGTCGTATTCCACCGGAAGAGAATGCCGCCGTGCCTCTCCTCGAAGCCCTGTGGCCGATGGGGATTGCTCCAACCGAGCTTCCAGCCGTGTGCCGTGGGCTTGGCATTCCCGCACCTGCCGACCGGGCTGAACCTCCTCATGGAATGGAAGCAGATGGGTTGATGTCTCACGCGGCCATGGACGGCATTGATGCCTTGCTTTCGATCGCCGAAGCCGGTGCATACGATGCCACGGCCGAGGATCCTGACGAAGACTCGGATGAACCGCACGAACCATCCCGATTCATCATCTACGACGTCCATATCGCGGCGATGGAGGAGCCATGGAAGGCCTCTGAGATACCGCCGCTCGATGACTGGCTCAACGAACGATCCCGTGGCCTCGATCTCATCGTGGAGGCATCTCGGAGGCCAAGGCTTTCCTTTCCATCACCGGATTCCCCCGAAAGCGGCACGATCAGGCAACGCCTGGACACTCAACTGATACCACTTCATGCCATCGGGAAGAATGTTGAGGGGCTCGCGATGCGGGCCATGCGGCACCTTGGTGCTGGCCGTGTTGCCGAGGCATGGCAAGATATTTTCAGCATGCACCGACTCGCTCGCCTCGCGATGCGATTCGATGCGGGTTTGGGAGCCGGCTATGTCACGGCGATCGATATTTCCAAGGCGGCCTGTCTCGCCACCTTGCGACTCCTCGAATCGAGCAAGATCGATCGAGCGATGCTGGCCGTTGTGCAACGTGATCTCGACTCCCTTCTCCCGGCACCGACAAGGAGCCACGCGTTCACCATCGACCGATGCGTGGCACTTGACTTCTTGCTTCACGTGTTCAAGCAGAGCCGCCAGCAACGCCCCCAGTCGTTTCAGGGGCTTGCCACCAGCGACCGTGCCATTCCATGGATTGCGATGACAAGCCTCGACTGGAATGCGCTGCTTCATGCGGCCGTTTCCCACCTGGGTCGCATCGAGGCAGCGCTCGCGGAGCGATCGTGGGCTGAGCGTCAGATGAAAATCAACGAGCTCTTTTGTGAGCTCAGCGGCCCCTCTTCGACCACACTTGGCTTTCTCGACGATGCCTTGCAGGCCACGGGAGCCATGCTCAGCCGCCGCGCGCGGAGCGAGCGGATCGCGAGGGCATTCGGCCAGTTCTGGATCCATCAAATGACTTTCTTTGATCTGGCTGTGACCCGCGACGAGGCGTTCTTCGAGGGCACCCGTATTGCCGTGGCGCTTGCGGCATTTCGTGGCGGACAAGAAGATCCTGGCGAAGCCTGCTACCCCGACCGACTCGATGAGCTTGTCCCACGGTTTCTGAAGTCGCTTCCGCTCGATCCCTTCACGGGTGATCCGTTTGTCTACGAGCGCCGCGGCGAAGGTTTCCTTCTGTATTCGCTGGACGAATACGGTGTCGATGAAGGAGGCACGACGAGCGATGGGTCCATTGTTCGGGGTGAATGGATCGAAGAGTCGTCGCGAGAACGTCCTTATCGATTCGACATCGTCATCCGGCTTCCCATGCCAGGCCACCGCGTTCTTGAACATCTTCGATCGCTCCCGGGCTCGTCGGGCAGCGACGACGGTGCGTCACATGGCCATCCCCGGTTGAAACCGCTACCCTGGGCGAAGTCGCCCGTTCAAGGAAGGCAGGCCGGGCTCCCGGCCGGAATCCCCAATGACCTCATGCACCCGTGAAGGAAACACCACGATGGTTCGCTCATATTTCATCCGCACGTTCCTTGCGGCTCTCGCCTGTTCGCTCGGCGTGACAGCTTTCGCGGCCGATGCGCCAAAAAAAGATCGCGACCCCGCCAAGTTCTTCCAGAAGAAGGACGCGAACGGCGACGGGTTTCTCACGCTTGAAGAGTTTAAGACCGGCATGCCGGAGAAAGCCGCAGCCAAGGCCGAAGGCCGGTTCAAGAAGCTCGACACGAGTGGCGACGGCAAGGTCTCGCTCGACGAGTTCAAGGCCGGCATGAAGGATCGCCCGAAGCGGAAGGAGTAGGCGATTCCTCGGCTCGCGCATGCCGACGCCGTTCACTCGCTCCGCACAAGTACGGGCCACCAGCTACAGAGGTACCAGGCACGAGGTGTCGCAAGCTCGGCGAATGCTTCGAGTGAAACCCGAGCGCCGGTGGACTGGCTTCCGAGAACCTCATCGAAGAGGCCCTTGGGCTTGGTGTACTTCACCACCCTTGCGGTCTCGTCGGTGAGACCGGCGAGCTCGACGGCGCGGGCCACGGCGTCTTCCAGAAACCCGATGCGATCGACGAGGCCAGCGTCCTTCGCCTGCTCGGCTGTGAAAATCTGACCGGTCGCCACCTTGTCGATCGCCTCGTCGTCGAGCTTTGGTCGGCCCGCCTTCACGATCGACTTGAACCGCACGAACATGCCGTCCACGAGCGACTGCAGAATCGCCCGCTCTTTCTCGGCCACCTCCGGGGAACGGTCTTTCGTGGGGCTGAGCATCTGCTTGAGCGGCCCACTCGCGATCGAGTCGTCCCGGATGGCGATCTTCCCGAGCGCCTCCGAGACGTCGAAATGCGGAATAATGACGCCGATCGAGCCGGTGAGCGTGGCCGGCTCCGCGAAGATGACATCCTCACGGCCGCCGTTGGCCATCGCCACGTAGTAGCCGCCGCTGGCCGCCAGGCCGCCCATGCTCACAACGACCGGGAGCTTGCGGTCGGCGATGATCTGCGTGAGCCGATGGTGAATCTCGTCGCTGCCGCTGACGGTGCCACCGGGCGAATCGACCCGCAGAACGATCGCCTTGACCGTTGGATCGTCGGCCGCGTGATCGAGCTGGGCCCGAGCAAAGCCATCGCCCCCCATGATCGCCCCCGCGACGGTCACGATCGCGACTTTGTCGCCCGCCGAACGGGAAAGGGAATGCCACTTCTCGACCACCTCGGGATTCGTCTGGAAATACTGCGAGAAGGCCGCGGCGCTGCCGAGGGCCGACAGGAAGGAGATTCCGGCCACCGCCCAGGCCGCCCGTGTGCTCCAGCGACTCCAGCCCCCGGGCTGTTCAAGAATCACTCGTGTAGGCTGCTGTTGGTCGCTGGTCATGACGCACATGCTCCCTGAATGTCGGACGAAAACGGTCGCGACATGCGTGCCACGCGCGACCCCACGGCATTGTACGCGGCCTGAGCACCGGCGTGCGGTTGCCGTCTTGGTGGCCCGGCCGCTACCCTTTGGGGTTCGCGGCAGATGGATCGCCGCGCGACCACGAGGAGCGATTGCACGTGTTTGTTTGCGTTAGCACGGAATGCCTTCCCGACATGCCCCTCAAGGCCGCGATGGAGCGGCTGGCTGAGCTCGATTTCACTGCGGTGGAATTGGATGTCCACGAGAACGGCGGGCACCTTCACCCTGCCGAGGTGGCCGCCGATCCGGAGGGGGCCATCGCCGCGTGCAGCGATCTCCAGCGACTGCGGCCGGTGGCGGTGTCCTTCGCGGCGGCTGATACGCCCCTCTTCTTCGACCACTTCAGCGCCTGCTGCAAGCTTGCCAAGTCGCTTGGTGTCGTGACGATGGTCGTCGAGGCTTCCGAGCCTGGCACACCGTTCAATGTCGAGATCGAGCGGCTCCAGAAGCTCGTGGCGATTGCGGCCAAACTCGGGGCGGTCGTGGCGGTCAAGACCACGGCAGACCGGATGACGAAAGACGCCGAGACCACCGCATCGCTCTGCCGCAATGTAACCGGCCTCGGCGTGGCGATCGACCCGAGCCAGTTCATCTACGGCATGAAAAAGCCTGCGTCGTGGGAGTCGATCCTGAAGTACGTCGCCCACGTCCACCTTCGAGACACGAAGCCCGACGTGTTTCAGGTGCGGATCGGCCAGGGGAATGTGGAGTATGGCAAGCTCGTCGCCCAGCTCGAGCGGGTGGGATACGCGAGGGCGCTCTGTGCCCATATGCCCCCAATGGAGGGCGTCGATCAGGTGGCCGAGCTCCGCAAGATGCGGCTTTTGCTCGAGAGCCTCTTGTAGATCGTGCTCAGTTCCGCTCAGCGGAGCGTCGTGCCTGAGGTTTCAGCGCGGGTGGCCATCTCGGCGTAGTTCCGCGATTGTTCCTCGTCGCCCTGCTCGGCATACATCGTCGAGAGATTGCCATACGCGACGGAAAGCGCCCGCTCTTCGAGCTGACCGGCATCGACCGCCTTCACCATGAGGTCGACGCCACGACGGCCGAGCTCGAGCGCGTCGTCGCGGCGGTCAACCTGCCAGTAGGAGATTGCCATGCTCACATACGACTCACCGAGGCGACCGTGCTCGCCATCGTTCGTAAACTGTTCGTTCTTGGTCCACAGCGGAATCGTGCGATCAAACCAGGTGACGGCCGTCGCATGGTCGCCTCGCTGGAGGCTGTGCAGGATGCCGATGCGGAAGAGGATGTCGCCAAGCTGCTTGCGTTCCGAGCCCGTCAGCTCACGGTTTTCCCCACCCCGCTCGAGGTAGGCGGCCGTAAGCGTGGCATTGTCGAGCATGTCGGCGGCATCGCCACGGATCTGGGCAGCGGTGAGGGCATCGGCAAGGCCCTGCCCCACCTCCCAGTCGATCTGTCGCCGCCGCCATGGATCGGCGACGGTCTCGCCCATGGCGTCGCGCAGTTCGAGCATCCGCTTGACCCACGGCAGCGGTTCGATCGATTCGTTCGACCCAGCGGCCACCGCAAGGGCACCGCGGCAAAGCTCAAGTTCGAGCACGCGCCGTTCGAACTCGGAGCCCGTGTATTCCTTGACCACCGCCTCGGATCGCACAATCCACTTTGGGATCACGCGGCTCTTCTGCTGCCAGGTGCCCTTCGCGATCGCCAGGGCCGTGCCGAGGTGGGCATCGAGAAGAAGCTCACGCACGGCGGCCTGGAGCGTGGGCGACTTCTTTGCCAGAAGCGGTGCTGCCAGCCGGATCGATTCGGTGAAGTGTTCAACGGCTGCCCGGTAATCAGGCTTGCTGCCAGCAAGGGCCGCGCGACCAAGAAGCCGCTGGCACTGGGCAGCGACGAGCGGTGAGGTCGTACCTGACTTCTCCACGCGTGCGATCACGTCTCGGACATCGGCGGTTCGTTCGAGGGCGAGCAAGACTCGGGCATGCTCGAGGGGCGCCCATGTGGCATCGGGTGCGAGCCGCGTGGCGGACTCGGCGAGTTGGAGCGCCGTGTTCCATTGCCCCTGGTCGCGTGTGATCGCAAGCAGAAGCTGGTGCGCCCTGAGATGCTGGGGATCGATCTCGATGGCATGTTTCAGGTCGGCCGTTGCGTAGGCGGAGCAGGAATCGATCTCCTCCTCGGCGCGGAGCACGAAGGCCTCGGGATCAAGCGGCTCGATGAGGATGGCGTTGGCCTGGTCCGTGCCGGGTTCGAGGCTGAGAATCACGCCTCGTTCCGGATAGACCTCACCCATCCTTTTGCCTTGTTCGTCTTTGATGGCCACGGTACGAAGGTCGGTGATCTCGAGCTGGCGGGCGAGGTCAACCAGAGGCATCGGCTCGGCGAGCTTGATACCGATCGCTGCAACCTTCCCATCAGCGAAGGTCACTTCGACACGCTCGAATGGCTCGAGCTTCCAGGCTGCGGCGTCGGGATCGCCGTCATCGCTGGGCTCGCCCTTGCCCCAGGTGGCCTCGAGCTCGGCCCGGCTGGTGCGGCCCGGATACGCGCCGCGGAAGCTGGCAGGATCAATCGAGAGCGTTGGCATCTCGTCGGGGGTC
>JBGTGN010000053.1:0-36767 GCA_041746715.1 Pirellulales bacterium | reverse complement strand
CATGGATGGCCCGCCGGCCGTGTCACTGAAGCCGGCGGATCCTGCTCGACACGGCTTGCGCAAGCGCCTCGCGGACCTGCGGGATCGTGATTCGGTCAAAAACCTGTTGGAAGAAGCCGGCCACGACGAGCCGGGCTGCTTCGTCGGCAGTGAGCCCGCGGGCCTGGGCATAAAAAACCTGCTCAGCATCGACGCGGCCGCTCGTGGCGCCATGGGTGCAGCGAACGTCGTCGGCTTCGATCTCGAGTCCCGGGATCGAGTCGGCGCGCGATTCATTCGACAGCATGAGGTTGTCGTTTCGCTGGTAGCCGTCTGTCTTTTGGGCAGCCTTGTCGACCTTGATCATGCCCCGCCAGACGAGCCGCGAACGGTCCTGGAGCGCTCCCTTGTAGAGGAGGTCGCTTCGACAGGATGGCGCCTCGTGGTGCTGGAGCGTGTTGTAGACGAGATGCTGACGGCCTTCGGTGAACATGACACCGTTGACCTGAGCCTCGGCCTCGCGGCCCACAAGGGCAACTTCTTGGGCGACCTGCGAGAGGCGGCTGCCGAGCGCTCCGAGCGTCCACTGGAGCCGGCCGCCGGCGTGAACCACAGCCTTTTGGCGGGCGACATGCCACACGCCCGTGTTCCAGTTCTGGAGATTCACCATCCGAAGCGACGCCCCACGGCCCACAACGATCTCGGTGCCGCCGCAGTGAAATCCACCGGCCGATCCCGATGGGCCACCACCGGCCGTTTCGGTGAGCACGGTCGCCTCCGCCCCCTCGCCGAGGACAACGAGTACATGGGACGTATCGACGCCACCCGGCGTGATCGCAGCCATCACATGAAGCGGCTCGGCCACCTTCACGCGGGGCGGCACATAGAGGATGGCGCTCCCCCGATGGAACGCTGCATGCAGCGCCGCGAACCAGTCACATCGGGCATCGATCACGGAGAACCAGTGCGATCGCAGTTCGCTCTCGAGCTCGGCCAGGATCGGCTCCGCGGCGCCAAAGCGGACACCCCTGGTTGAGACCGCCGGGTCGATCTCGTCACGGACAACAAAGCCATCGAGCGACGCGAAGCGACCAGCAAGCGACGTCGTGGGCGCGGCCCGACCCGACGACGAGTCGGAAAAAATGTCGTCGGACGCTTCGCCCGAGAGGATCGCTTCGGCGAGAAGGCCATCGGGTGCTGATGCACCACTCGGCTGGGTCGCAGGCCCCCATGCGGCGGGCTTGAAGAGCCGCATATCCGTCCGCATCCACATTTCGCTGCGACGGTCTGGCAGCGAGAGTGACTCGAGGGCGGCAAAGGCCTCCCTTCTCAAATCGGTGAGCCAGGCCGGTGCCGACTGGGTCGCCGCGAGGCGATCGAGACCGGCCGCATCAAATCGGCTCTGGACGGGAGAAGAAGGCGTGGCAGTGGCGGCGGGCATCGGCTACTCCGAGACTGGGCGAGGATCGGGAATCAACCGACCGAGCCCTCCATTTGCAGTTGGATCAGCTTGTTCATTTCGACGGCGTATTCCATTGGCAACTCTTTGACGAGCGGCTCGATGAACCCTCCAACGATCATGGCGCTGGCCTCGGCTTCAGTCAGGCCACGGCTCATGAGATAGAAGAGCTGCTCCTCGCCGATCTTCGAGACGCTCGCCTCGTGACCGATCGAGACATCTTGCTCTTCGATCTCGATGTAGGGGTACGTGTCGCTGCGGCTCTTGTCGTCGAGGATGAGGGCATCGCAAACGACGCTTGACCGGCTCCCATGCGCGCCCGGTTCAACCTTCACGAGGCCACGGTAGCTCGCACGGCCACCGTTTTTTGAGATGCTCTTGGAGACGATCCGACCACTCGTGTTCGGAGCGGCATGAACGATCTTGGCGCCCGCGTCCTGGTGCTGGCCGGCCGACGCGAATGCGATCGAAAGAATTTCGCCGCGAGCCCCCGGCTCCATAAGATAGACGGCCGGGTACTTCATCGTGAGCTGACTGCCGAGATTGCCGTCGATCCATTCCATGAGGGCTCCTTCGTAGGCCATCGCCCGTTTCGTCACGAGGTTGTAGATGTTGTTGGCCCAGTTCTGGATCGTTGTGTACCGGCAGCGGCCGTGCTTCTTGACCACGATCTCGACCACGGCCGAGTGGAGGCTCTCGGAGGAATACATCGGCGCGGTGCAGCCCTCGACATAGTGAACCTGGGCGCCTTCATCGACAATGATGAGCGTCCGCTCGAACTGCCCCATGTTCTCGGCGTTGATGCGGAAATAGGCCTGGAGCGGAAATTCGATCTTCACGCCCTTCGGCACGTAGATGAATGACCCGCCCGACCAGACGGCCGAATTGAGCGCGGCGAACTTGTTGTCACTCGGCGGGATGATCGTGCCGAAGTATTCGCGGAGGAGATCCGTGTGCTCACGCACCGCCGTGTCGGTGTCGGTGAAGAGCACGCCCTTCTTGGCAAGATCTTCCTGGAGCGAGCCGTAGACCACTTCGCTCTCGAACTGGGCCTTCACGCCGGCGAGGTACTGCCGCTCGGCCTGCGGGATACCCAGCCGATCAAACGTTTCCTTGATTGAGTCCGGAACCTCGTCCCAGGTTTTGCCCTGCTTGTCGGTCGGCTTCAGGTAGTAGTAGATGTCTTGAAAATCGATGCCGACGTTGCCGCCCCATTTTGGCATCGGCTTGCTCTCGAAGATCTCGAACGACTTCAGGCGGAAATCCCGCATCCATCCGGGCTCGCCCTTCATTTCCGAAATCTGCGCCACGATCTCCGCGTCGAGCCCCTTGCGGGCCTTGAACACGGCAATGTTCTCGGTATGAAAATCGTACTTGTTGATTTCGCCGAGCGTCGCCGTCGCGGTGTCTTCCAGGTCGGTTGCCATAATTCTGCCCTCTTCTTCGTAGTGCACCGCTGGTCAGACCGAGACAGTCTCGGCCTTGGCCTCTTCCATCGCCCGCTCGACCGCAGCCGCCTCGGGATACGCGGCACGAATCCGTTCGTAGCCTCGCTTGTGAAGCTCTGCCGCAAGCTCGGGACCGCCCGACTCCACGATCCGACCGCCGAGCATGACGTGCGTCTTCAGGGGCACGTTGTGCTCGAGCAACTGTTCGTGATGCGTGATGATGAGGATGCCCATCTGGGCACCGCCGATGCGGGCAATACTCTCGCTGGCGAGCCGCACGGCGTCGGCGTCGAGACCGCTATCGGTCTCGTCGAGGATCGCAAACCGTGGCTGGAGCATCGCGAGTTGGAGTATCTCAGCCCGCTTCATCTCACCGCCGGAGAAGCCGTCGTTGACGTACCGCCGGGCAAAGTCTGGGTCCATCGAGAGCTCGGCCATCTTGCCCTTGAGCTCACTCCGAAACTCCTTCATCGGCATGAGGTCTTCCCCTTCCTTGCGGTCGGGGTTTCGGACGTTGGTGACGGCATGGCGAATAAACTCCGCCAGTCGCACGCCGGGAATCGCCATCGGTCGCTGGAACGCGAGGAAAATCCCGAGGCGGGCCCGCTCGTCGGGTTCCATCGCTAGCACGTCGTGCCGGATGCCATCGGTATCTACCATCTCGATCGAGCCAGCCGTGACCGCATAGCTCGGATGCCCCATGATCGCATAGCCCAGCGTGCTCTTGCCGGAGCCGTTTGGTCCCATGAGGGCGTGGATCTCACCGCGGCCGATCTCGAGATCGACGCCTCGGAGTATCTCCGTGCCGTCAACGGCGACGTGGAGGTTCTTGATGATGATCCTGTCTCGAGCGGTGCTCATCGACGCAGTGCCTTTCGTTTCGAACAAAGTTGTTTCTCAGCCTGTGATCTTCTGATGGTCAAATACGAGGTCGTCATTGGCGACGGCCGGCGCGACGTAGCCTGAGTGGTGGGGAACCGGCAGTTCGTCGGCCATCTTGCCACCGCCATCCTTTCGCTTGGCGATTCGCTGCCCCATGATCTTGTCTTGAATCCGCATGAGGCCTTCGAGAAGGCTTTCCGGTCGGGGTGGGCAGCCAGGCACATAGACATCGACGGGCACCACGAGGTCAACACCCTTGACGACGTGATAGCCCCACTTGAAGTACGGGCCACCGCCGGTCGTGCAGGCGCCCATGGCGATGACGTACTTTGGATCGGGCATGAGGTTGTAGAGACGGCGAACGCGGCTGGCCATCTTGTAGGTGACGGTTCCGGCCACGACCATGAGGTCCGCCTGCCGTGGCGTGGCTCGAAATGCTCCCGCACCAAAACGGTCGAGGTCGTAGCGGCTTGCACCGGCCGCCATCATCTCGATCGCACAGCACGCGAGGCCGAAGGTCATTGGCCAGATACTCGATTGGCGGGCCCAGTTGATGGCCTGCTCAACTGTTGTGAGGACAAGGTTTTCTTCAAAGCGGCCCTCGATCCAAGGGCGGCCGCCGGTGGTGGGCACGGTGGGGGGAGTGAGGGTCGTCACGGTCATGGCTTCGGGCTCCGGTGTCTGGTTGAGTAATGTGCGGTGGTACGGATGATTCCGACAGGCATTCGACGCGCTAACTGCCGGACGTGCAAGGGCTGGCGTTGGCTTCCGATTCGGCTCGCCCGCCCGCGACAAACCGACATGTCGCCCCACCGTCGAGGCGGCATTCGGCGAGTCGAACGTTCGTACCGAGAAGGTCTTGGAGCATGAGTCGTTCGGCGGCACAGACGCCCCGATCCTCTTCTGCGAGGTCTGGGTAGGGGCAGGAATGGCTCGTGAGGACGGGAAGATTCTCGTCTCCGGCCGCTCGCTCCACGGAGCAGCAAATGTTTCGCTCTTGGAGAAGGGAGGCGATGCTTTGGAGTCGGTCTGCGGCAGACTCTCCAGAAACCTGATCGCGGTAGGCGCCGGCAAGGGCCTCGCCGATCCGCTTGAGGAGCCCCGAACGGATTGCCGGATCGCGAACGCCGCGGATTTCCCGCCAGAGGACAAGCGCGAGGTCGCGAAAGTTGTTTCCACCCAGTTTTCGGCCGGCCTCGGTGAGGCGGTACGCGTGGGCGGGGCGACCTCGCGGCCGAGAAACCGTGGAACGCTCGACAAAACCAGCCTTGGTGAGTCTTTCGAGACGCTGCCGAACCGCCGTAGCCGTCACCCGCATGGCCTCGGCCAACTCGCCGATTTCGAGGGCCTGCCGCTTCCGAAGGAGGTCCACAACAACCGCGTCGCTCAAGCGGGCGTCATGGGGCTCTTGGTGGTTTATAGGCGGTCGCATACCTTCACTGTACCGCTCGTCATGTTTTTGACAAGTATTTATGCGAAAAATTTGTGGATAGGCGGTTTTGCTTGATGTCGCCGCGTCACGGGCAACCCCTCGCGGAAGCTTCAATGCGTGAGGGACAGTCAATAATCAGAGCTCAGTCCAAATGACTATTCCAAGCCCAGGTGGCCTCAACACAAGGCGTTTGCCGCCGCTCACGGACAGCGGCTGGTTCTGGGCGCTTCTCTTTTCGCTCATGTCAGTCATAGGAATCGCCCTGATCGCCCCGAAGTGGGACTGGCGGCAGCGGCAGCTCGAGAGCCGCTTCATCGGCGGCGAAACGGCGGCCGTCGAGCGGCAACGGCGCTCTGATGGTCTCGCTCCGCTCGATCTCGCCGAAACCGCCGCGGACCGTGAGGCGGTTGCCCCGCAGCGAATCGTGCCCGCATGGACACTCCCCGCGCTTGCTGCCATTGCCGCGGGGTTCTCCGCGGTGATGCTCTGGCGGGAACGACACGGGTGACGGCCGAGCCTGGATTGCGACTAGCCACCGGTCCAGGGCGGCAGTGTCGCGAGGAACTCGGGGCACACGCCACGAACCCAGACGTGGGTTTTGTCGATTCGTTTGGCCGACACCATCTGAGAGGCGTACATGCCGAAGAGCATGCCCCCGACGAGCGTGACCAGACCCACGACAATGAGGATCGGCAGGAGCGGCTCTTCGGTGGCAAACCCGCCGACGAACATGCCCAGCCCTCCAAGGGCTGCCACCCAGCCAATCGTGATAGCGCGCCGACGTTTCCTTCTCCATTCGTCTGAAAGACCGATATGGATCGTCTCTCGGTGGGACATGATGGACGCGAGAATCGCATAGATCAGGATGTTGATGATCAAGGCCAGAAAAATTGCAGGGTGATGCCACCGCAAGGCCCGCTTCAGCCGTCCCTCGCACGGCTCATTGCTCTTTACGCAGCGATCGGGAAGAGCAGCGCCCCGCTCCATGACCAGCAGTTTTCCTTTCCTCCACAGGCGTCCCTCTGGGCCGTCGTCTGGCGGCGGCACATCCCCGAACGATGACTCGGGTGCTGCATAGGGGTTGTCTGAAAAATGGTCGTCTTGCACGGCGTGTCTTAGCCAAGGATCGCGCGGCGACGAAGAAGGTAGTCCCAGACGACATACCGGTCGAGCTCGCGGCCAGCGGTGAAGAATACACGCCCCTTCGCCGTTTCCGCCAGCCGGTAGGCAAACTGGATGTCTTCGCGGGACTGCGACCAGCCGGAGAGCAAAAAGAGATTGATCGTGATGCCTTCGCGGCGACAGGCCTCAGCCTCGCGGAGCGTGGCCTCTTCGGTCCGCCTGTGGGGCGGGTAAAGAAGGTAGAGCTGGCTCCCCTCGAAGTGGGCCGTCGGTAGGCCGTCGGTGATCAAGATCACTTGGCGGTTCGGCGTGTCTTGCCGTGCGAGCAGCCGGCGCGAGAGTGATAGTGCCTGCTGGATATTCGTAAAGTGGGGCGGCACATCCCCCTCGGTGATTTGCGGATCGGCCATGTCTGCCCGGAGCCGCACGACGGAATCAAAAATCGTGACAGGCTTCGGCAGGAGTTTTACGATCTCGCCGACCGTACGCGGCTTGGCAAACGATGCCATCTCGATGAACTGGACGTAGTCCCCAGGGTACTCCCGTTCCACGAGCCCCTGGAGGGCGAGGGCCATCTTCTTGACGTCTACATAGAGCCCGCCGTACCGCATCGAACCACTCATGTCGAGGACGACCGTCGTGGCGCACTTCGGTGAGTTGCGGGTTTTGTGAATCTCGATGTCGCGGCCATCGAGTCGAAGGGCTCGGCCAAGGGACGGGCCGAGGGAACCACCTCCTGACTCCGTGGCCTGCCTGAGCATCGCATTGACGAGCGAACCAGGGATGTCCATGTGGGCCACCGAGTCACCAAACTCGTACGGCCGAGTGGCAACGAGTTCGACCGCACCATCGCCCGGGATCGTGCCCTGATGCCGACCTGTCCGCGAGGGGGCGAGGTCGGCAAAAATCTTCTCGAGCAGCTTGCCCTGAAACGTCCGCATCGCCTTGGGCGTGAGCTCGTAGCCACGCTTGCCCTTCTCGATCCCCTGACGTGCCGCCGCCTCCTCGATCGCGGCCTGCACCTGCTGGCGAATTCGATCAAGTTCGTTAAGCTCATCGGAATTCACGTACTGCCCAAGGGCGTCCATGTCGATGAGCACGACGCGGGCGTTCTTCCGTGCCTCCTCGAGCTGGGCCAGGAGTCGCTCGATCTCTTCGAGCTTGGCCCTCACCTCCAGCGCCTCGTCGATACCGAGCTTCTCGTGGCCGCGAAACGTCCATCGCGAGGCCATCTCGTCGATCTGATACGTCACCCCGAGCCGCTCCATGAGCCCGACAAGGTCAACCGCGAAACGTCCCTGGTCGTCATCCTGGGCGTACCAAAGACGTTCGAGCCTGCGAAGCTGCTCCTCACGAACCGCCCGATGAAACGCATCGCGATGCGGAGCAGGCGGCCGCGCCCGCGCCGCCGCGTCGTGAAATGCCCGCCGCGCCTTTTTGCGAACGCTCTCGGTCTCATACTGCTCGAGAATCTTCTGGCGAATCTCCTCGAGTCGGCGCTTCAGCGAGTCGATCGAAGGCCCGAGCCCGGCGATCTGCTCCGGATCGAGCACGATCGCATCGGCAAGCTGCTCGGGCGTGAGCTCGGCATCCTCGAGATCGCCAACAGCAAGCAGGTGTTCCATCATCGCCGAGGCGAGATCGGTCTCGGGGGGGCGTGGCGGTGGAATCCGCGCGGGATCGTACCGCTGGTACGTATGCACGACCCCGCCGAGTGAGTGTCGTGTTGGCATGACCTATCGAAATCCACCGGTGTCGTACATCGTTTTGCCATGGGACTCAATCCGGGAGATGCGTTCCGTGGCGTGGAGGCCGCCGAGCACAAACTCGATGCAGCTCGCCCGCATCGCATGGTGGTGTGCTGCATTCACTTCAAATGCCCGTTCCCAGATGGCAGGTACGTCGGCGATCACGTTCTCGTAGGCATTGCTCGGCACCATGTCGCCCACTTCGATCTTCACGCCCTGTCGAAACACGGCCGCGATGTCGTCGAGGCCGTGGGCGTCAACATATTCCTGAAACACCGTCGCGATTGCGTCGGCCATGATTGCGTCGAGCACCTGCCGTTCGCCCATCTGGTGGCTGCTCATCATATCGAGCTCGAGCTTTCCGAGGCTCGATGAGGCGAGATGGCCTAAGTCACTGATCCGTGGCACCGCTGGCGTCTCGCCCAGTCGCACGCCCCGCTGCCGGGCGCTTGCCACCATCGTTTCGTAGTTGGCGATCGAAAATCGCGCCGACACACCCGATTGATGGTCGATGTATTTGCTCTTTCGCGCGGCGACCGTAATTTCCTCGACCACCTGCTTCATGAAGGCGGGTACGACCACCGGATACTCACCGCCGAGGTCAATCCCCGCCTCCTGTTCGGCCACGGCGATTCCGAGCTCGCGGTCCTTCGGGTAGTGCGTATGGATGACCGAACCGATCCGGTCCTTGAGCTGCGGGATCACTTTTCCAGAACGGTTGTACGTGGAGGGATTTGCGGAGAACAAAAGCATCACGTCGATGTCGAATCGGACGGGATACCCTCGAATCTGCACGTCGCGTTCCTCAAGAATGTTGAACATCCCCACCTGCACGAGCTCATCGAGCTCCGGCAGCTCATTCATGGCGAAGATGCCGCGGTGCATCCGGGGAATGAGCCCGAGATGGAGTGCCTCTTCACTCGCCATGCTCGCTCCGCCGACGAGTTTGGCCGGATCGATCTCGCCGATGATGTCGGCGAATTTTGTGCCGGGGGCGAGCCGTTCGGCGTAGCGATCTTCTCGGGGCCACCAGGCAATCGGAACATCGTCCGGTGCGCGATTCGCGACGAGAGCGCGACCAGCGGACGTGATCGGGTCGAGCGGATCATCGTGGAGGGGGATCGCGGGATCGTCGAGGTAGGGCACCGCCTCATCGAGAAAACCCACAAGCAGCCGCATGAGCCGGCTCTTGGCTTGGCCCTTCTCACCGAGGAAGAGCATGTCGTGGCCGGCGAGCAGGGCGATATTGATCTCGGGGATCACGGTGTCGTCGTAGCCAACGATCCCGGGGAAAAGCTCCTCACCAGACCTGAGCATCCGGATGAAGTTTTTCCGCACCTCATCCTTGACCGATCGACTCTTCCACCCGGAAGCTCGCAGGGCAGTAAGTGTCGTGGGGCGGTGCGTATTCGACATGGGGCATCTCCTGGGCGGTGCCTCGATTGTAGGCAGGCACGGGACTGGTGGCGCGTTGATGACACAATCTCGAAGTCACGGTCCTGCGTGGCTCGGGGCTGCCCGTGTCATGTCGCCGGACGCTTGCGACGGGCATCGTGCCCGTCGCTGCGCTCGGAGAAAACCTCGCTTCGCCATCCTGGCTTCGCTCGGTTTTCTACGCCGGCTCCATGCCACGGGCAGCCCCGAGCAGAAACCCGTAGTGGGGAGCAAGAAACACGCGAGCGTGGAGGAGCGAGCGGCGGCCGGAGGGCCGCCCAAGCCTGGCGAGGCCATGGATGGCTCGCCAGTCGTGCAGCCGTTTTCTACGCCGGCTCCATGACACGGTCAGCCCCGAGCTGAAACCCGTATTGGGGAGCAAGAAACACGCGAGCCTGGAGGAGCGAGCGGCGGCCGCCTTCTGCCTGTTGACGCCCGCCCAAGCCTGGCGAGGCCATGGATCAATCGACGTGAGGGATTGGCACCGCGGCCATCTCGACTGCTGGGGGAGTTGCTATCCGTGCGAGCGTGGACTGCAGATGAGCCACGTCGTCAGACGTGGGCAAGGAGGCATTGTCAAACTGGACGGGCGATACGTCGGCATGGGAGCCGAAGACGGTGGAAAGCCAGCTTCGTCGCTGGGCTTGGCCTGCGGCACGAATATTCGATACCGACATCCCACCCCCCACGACCATGCCCCTGGAACGCCGATACGTGCTCACAAGATCGTCCGGGTTTCGACCCGGTTCGGCAATGTCCGAGCTCCAACTGCTCCGATTGTTGAGATCAATGCCGATCATCACCTGAAACGAATTCAACTTGTATCGTTGCAGCGCCTCCTCGGCAGAGACCGGCACGTTGAAAACCATGATCGTATCGGTGACCGTCCGGCCAGCGAAGCCGACGCTGCCTCCCGAGAACTTCACGAGCTGCGGTTTGCCCCAGCCGCCGTTCTCCTGACGCACGACGACGATCCCTTCGCCCGTTCGGAGACCGACACCGAGCTGTCGGTCGATCACGCCAGGCGCGATGAGCAGGGCCTTGGCTTCAAGCAACACGTCCGGTGTGATAGCCGGGTCGCCTTGCGTCGCATCGACGAGCAATTCCGCGCACCGCTGCACGAGCGTTCCGTCGTCACTGGCGGCCGCTGAAGACGCCACGCCGATGACAACGACCCATGCCCACGCTGTGTGCAAACGGCACTCCATTGTTCCCTCCACGCACCACCGATCGAGCGGCCTCTCCCTACAAGGTTCATCGGTCCCGCAGCATCAGAGGCTGGGGCCTCGTCGTCGCAACTGGTACAGCCTTGTCACCCTGGGAAGTCAGGGGCGAGTTTGCATCCTGGAGCGGAGGCCGACACCGAACCATGGCGGCTTCCTCGAGAATGCGCCGTGGGGCGATGCGGCCTGCCTTACACTGCAGTCTGAAAGCCTGCAACGCCCACATGAGTGCTGCCACATGGATGAGTTCGCCAACTCCCGCCGACTCGTCGCTGGCCTCCTGCGGCCCGATGCCTACCCACACCTCACGGGCGATATCCGCCTCGTTGAGACGCATATCTCTTGGGTCTTCCTCACCGGGACGTACGTTTACAAGGTGAAAAAGCCATGCAACCTTGGCTTCCTCGACTTCTCGACGCTCGATCGGCGGCGGCAGTTCTGCCATGAAGAGGTTCGCGTGAGCGGCCGGTTCGCGCCCGCGCTTTATCTCGGGGTGGTGCCGATCACAGGCTCCCTTGACGCGCCGAAGATCGAGGGAACTGGCGCGCCACAAGAGTGGGCCGTGAAGCTCGTGCAGTTTGACGAGTCCGATCGACTCGACGCCGTTTTCGACGCCGGACGGCTCACCGCTGCCGACTGTGACGCACTCGGTGCGGAGATTGCGCGAGTCCACGGCTGTCTCGCGGTTGCTGAGCTCGGCGCGGGCTGGGGGACGGCCCAGTCGGTGCTCGATGCGGTCGCGATCAACCTCGATCAGCTCCGAGGGCTGCGGCCCGACGCCCTGTCGCGGATCGATCGCATCGCGACCTGGCTGCATGATCAGCTCACGTCGGCAGCCGCCACGATCGACGCGAGGATCGTCGCGGGAAGAGTTCGCGAATGTCACGGCGACTTGCACCTCGCCAACGTCGTGCTCCATGACGGCCGCATGATGGCGTTCGACGCGATCGAGTTTAGCCCCGCCCTTCGCTGGATCGACGCCGCCAATGACATCGCGTTTCTGGCGATGGATCTCCACGTCCGCGGCCGACCCGATCTGGCCGCTTATGTTGAGAGCTCCTGGATCGAGGCGGCCAACGATCACGCCGCCCTCACCGTGCTTCCAATCTACGAGGTGTATCGTGCGGTGGTGCGGGCCGACGTGGCAGCCCTTCGCGGAAGCGCTGCCGATGCCCCGCCGGCGAAGGCCGCCACCGTTCGCGCAGAGACCGATCGCTACCTCGACGTCGCTGAGCAGCTCATGAAGCGGCGTTCGCCCGTGCTCTTCGTGACGACTGGGATTTCGGGAAGTGGTAAAACGACATTCACTACGCGACTCGTGGGTGCGGCCGGCGCGGTGCGGGTCCGCAGCGACGTTGAGCGGAAGCGGCTTGCCGGGATGGCAGCCACCGACCGGCCCGCCGATGCCGCGTCTACGGCCGCCCTCTACGATCCGGTCATGACCCACCAGGTGTACGAACGCCTGGCACTGCTCGCCCGTGGGGCCCTCGACGCCGGCCGCAGCGTCATCGTGGATGCCGCCTGTAATTGCCGCTGGCAACGGGAGAACTTCGCGGCAGTTGCTCGAGATACGGGTGTGGAGCTCGTGTGGCTCGACTTCACCGTGCCGGCCGACACGGCTCTTGCCCGCGTGGCGAGCCGTGTGGCCGAGGGGCGTGACGCGTCCGATGCATCGGCCTCGGTCATCCATGAACAGATTGCTACCCGTGAGCCGGTCACACCGGAGGAACTCGCCACGGCGAGCCCGCGCTGCCGTCTCGTCGCGATCGCGCCGGAATCACTTGCCGATCCGTCGTTCTGTGACCGGCTCGTGTAGAAGCCCGCGGCCATGAACCCTGGCGAGTTCCTCACGACCCCGTTGCGATCAGTACAACCCGGCCGATGGTCGGCCGTCGAGGATCGCTGCGGCGTCGCCGACGCCCAACCGCGTGCAGCCCATATCGAGGTAGGCATTGGCCTCATCCCACGAGCGAATGCCGCCCGAGGCTTTGACCTGAAGACGGTCGCCGACCGTGTCGAGCATGATGCGAACGGCCTCCGGAGTCGCCCCCGTTGGGCCCGACGCCTTCATACCAAATCCCGTCGATGTCTTCACGAAATCGGCGCCGGCGGCTTCAGCAAGAAGACAGGCCGCCGCGATCTCGTCGGCAGTGAGGTAGCAGATTTCGAGAATTACTTTCACGAGCACGCCGGCCGGCTTCGCGGCGGCCACGACCGCGGCGATGTCGTCACGCACAAGATCAAGTTGTCCCGATCGCAGCGCCCCCACGTTCATCACCATGTCGATCTCGCGGGCACCATCCGCAATCGCAAGCTGCGTCTCAAAGGCCTTTGTCTCCGACCGCTGGGCTCCATGCGGGAATCCGATGACCGCGGCGACGACCACTGGGCTGTCTTCCACGAGCCGTGCGGCCTCAGCCACATCGCAGGAACGGACGCAGAGGCAGCCGACACCACGGGCCACACACATGGTGGCGTGCTGTTGTAAGTCGGTTGCCGTGAACTCGGGCTTGAGGACCGCGTGATCGAGTGATTGGGCGACGGCGGCGACAGTACGTGTGGTCATGATTCGAGGAGGGCAGGGGGGAGGGGACCAGGATGAGTTGGGTGAAAGCAGTGGCGAGGTCAGGCGGTGGAGGCCAGACGCCGCAGCGCCTCGATGCCCCGGTCGAGCGTGCGGTCGTCAGTGGTATACGCGATCCGAACGTGCGTATCGGCTGCTCCAAAAACCTTGCCAGGCACAACGATGAGTTTTTCCTCGGCGACGGCCCGCTCGGCGAAGGCGGCCCCCGAGCCGCCCGGCGCCCGCAGGTAGAGGTAGAAGGCGCCACCGGGAATCTGAAACTCGTAGTGGTCGCGAAGACCAGCCACGAGCTTGTCTCGCTTGCGCCGGCATTCGGCCAGCGGCAGGTCCATCGGGCACTCGAGGGCCTCGACTGCGGCCCACTGGCCAACCTGGGGCGCACAGACAAACGTGTATTGCTGGATCATCGCGCAGACATCGACCACGTCTGCGGGCCCGTGGAGCCAACCGACTCGCCAGCCGGTCATGGCATGGGACTTCGAAAAGCCGTCGAGCACGACCACGCGTTCGGAATGCACGGCGGGCGACGCGAAAGGGGCGTCGTAGCAAAGCGTGCGGTAGAGCTCGTCGCTGATGATCGTGATGCCATGCGGATCGGCGAGTGCCGCAAGATCGTGGACCGTCTCGGCCGATGCCACGACGCCCGTGGGGTTGGCCGGCGTGTTCAGCAGGATCACCTTCGTGCGAGGCGTGATGGCCGCTGCCACGCGATCGACATCGACGGTGAAGGTGGGACACGTGTCGATGGCGACTACCTTCCCGCCGAGAAATTCGACAAGCGGCCGGTACATCACGAACGCCGGCTCGAAGATGATGACCTCATCGCCCGGGTCGAGAATCGCCATGAGGGCAATGACGAGGCCGCCGCTCGTGCCGCTGGTCACGAGGAGCCGTCGGTCAGGCTGCCTCGTCTCGGCGCGGGCTATTGTTTCGAGCTGCTCTCGGAGTGCCGGGATTCCCTGCGTGGCCGTGTAGCCATTCTTTCCCGCGTCGATGGCGGCTTTCGCCGCGGTTCGCGCCGCCTCCGGCATCGCGAAATCGGGCTGACCGATCGAGAGGTTGATCGGGTCCGTGAGCTTGGCTGCAAGATCGAAGGCCTTGCGGATCCCCGAGGAATCAAAGGCCGCCGCGCGGCGAGAAATCACCCGCCGCGGCTGCCCTGAAGAGGAGTCGGTCATCGGGCCTGCATTCCCGCAAGTCATTCGGACTCTTTAAAGAGCTCAGCAAGATGCTCGCCGAGCTTCTCACCACGGACGTCGAGCGTGATCACGTTGCCATCGCGGCCGATGAGCGCGAGCTGCGGGATTCCGGAGATGCCGTAGAACTGGGCAACCGGGTCCTGCCAGCCCTTGCCGGCGAAGAGGATTGGCCAGGGAGTCGCGTTGTCGGCGACAAACTTCTCCACCTCGGCACGGTCTTCGTCGAGGCTGATGCCCACGATCTCGAACCCCTTGTCGTGATACTTCTCGTAGGCCGCGGTCATGTTTGGAATCTCTGCGATGCAGGGGCCGCACCACGTGGCCCAGAAGTCGACGAGCACGACCTTGCCCGCGAGGGTTTTCTGGTCAAAGGCCGTGCCATCAAGAAGAGTGCCCTTGATCTCCATCGGGTTGCCGGGGAGCTCGAGGAGTCGGAGCTTCCCTTCCAAACCCTCAGCGAGTTGGCGAATCCGCTCGTTCCCGCTCTTGGCGAAGAGTGGGCCAAAGGTCTTGATCGCCGTGACGGCTGCCTTGTCGCCTCCCGGCATCTGCTCAAAGGCCCCAGCAAGCTGCATGGCCAGGCCCGCCGTCTTCGCGTCATCTGGGCTGGCCGTGAGGAGGTCGGCCGTCTTCTCGATAAGCCCTTCCGCTGCTGCAAAGTCTCCCGACGAGAACATCTCCTGAGCCTCAGCGACGATGAGGAGGCGTTTTGCTTCCATCGCGAGCGGCTTGATCGGGCCATCGGCGAGTTTCTCGGCAAACGCAGTCATCGCCTCCGACGCGGCTTCGTCCCCGAGTCGACCGAGGGTCGAGAGGCTCTCGAGCTTGAGCGTGGCAGCCTTGGCGAAAAGGGCGTCGTCTTCGTTGACCTGGGCCAACACCTTGTCGGCAGCTTCGACAGCCACCGTGGAGACTCCCTTGATGTAGGTCATCATCTCATTGCGGGAACGGGGCCGCTGCTTCGGAGGCAGAAGGCCCTCGACGAACGCGAGCAATTCTTCGGGCGTGCCTTCGGGGAGCGAAGGCACAACCAGTCCTTCGGTGGCCGGGGCTGCAGCGTCATCGGCGACCGCAGGTTGCCGCGCTGTGGCATCGAGCGACGCCATCGAGGCAGCGAGAACAGTCCAGGCAAGCGCGGAGGCATGCCAGAAACGGGAGCGAGACAGAAGCATGAGAACCTCGGAGGGCGACACGAGATAAAAACCGCCAGGAGACCGCAAGCGGATAAGTGTCAAGCGTACCGCCGCTGCGTGGCGGCCGGCAATGCGCGGCCTTGGTCCGGCTAGCGGACGAGCGCCCTGAAGCGGACAAAACCGCTTTCGCCAGCCGGAAGCGGCTCGGTGAGCCGCCACTTCACAACCACCGACCCGTCGTCGCCCGACTCGGTCGAAACATCGGCCGGCAGGTTGGCGACCGCGGATCCCGGCACGAGTTCGAGCCGTGTGGGCAGGGCGTCGGCCAGCACGATGCCCGTGAGGGGACGGTCGCCGGAGTTGAGCATGTAGATCGTGAAGTCGATCTCCTCACCCACTCTCGCGGTGTCGGTGCCCGCTTGCTTGCAGAGCGTGAGCTCGGCGCGACCGGGTGATTCGAAGCGGAGCGTGGCGGTACCGCGGTCAGCCGCCACCACCTCGGCTGAGGTGTTGTTGACGAGCACGTTGGCCGCCTTGATTTTGGTCCATGCCACCGGCACATCGAAGCCGATCGCCGTGTGCAGCCGCTCGCGACGTCGGGCCTGCTCGACCTGGTCGATACCCATCCGCGCGGTCGGGCCTTCGAGGCCATCTTCCTCGAGCGCGGGCTGGCCCTGGTCCACCGCAAGAGGACCGAGCCGTTCCTGAAGGGCCATGCCGGGGAGTGCTTTTCGCGCTCCCTCGGGGGCGATGTTCTGCACGCTGCCGAGGACCGGAATCCGTTCGACTTGAAGACTCGCAGACTCTTCGTTGGTCATGCCGCCAATGCTGACGGGCCTGGAGTCTTCGAGAGGCCGCGACACCTGGCGGACGGCGCCGAAGCGGGGCGCGTAGACGCAGGCGCAGTTCGACGCGACGAGCCGGACCTCCTCGGAGTCTGGCTGATCATCAGCCGCGCGAAAGCGGGCGACCGTGTCTCCAGCGGTGAGATTCGCAAGGCCCGCATCGCCAATGGCCTTCGCAGGACTGCCGTGATCGCCACCATCACACACGAGGAATGGGCCTACGACTGGAATGGCTGGCTCGCACGCAGCCAGAGGCATCGGGCACGAACCGCTCGGGCAAGCCGCGACACCCGGCCCCTGCCGACAACCCTGCCGGCAGGCTGGCCCGCACATCGCTGGCCGCTGAAAGCCCGCGGGCATTACGGGAGAACCGAGGCGGGGCAGGGCAGGGGAGGGGGCTTCGAGGCCAGCCCGCACGACGCCACTTTGACGCCGAAAGTCTCGGATCGCCGTAGCGGGGATCACCTCATGTTGTGTGGTGATGTCGCGTGGGGCTTCGGGTGCATGCAGCGGTGCTGGACCATCCGACGGCATGCTGTCGCCACGCGCGAGGACCGCAAGCGGCGAATCAGGCGTGGCATCGGGCACGATATCGTCGGGCAAAATCGTGACGGCTGTCGCCGACGTCATCACCGGCGCGGTGATCGAACGGCACGACGCAAGCACGAGCGCTGCAATCGCAACGGCCACGATTCGAATCCAGCGGACGGGCTTCATGGCACGCTCCCCGGCGCGGGAACTCGGTTGCCGATGACGATCTCAGCGATCGGGTCGCCCAGCGTGCGGGCCACCTCAAACGCGTCGTCGCCGGGCTTCACGTCGAACCAACCAGCCGGCACGAGGTCGGGGGTTTCGGTGTCACATGACACGTAGATCACGCGTCGCACGAGGGAGCCTGCGAGGGCCGCTCGAAGGTCGTCGTCGTCGATCGTAACTTCCACCGGAAAACGCCAATCCATGCCCGGCGGCGTGCCGAGCCGGGCCAGGATTCGCACCGATGGAAAAACCTCTTCACCCTCGCGGCCGTCGATGCCGCCGACCCGCAGGCGGTAGGCCTGTCCCACCACAAGGCCTAGCCGAATCGGTTCCGCCTGAAGCGGCGACCATCCATCGGCTGTCTCGATCGCGATGAGCGTGCCTTCAGGGCCTTGGATGGCGACGGGCTGGATATGCCTCGGCAGAACACCTTCCGGACGGGGACCGTGCTGGAGTTGCCCGAAAGCGCCAATCGCTCCCGGTGCCATGTGGGTGGCGAAGCCATCCGCCGCGGCGGCCGCGGGGGAAAATCCCCACGACGGTGTCGCGACGAGAACGGTGATCGCCAGCAGCCCTCGGGCCAACTGCAGCACGGTCCCTGTCCGGAAGAAGAGTGTCATGCCGGTATCGGCTTGGTTGAAGATGAGAGGAAGCGACGCGGGAGCCGACGGAAGGAGTGCCTTACTCGAGCGGCTCCGGTGGGCAGGGCAGTTCGATGATCTCGCCCACACCGAAGGAGTCTGGATCAGGCCCGCCGTTGCCGACGAACCGTGTTCGTGACTCGTGCGGCTGCCTCAGGCGGATGTTCGGCACGTCCTGCCGCTCCGCGAGGTAGGCATTTCGAGCCGGCTTGGGATAGCTCAGGCCAGGAGACTGCTGCACATGCAGCCCGAGTGAGCTGGTTGGCGGCGGAATGTGATGCTTCGTGTGGTTCGTGATGGTGTGCTTCTGAAGCCCAGCCGGAATCCCAAGCGGGATATGGGCCGGGCCAGGCAGGCCGATGGGCGTGCCCACCCGAGGCATTCCATATTCTGGCGCGGTCATGCCGGCCACGAAGGCAGGAGGCAGTTGCGAAGGATTGCCACCACACGGCATGCCGAGCGGTCCGCAGACTCCGGGCGCTCCGGCCATGCCGGGGGCACCACCCATACCGGCGGCAAAGGGCACTGCCCCTGCCATGGCAGCGCCTGGTGCTTGGAGATCCTTGTTGCCGATCCGGATGATCCCGAGGATCGCACCGCGACGGTCGGCCTCGACGATTGGATCGACGCCCGGATCAAGCCGCGTGCTGACAAGCGTCTCGACGCCCGCCACCGCAAGCTCTTGATACTCGGCGTCTGGAAGATAGACGACCTTCGTCACGAAGTTGCCGGTCGTGACCTGATCGAGATCCTCCTCCGTGAGCTGAAACGGTACCGCGTTATGCGCGAGGTAGGCCGCTGTCCGAGGCGTGACCGGAGCCACTTCGAGCGAAGGATAGAGCTCGATGCCTTCGCGGCCCGGAATGTTCGAGACCTTCAGGCGGTAGATGGCCCCCTGCGGGAAGTCGTAACGGCCCGGGGCCACAAGCGGCTCGGAGCCAAACCCACCCGCGGGCGACACGTCCCAATTGATATGCATGCCATCGGGGCCGACGAAGCCGATCTGCGACGTGGGAGCCATGGCGACCATGCCCATGCCCATACCCATGTCCATGCCCGGCATCCCGCCGCTGGCGGCAAGCGAGGCCTCATACGAGGCCGGTGCAATAATGCCAGGGCCAGGGCCATCGACCCCCGGCCCCGGGTGCTGAAGCATCGCCGGTGGCGGCAGCACATTGGTGTGGGGCATGCCCACTGGCCTGACCTGCGCCAGGCCCTTGAATGGCGAATTGGCCGGCATGTGGCAGCCTGCAAGTGCGGTTGCCAGCGAGAGTCCAACCCATCGCTTCGTGCGTCGGGAAATCATTGTCCACGAGCCTCCAGAGCGGATTTCCGGCATGGGCCGGACCCCGTCGATTCCGTACACTCCCGGCCGATCGGTAGGGACGGATCACGGTGATGTTCTTCACCGTGTTGAGCATCGACCTCCGACGCCCCTTTCCTTTGGCAAAATCGGAAGAGTCAACGGAACCGTGATGACCCGAAGGCCGAATTTCCTTCCCATGTTTCCCCGCTTGCCATTCTGGTGGTGCCTCGTCGTGATTTGGGCAGGCATTGCATGGCCCGTCGGGGGCGAGGCAGCACCGCCGAAGAGCGTGTATGGTCGTGCGGCGCGGGCTGTTGAGGCGGCTGTGGAGGGGGATGCGGCCTCGCAGGCCGAGCGGATCGTGGCGAGCAGTCTCGATACCCTTGCCAAGGCAGACACCGTGTCGCTCCGCCTTCGTCAGAAGGTGCGTATCGGCGATCTCTCGCTCGTGGGGGCTGGCCGCTATCTTCAGGCGGGGCACGGTGAGGAGCAGCGGTTTCGCTACGAGTCGTCACTCACCTGCAAGACCGAGTCGTTCGAGATCACTGAGGTTAGTGACGGGCTCTTTTTCTGGAGCCACCGCCGGATAAGCGATGCCGCTCCCGAGCTCCACCGCGTTGACATCCAGCGGGTGCGGTCGCGTCTCGAGGAGCTGAAGGTGCCCGAACCGCAGGAAACAGCTCCCTATCTCGGCGGGCTTCAGCGGTTCCTCTGGTGGACGCGGCAGTGGTTCTGGTTCAAGGAAGCCGTACCGGGCGAGATCAGCGGCGTCCCTGTCTGGTTTGTCGCGGGGCGGACTCCCCAGGAGGCGCTCGGGCAGGTGATGCCGGAGCTCGCGGAGGCCGCCAAGCAGCCCGGCGGGATTCGCCCCGAGAATCTTCCCGACGGTTGGCCTTGGGAGGTTCGGTTCGCCGTGGGAAGATCGGACCTCTTGCCCCGCCAGGTCGAGTTCCTCGGCATTCCGGGCAAGCGGCCGGTAGCAGCCGCTGAGGTGGAGCCGGTCGCGGTCATCGAGTTTGTCGAGATCGAAATCAACGGGCCGGTTGATCACACGGCATTTTTTTATCAGCCCGCGACCGAGGGGCTCATCGACCTCACAGACCAGCATGTGAAGATGATGGGAAAGCTTCGGCCGTGATGCCGCGGCGAGCGACGATGCGAGTGGCGGCGTCGATCGCGGCGAGCATGCTTGCGGGATCGGCGAGGCCCGCTCCCACGATGTCGAAGGCGGTGCCGTGGGCCACGCTTGTTCGCACGAGTGGGAGGCCAAGCGTGATATTGACTGCCTCGTGCATGCCGAGGAGCTTCACTGGGATGTGCCCCTGGTCATGATAGAGCGCCACCACCCCATCCCACGCGCCGCAAAATGCCTTCTGGAAGAGCGTGTCGGCGGGCAGAGGGCCGGTGGTATCGATGCCTGACGCGCGGAGTCGCGCGACCGCGGGCGTGACGAGCCGCTGCTCTTCGTCGCCAAAGAGGCCGCCTTCGCCACCATGGGGATTGAGCGCCGCGACAGCGATCCGTGGTGGTCGATCAAGCAGCGTGAGAAGGCTGTCGTGGAGCCGCTGCCCGGCTGTGGTGATGAGGTCGATCGAGAGCCGCCCGACTGCGGTCTGGAGTGGTTCATGGAGCGTGGCATGAACCACGCCGAGGGCTGTTCGATCACGGGCGGCCGGAAGCCAGAGCATCATCGATGCGGCGGCATCGGGTAGACCGCAGAGACGCGCGAGCAGCTCGGTATGTCCGGGGACGTCGTAGCCCGCGGCATGAAGGGCTTCCTTGTGGAGCGGGCCGGTCACCAGGGCAGCGGCAGACCCTTTGAGCACGGCAGCGGCAGCGTGCTCGACAGCCGTCGCGGCGGCGCGGCCGCCGGCTGACGTGATGGTGCCATCGCGGATCACGGATGGATCGCCTGCGGCGCTGGCGGGCTCGATCACGAGCAGTTCACCTGGTCGCGAGGGCCGCGGGTCAGCGAGCGAGACCGGAATGATCCTTGCCGGTGGCAGGTTTGTCCGCCTTGCCAAGACGGCGTCAAGGACCGCGGCATCAGACACGATCCGCAGCCGTGAGCGTGCATGGGGAGCCTCTCGATGCCATGCTAAGGCCACGACCTCGGGCCCAATACCCGCAGGGTCGCCGCAGGTCAGGAGGATCAGGGGCCGCTCGTGGGTGGATTTCATTGGTCGCATGGGATCGATCATAGGGAAACGATCACAGGTCGGGGTCTGGTTCCCAAACATCGACCTGACCCCCCCGGATTCCCCGTGGCTGATTCCCCGTGGCTATAAAGAGGGGCCTTCGACACCAACCAAGGCTGATTCATGCACACGATGTTTACGCGGGCCGCGATCTTCTCGGTGGCCCTCATGGCCGCGACCGCGGGGCTCGGTCTCTGGATCGGCGACCTGCACGACGTGACCGACCAGGCGGTGCTCCGATGGGGCACCGTTCACCGGCTTTCGGGGATGTTTGCGGCGCTCGTCGTGCTGCTGGTCAACAGCATGTCGGTGACCTACTTCATTGGCACCGGCCGCTGGTGCCGCGAAGTCGTCGATGCCTACGGGCTCTCGGGCAAGCTCGTCGAGCGAAGTCGCATCCTCAAACGACAAGCCTTTCCTTTCGCCGTGGTCGGCATGCTCTCGGTTATTTTCATCGTGGCCCTTGGGGGCGCCGCCGATCCTGGGGGCGGGCTCGCGGGGCCCGGCGGGAGCCGTGACTGGGTGACCTGGCACCTCGTGGGAGGCATCGGCCTCGCTTTTCTCATCGCGTGGTGCTTTCAGTCCCAGGTGTCGACGATCCGTCGGCAACAGGGGCTTATCGACGACGTGATGGTGGAGGTCCGCCGGGTGCGGGTCGCCCGAGGCCTCGAAACAAGTGGCTGAAAGTCGCTAGCGTTCAGACGGTTGGGCGTGGGTGTGACCAGCGTTGCGGCCGTGGGGCGCATGGTCGTGCGTGGAACGCTCCGCGATGGCCATGCCCCAGGCAAGGGCAAGCCCGAGCGCCAGCACCGTGGTCAGGAGAATCCGGTCGTGCGTGTGAAACTGCACTTCGGGGAGAAGGTCAGCCGCCGCAATGCACACAAACGCGCCACCCGCGAGGGCCAGCGCGATGCCCACGGCCGCTTCCCGTTGGTCACCGAAGAGCAGCGGAAGGCTCACGAGAAAACCCGCAGCCCCGATCGGCACGACGAGCGCGTAGCCGATATTGATCACGGTCCGAAGCCGGAGTGAGGCGCCCGACGACACCATGAGTGTGGTGATGATTGCTGCGTCGAGGGGCTTGTGAAGCACGACGGCGAGGAACGTCGCGAAGCCGGTCGCGGCGTCAACGTTCACAGCGGCAGCCAGGGCGGCGCCGTCGGCGAGGCTGTGGAGCGACAAGCCCGCAAGGGCGCCATACCACGCCAGACGTCCCCGGCCGGATGCCGGTGACGTGTGATGATGATGGTGGTGATCACCATGGTCGTGTTCGCACGTTGATTCAGCGGCGTGGTGTGCATGGGCGTGAAACGCTCGCTCGAGCAGGAACATCGCGAAGAAGCCAATGAGCGCCCAGCCCATCGTGGCATCGACGTCGCCGCCGAGGGCCATGGCCGCGTGCGGGAGGAGATGCAGGAGACCCACGCCAAGGAGCACGCCACCGGTAAACGACAGCAACACCTGCGTCGCTCGGTGGCCAAGAGACAGCAGCGATACGGAGGCGCCACCCAGGAAGGCCGCGGTGGCCGTCAGGAGGAGATACCCCGCGAGAATCGCGGCCGCGTTGAAATCCATGGGCGCGGCGGCCAAGGGCAAGAGCATCAGGGCACCGGCGGGCTGCAAAACCCGCATGTTCTCTCCCACGCGACGGTCCGGCAAGGGGCTAGCGTCAGCGTCGGTACTGCCATTGAGGAGCTGGCTGCTGCTGGAAGGTGCGAGTGGCCTGCTCCACCTTCTGCTTGACCGCGGCGAGTTTTTCTGTCCAGGCGGCATCGCCGGCCGCGAGTGCGCCGAGGGCCAGGGCCAGCACGTAGGTCAGGACATTTGGCCACATATAGGGCCCAGAAAACTTGAGGGCTGTTCCGAATGATTTCTTGAACTTCGGTCCAAACATGCCCAGCTTCACACTCCAAATCTCGTCGAGGATGAGGTGCGTGAGAAATCCGACGACGACCGCGCTCGAGACAAAGTAGCGGCGGAGGGGCTCCTCGGCCGCAAAGGCCAGGAACGTGATTTGTCCGGCGATTGCCGCCGCCGGGAGGCTGTGAAACATGCCGCGATGGTCGGAATAGGTTTTGAGCAACCACGCCAAGCCAAAGCGGATGGCGAGGTACATCGCGGCCCCGCAGAGAATCATCGCTTCGAGGGGCATCCCGGTGTGCTGAAGCCGGTGGATCATCATGATGGGCACGACCGCGGCCGCAAAGGCGACGCTCTCGCGAAGCGGGATGCCGGGGCCGCTGTCGAGGTCGGGCATCATTCCGGCAACGGCGCACAGGCCCGCACCGAGGGCGCAGGTCATCGGGGGCATATCGCCAACCTGCCAGGCCGCCAGGCCGTAGCCTGCGCCCACGATCGACGAACCGGTGATGTGCACGCGGAAACCGGGCACGGTGAGAAGTTTCCCCTACGCAGTGCCGCGCAGACCGGATTCCCTCCCGGCCCTGCCGACGCAGAATTCTCACGGCCGGGAGCCGAAGCCTCCGGCTGGAGAATCACTCGTCTCATATCGACAAACGCGAGGGCAAGCCTCACTCGCTATCTTCGCCGCTCCCCTGCACTGCCGGAACGGTCGGGTCGGTCATTCGATCGTAGGCCAGAGGCGATGAGTGCGGACGGCGCTTGGTGTTTTGGTGGAAATGGAGCGAATGCGCAGTTGGTGATCGTGCCGCACGGTGTATTTAGGAAAGATAAGCAGCCGTGGCCGGTTGGGGAGTGTGCGTAGTCTGCGAAGCCATTCGCAGTTCTTCCATTTGGTATTCGCTGGTCGCTAGCCCATCCCTAGACTGCCGCCCTCCTGTATTCCAGAGGAACCCGCGCGATGGCAATCGAAGGCTATGACCTGGTGATGCTTGGCATCCTTGCCGCTGCGGCGGTGCTGGGCTATTTCAAGGGTGTTCTCTGGCAGTTGGCATGGATTGGTGGCATCGCCGCCAGTGCGGTTGTGGCAATCCGATTTGGAGGGCCGCTCGCGCCCTTCTTTGGAAGCCAGGCACCGTGGAACAAGCTCATCGCGATGCTCGCGCTCTACGTCGCCACCTCGCTCGCGGTGTGGCTCGTCTTCGGCGTTGTTTCTGGGATCATCAAGACCGTCCAGCTCTCGGCCTTCGACCATCAGATGGGGCTCCTTCTTGGTGCGGCCAAGGGGGCGCTGCTCTGTGTCGTTGTCACGTTCTTCGCCGTGATGCTCGCGCCTGGGTATCGCGATCAAATCGTGGGGAGTCGAAGTGGTCGATTCGTGGCTGAGCTCATCGTGCGAGCGGATCAGTTTCTGCCCCCGGATGTTATCGCGCGCGTGAAACCGTTTGTTGACCGGTTCCAGGACGAGCTTGGAAGGCCACCCGCGGCCGGTGCCACATCGGTAGCATCCCCGGCGGAGTCGATGTGGAACGGCGTCGGTTCGACATCGGCCTGGACCGGCGGGGAGCAGGGGGGGGCAGTCGGACAGCCGGCGCCGACCCAGCCGGCCGCCGGCCCATCGACAGGCTGGCAGCCGTTACCGCCTGGACACCCGGCGACACAACCGGCACAGCCTGGCCAGCCAGCAACCAGTGGCTTCGGCCAGCAGCCGGTGCCTCCGGCCGCGCCGGGCGCGTTCCCAGTGGGGTCGCAGTCGCCCATCCTCATGCGATGAGCGATGTCGGTTTCGGAAGCCGCCCGCTGGTGAGCTCGCGTCAGCACGGCGGTGATGCTCATCCCTTGGCAGGGCCGCGCTGCGATGACCGCACTTCGTCCGAGCATACCGTGCATGAAGCGGGCAGGGACTGCCACGCAACGAGCGAATCACCGCTGAAAACAAGGGCTTCTCGAGGGGAGCCAAACCGGACATAAGAGACATTATCGGACGTTGTGGGTCGGGGGAGTTTCCGGCCGTGCGGTATGATCTCCGCCTATGAACCCGCCCTCCACTCCTACGAGCTCTGGCGGAGACGCTCGCGGCGAACGAGGCGAAATATCCCGTGTCGTTGGCCCGCGGCTCGGCGCGGAAATACACCGAATTGCGGGATGGCTGACCGCTGCCTGGCTCGGGATGGCCCGTGCCATGTCGCCGGACGTTCGCGACGGGCATCGTGCCCGTCGCTTCACTCGATGTAGCCCTCGCTTCGCCATCCTGGCTGCGCTCGGCCTACAACGCCGGCTCCATGGCACGGGCCACCCCGAGCCTGAAACCGTATTCGGACAACGTTTCGCATGGCCGGGGCACGGGCCACCTCGAGCCTGAAACCGCATCGACGGGCCTTACACGGAGGCGTAGCCGGCGTCGGTGTGGCGGGCGTGGCCGAGCGCCACAAGCGTGTCGAGAATCTCCTCGACACGCGCGGCCTTCGCCTTTGCGAACTGCTTCGCCACCTCGGCCGCTGTCACGATTTCACCAGCCGCCGCCAACGCCCCGCGAACCGCCCGCGTCTGCTCGGCCAGATCTTTCGGCCACGCCAATCGCTCCGCCTTGGCCGGAGGCTTCTTCTTGGTGCTCTTCTTAGCAGCCCGCTTCCCGCCGCCACGACGCCTCTTCGGTTTCGACTCCGCGGCTTCGCCACTCTCTTCGACGTCCTCGTCCGCATCGTCGCCGACATCCATCGCCAACTGCACGTCGCTCGCACCGCCTCGACTCTGAAACTCAGGCCGCAGCCAGCGGACAAGCCCCCGCTTTTCCTCGGCAGCCCGCTCGTGATTGAGCGCCACAAGCCGCTCCAGAATCTCGTCGTCTGAGAGCGACAGGGGCCAGCCGTACGCCTCAAATACCGCCGCGTCGAGGTCGTCGTGAATCTTTCTGAGCACGCTCACCAGGCCATCGTCGTGAATCTTTTTCTCTTTGGCCGTGAGGGGCTCGCCACTCCTGAGCTTCTCGAGGACGTTGTACATCCCCGTGATCGTCAGCCCTGGATGCGCCTGCTGTTGCCGCTTGCGATGCGCATCGAGCGCCTCACCCAGTTCGCGAATGTGTTGACGCTGGGCATCCGTCGCGTCGGGAAACGGGAACGGATCGAAGCATGCGGTCTTGTTGTAGCGAGGGTCATTGCCGACGCCCAGTCGGCCTCCGGCCGCCAGGGACCACACAACGTGGATTCGGCTCGACATCACGCCAAGATAAACCGCATCACCGAGGCCGAAGGTGACGGCAGTGCTATCAGGCAAAACCTCCGTGGATAGGAACACGAAGAACCGATGCTTGGAGGTCTCGATCGTGGCGATGTACCGATTGATGCCTTGGGTGAACTCCCGAAAGAGCGGCCGCGGATGCCCGATGACCCACCACACCTCGCGAAACAGCCTATTTCGATTTTGTTCACGTTCAGGCTTCGCCCCATGAAGGAGGTGTTGGTACAGCTCTGGGAATCGCGACTGGACGTCCGAATCGCTCAGGCCGAAAAGGTCAATCACCATCAAGTCGCGACTCGTTTGCGAAATGTCTCGGCCATTGAGGTAAGGGCGAATGTGGCGATCCAGTCCTAGGTGCTGGCTACGGCCAAGTCGCTCGGCTTCGTCAGGCGTGACGACAAACGCCCCGCCAATCGTCTTGATGCCAACGCAGCATAAGTCCGCGTTGCTTGTGAGCGCCGTCACCTCACCGGTGTCGGCACCTATTTGAAGGCTCGCATTGATACACCCTGGCGTCGAGTGAGTCTCAATACTGACTTCCTCATGCTTCTCGTCAGAATGCTCGGATACGACTTGCACCAGCAATCCCAGGCTGCCCGTACGTTTCCCGACCGTCATGGCAATACGAACAGCGGCACCATCGGCTGAATCGACCCATGGGTGATCGGGGATCGCGAACGTTAGATTGCATTGCCCTGAATCAAGGTGTGATTGAATCGCGCGGCGGTTGTAGGCCTGCCCGATCGAGTTGGTCGTCACGAGGCCGAATACTCGGAGGTTCCCCTCTCGCAGCAGCTCAGCCGCCTTGTGCCACCAGCGCAAAACAAAATCAGTTGCCTGAGGTACTTCCGGCCATGTCGCCTGAATCGCGTCGACGTAGGCATCGCCGAGGCACTCCCGCATCCGCTTCGATCCCAGAAACGGTGGATTGCCCACGACGTAATCGGCTTTGGGCCAGGTGGCCTTCCGAGGATTCACGTAGCGTTCGACGGCGACTCTCGAAGAGTCGTCGGGCACGTCTTCGCCGGTGACGGGATGTTTTTTGGTGGTCACACCGTCCCATCGCGTGACTGGTTTTCCTGTGTCGTCGCGGACAAGCTCCTTGCGGTCATACGCGAGCAGCGCGTCGCGGCATTCGATGTTGCCGTAGGCATGGAGAATCGGCTCTGAAAAACTCTCGGGCTTTTTTCGGTCGCGAAGGTGCCACTGGAGCCAGCCGATCCAGAGGACCACCTCCGCGATCACCACCGCCCGGGGATTGATCTCGAGGCCCAGGAACTGCTTCGGGTCGATCGTTCGCTCCATGTGTTCGAGGTCGGCCTGTGTCTCGCCAAGCTGGCCGAGCCAGTCGCGAGCTTCCGCTTCGATTTCCTTGAGCTTCACCATCGACACGTAGAGAAAATTGCCGGTGCCGCAGGCGGGATCGAGCACGCGGATGCCGGTGAGGTCGTCGAGAAACTTTCGCGCCTCTGACTTGGCCGCATCGATCCGTCCAGCCGTGGCCTCCGCCAGGCTCGCGGCGCGGGCGGCTTCCCAGTCATCGCGGACTGGCTCGATGATCGTGGGCACGACCAGCCGCTCCACATAGGCCCGCGGTGTGAAATGGGCCCCGAGCTTGTGCCGCTCGCGTGGATCGAGGGCTCGCTCGAGGAGCGTTCCGAAAATCGCCGGCTCCACGTCCTGCCAGTCACACTTTCCAGCGTCAATCAAGAGGCCGATCTCTTCGGCATCGAGCTTGAGCGGCTCGTGCTCATGAAAGATGCCGCCATTGAACCTTTTGAGACGTGAACGAATGGCCGCGGAAAAACCGCCGGTGTCCATCGTCCGCCAGACCTCGGTCACCAGCGGCACAAACTGAGCAGGTGTAGCCCGCAGACTCACGAGCAGATCAGTGAATGTCCCCTTCGGAAGAAGACCGACATCCTCGGCAAAGAAGGAAAAGAGGCAGCGGATCAGAAACCAGGCAACGCCCTCGGGATCATGGCCTGCCGCCTCGAGTCGCCGGGCTAGGATGGCGATGCGGCCAGCGATCTCGCGGGTGACTCTCGCCGCCTGCTTGGAGGGGTCAAGCGAAAGCGGATCGAGCCAGAGTTTTCTGAGCGTCTCACGGACGGCTTCGTCGCGAAGCGAGTCGAGTGAAAAGCGGTGGCTACGGGCATCGGGGAACGCCGTATAAACCTTGCCGAGCCTTGAAAAATCGGCATAGAGCTCGAAGGAGTGGCCGATGTCGATGATGAGCAGGAAGGGTGGGTTGTCGTCCGCCAGGCCGCGCACGTAGTCCTCTGCCTGCCCGCGGGCAGCAATCATCGAAGTGTCCCAGCCGGCCGTGCCGCGAACACTCGTGCCCGTCTTGCGGCGAGCCTTGGGAGCCGCTGGGTCGGCGACAGACAGCGGATCTCTCTCGGGCCGCTCGACCGACTGCTTCGTCTCGCAGACGAAGCAGCCCTTCCGGTAGAGGTCGATGTATTTGGTGGTCGTGCGGCCGTCGGGAAGCGGAAACGCGACCGCCTTGTCGTAGACGTACGTATTCGTGGATTCGTCCGCGACGCTCGGGTCGGGCCGCGGCAGGTGGAGCACGTCGCAGAGCTCGGCCAGGAAGAGCTGGTAGTTGGCCCGCTCGGCCCCGGAGCTTGCTGCCCAGCGGGCAATGAAGGGGTCGAGCCCTGGCGGCACACCGCCCCCCTGCCCTGCATCGCCGCCCGGTCCGGATGGATTCATGGCGACAACGTACCCGCCAGAGTCGGGGCTGGGAACTCCGGGCCTGGCGCGTCTCGTCAGGCCGGTTGGGCTTCTTCGATGAATTGCCCCATGCGGCGGAACTTCTCATAACGGGTCGCGACAAGGGCGTCGCTCGGCTGCCCCGTGAGCTCCCGAAGGGTGCGAACCAGGAACGTCTTGAGCCGCATGGCCATTTGCTGCGGATGTCGATGGGCGCCGCCAGCAGGTTCCTCGATCACCGCATCGACGACACCAAACTCCTGAAGGTCGCGGGAACGAAACCGCAGAGCCCTCGCCGCGTCGGCCTTAAAGTCAACGCTCTTCCAGAGAATCCCGGCGCAGCCCTCGGGGCTGATCACGCTGTAGTAGCCATGCTCGAGCATCGCCACGCGGTCGCCCACACCGATCCCGAGCGCACCGCCCGATCCCCCCTCGCCGATCACGACGCAAATAATCGGCACCGGCAGTGACGCCATGAGAAACATGCTCTCGGCGATCACCTGGGCCTGGCCGCGTTCCTCGGCGCCGATTCCCGGATAGGCACCGGGCGTGTCGATAAGACAGATCACCGGCAGGCCATATTTTGCCGCAAGCCGCATCTTCCCCATCGCCTTGCGGTAGCCCTCCGGATGGGCACAGCCGAAGTGGCAGGCCTGCCTTTCGGTGAGCGTTTTCCCTTTTTGATGACCAACAACAAGAACCTTCCGCTCGTCGAGCTTCGCAAACCCAGTGAGCATCGCGCGGTCGTCGCCGAAGGCACGGTCGCCGTGGAGCTCTACAAACTCGTCGAACACGAGCTGGAGGTAGTCGCTGGTCTTGGGCCGATCCGGATGGCGGGCGATCTCGACGGTCTGCCAGGGATCGAGCTGACCGAAAATCTTCTTCTGAACATCGACGAGCTGCCGCCTCAGCCGGCCGAGCTCCTCGTCCTGCCGGGCACCGAGTGGCGCCGACTCCAGCTCAGCAATCCGATCCTCGATCTCGTAGATCGGCTTTTCCAGGGGAAGGCGGTGGAGTCCAGTGGCCATCAGGAAGCGAACCTCATCGGGAAATCGGGCAGGGATTTGGATTTTCCCGGCCAGACTGGTCGCGAGTCAATCTCACCCGGTCGCCGTCCGGTCGAAGAGCCGGATTGCCTTGAGGCGAGCAAGCACATCCCGCATCGAGGCAGGCCGCTCCGATGGCCTCTTCGCCAGCATCTGCCGAAGGAGTTTCGTGGCATCGGTCGTGGCCCCTCGTGCCATGGTATCGACCGCTGGAATCGGTGCCGAGACATGCTTGTTCAGCAGGTCGTTGGTGTTCGGCGCCGTGTACGGCGGCTTGCCAGCGAGGAGCTCGAAGACAACGCAGCCAAACGAATAGATGTCGCTGCGGGCGTCGAGCGCCTGGCCGCGAATCTGTTCAGGCGACATGTAGCTTGGCGTGCCCTGCGGCGGTGGCGTTTTGCTGCCGAAGAGCCGACCAAGCATCCCCGACGCCTTCGCGGCAATGGCCAGATCGATGAGTCGAACCTCGCCGTCCGGGGCAGCCAGGATGTTTTCGGGCTTTACGTCGCGGTGTACCCAACCGCGGGCGTGGACGGTGTTGAGCGCGAGTGCGATCTCGGTCACGATCCGCGGAAGCCTCGGCATGAGCGACGAGACCCCGTTCTGGATCTGCTTCTTGAGGTTTGGGTGCGGAAACAGCTCCATCACAAGATGCGGCAATCCCCCCTCCTCCGAAAGCCGATCGATCTTGATGACCGTCGGGTGGTCAAGCGACTTGGCTACCTCGAGCTCATGCTCGAGGAGCTGCCGCTGCTCGGGATCGTCCGCCTTCTCGGGCACGACGACTTTGACCGCCACGCGGTCGCCTGCCTTCGTCGTGGCTTCCCATATCTGACAGTACCGGCCGACACCGATCTGCGTGACGAGCGTGAGTGGGCCGAGGCTTTCAGGAATCGGTTTTGGCATTTTTGATGTTTGAAGAGTTCACTCCTGGAATCCCTTCGCTACGCTCCGGGGCTTTCAGGCCTTCAGCCTTGAATCAGGTATTCACGTGTCACGAGGAGATTTTTCGGAATCAGGCGCGAGGGAAATGGAGACGAGGCAAAGCCCCTGCGGTGGTGCCGTGGGGCCGGCGGCCGGACGGCTCTTCGCCGCGAGCGCCTCGGCCAGCCACGCAGGGCTTCGCCTTCCAGCACCCACCATCACCAGCGATCCGGCGATGATCCGGACCATGTTGTACAAAAATCCGTTGCCCTCGACCTCGATCCACACCTCACCGCCAGGGCCGGCGCCCGGGGCGGCCGTTCGCCTCACCAAAAGGGAATGAATCGTGCGAACTTTCGAGCGGCGGGTGGAGGGCGTCGTTTCAAAACTCGTGAAGTCGTGCTCGCCGACAAGCGCTGGGGCGGCTGCCATCATGGCCTCGACATCGAGCCGGCTCCGCCACCGCCAGACGAGCTGCCGTGAGAGGATCGGCTTGGGGACGGCGTCATGAACTCGGTAGCGGTAGCGTTTTGACCGTGCCGCGGAGATCGGATCGAAGCCCTCAGGAGCAAGGTCACAGGCGGTCACGGTGATGTCAGGCGGCAGCCAGGCGTTGAGGGCCCGCAGCCACACCGCCGGCTCGTGCGGGCTCTGAGTCGAGAAGGCGACCACTTGATCGAGGGCGTGGACGCCCGCATCGGTGCGGCTGGCACCCGTCGGGAGAAGGTCTTCCCCCGAGACACGGCCAATCGCCTCGGCGAGCGAGCCCTGCACCGTCGTCCTGCCGGGCTGGGCCTGCCAGCCGGAATACCGCGTGCCGTCGTATGCGACTCGCAGTCGGATCGTGCGGGCGGGGCAGGTCATCGGATCGTCATCGGGCCGCGGCAACGCCCCCTGCCCTGCCCGCTCCCGCGAGGAGAACGGGATCGGCAGCGAGTCGCTCGGCGATCTGCACGGCGTTCGTGGCGGCGCCCTTGCGGAGGTTGTCAGACACACACCAGAGAGCGATTCCGTTGGAACATGAATCATCTTCACGAATCCGCCCAACAAAAATCTCGTCGCGGCCGGTCGCTCCCCGCGGAGTCGGATATTTCTTCGCGGCGAGATCGTCTTCAACAACGATGCCCGGGAAGGCCGCAAGCAGGCGACGCGCCTCATCAGCCGAGAGTTTTCGTTCCGTCTCGATGAGGAGCGACTCGCTATGGCCATTGGCCACCGGTACTCGCACGCACGTGGCACACACACCGATCGACTCGTCTTTCAGCATCTTGCGGGTCTCGAGAACCATCTTCATCTCTTCGCTCGTAGCGCCACCGGTTTTCGGCGAGCCGATCTGCGGGATGAGATTCGCGGCAATCGGATGGGGAAAGATCTGGCGGGGCTCGACATCACCCTTGAGCCAAGCGGCCGCGCCGTCGCGGAGCTCCTGGGTGGCAGCAAGGCCCGCGCCGCTGACAGCCTGGTAGGTGCTCACGATCACCCGCCGAACGCGAGCCGCATCGTGGAGCGGCTTCATCACCATGACCATCTGCGTGGTTGAACAGTTGGGGCTCGCCACGATTCCGCGATGGCCAGCGAGCGCGTCGGCGTTTACCTCGGGGATCACGAGTGGCACGTCGGGGTGCATCCGATAGAAGGCACTCTCATCGACGACGACGGTGCCCCGTTCGACGGCCCATGGAACAAACTCGGCGGCGATCTCGTCGGGCGTGCTGCCGATCGCGATCTCCACGTCGGCAAACGACTCTGGCGTAAGCTCTTCGACATCGAAGGATCGGCCGCCCACTTCGAGCGTGCGTCCGGCCGAACGGGCCGATGCCAGGAGCTTGATCCGGCGGGCGGGAAACTCCCGCGCGAGGAGCAGTTCGATGATGATGCGGCCCACGGCGCCGGTGGCGCCCACGATGGCAAGCGTGTCGATCATGAGGAAACCGTTCGGGATTCGGAGGAGTCGAGGAGCAGAAATTTCGGGAGGACTTGCCGCCAGGCGGCGGCCGGCACAAATGCGAGATTCGCCGTGATCATCGCCAGTCCAAACTCCATCATGCCCATTGCGAGCCCGATTCCCAAGTGGACCATCACAGCCATCGCGAGAAACAGGCGACGGGTGAGCCGTGGCCAGACGAGAGCGGCATAGGCCACCTCCCAGAAGAGGGTGCCGAGCGTGATGGCGTTGACGACCAGAGGATGCCACGCCAGCCAGGTGAGATCGAGCGTGCGGTACTGCACGTTCGCCGCGGCTCCCCAGATCGCCGTGCCCTCCCACCAGCTCGCTCCAAAGAGCTTGCCGCAGCCCGAGAAGAAGTAGACGACGCAGAGATGCACTTGGAGGATTCGTACCGCCACGTTGGCGCGCACTGACGGCGCCGCACTCCCCTGCCCTGCTCCGAGCAGCCTCTCGTCGAGCGAGAGTCTCGCGCCGCTCGGTCCCACCGCGAGGCCGATCAGGAGCATGCCGAGCGTGTCATCGAGGCCAAACGTGTTCAGTGGGGCGCGGTTGGCAGCGCTCACGAGCGCGAGAAGCGAGACGACCGCGGCGATCGGCGTCGCGAGGCCGAGCGTGAGGAGCACGGCGGCAAGCAGTGCAATGCTCGCGAGAACCCGCGCACCATCAGGCCCGGGCATGGCAAAAAACCAGCTCCACTGCCAGGGCTGATCGTTCATTCGCCAGACGTCTGTCGGCGCGAGCCAGCCGCGATCGCCGAAAAACGCATCGGGGTCGAGAAGCCACACGATGCACGACCAGGTGAGGAGGAGCCCGGTGAGAATCCGCACGACGGCCAGTGGCAGCGGGTCGGCCGGTGTGAACCAGAACGTATTCCAGGCCGCTGCCCATTCGGCACACCAGCCGCGGTGCTCGGAGGTTGCTTGGCTGTGGGCGGTCGGCCAGTGGGTGTTCTCGGTGGAGATCATCGTGACAACGTCTCCCGGCGAACAAAGGTTCCGAGCGGTGTGACGAGGTCCTCACCAGACGTGCCGGCCACGATCTCTTCTGGCCCCGGCAGATAGTGCTCGACAAGCTCGAGCGTAATGCGATCGCCGCCTGTGCTGCGAAGCAGATTTGCGGCCACGCCCTTCACGAGCGGCAGCCGTTCCCGCTTCGCGGCGTCGCGATCCTCGTCGGTCGCGAATGGCGGTGGCACGAGCACGGCGATCTTCTCGGCCACCATGAACCGGCGGTGATACATCAGCCGCGGCCAGTCCGATTGGGCGTCGGGCGTTTTTCCTGTGCGGGTCGAGCCGTCTGGCAGCGTGACGGTCCAGCGGATCGTGTGCCCAGGCCCTGGGTCAGGAGCGAAAAACCGGTAGCCGTGGCCGAGGTAGAGCACTCCCAGGATCGGCCGAAACGGCTGGAGAATCACTTGCGAAAGCTCGCTGGCCGGGGGTGGCCCCGATAGCGGCGCGATGATCACCGCGGCGAAATAGACCAGCAGCGCGAGGGACACGCCGAGGCGAAGGAATCGCTGCGTGGCAGAAACAGAATGCTGTTTGGCAGAAGGCACGGGCAATCCCTGTCAGGAGGCTGCCGCAAGCCTAGGTCACGCTCTCCGCGCCGTCCAAAACGCAGAATGGAACGGGGGAATGACCGTTTTTGGCCTCCGGAGGCACGTTCCGCAGCGGGAGCGAAGGGCTTCCCTTCGCGGATTCAGCGATTCAGCGAAAAAACAGCGTCCCGTGTGGCGGGGTGCCACACGGGACGCGTTTTGATGAACAACAATCTTCCGGCACCGCTTACCGGAGCGAAGCGGTGGCAGCGGATGGGGCGGCGGTTGGGTCGAGCGAGAGCTCCACCCGGTCACCGGCGGCCAGATCGATCACCTTCGAGACGGTCTCCTCACGGCCGTCGACGACCGTGGTGACCTTGATCTCGTAGTTCCGCCAGACCTGACCGGCCGATAGGCCAGCCGTCTCGAAGTGCCGAACCTCGCCGGCCGACGATGTCGGATTGCCGGCGAGCCAGACCTTCGCGTCGGATGGCACGGTCAGCGTGAGGCTCGTGGTAGCAACGGCCTGGGCCGCCTCCGCCACGAACGACACCTTCGACCGCTCGCCAGCCGCAAGGGCTACGACCTTCGTCGATTCTTCCACCTGGCCGTCACGATCAACCGCCATCCGCACGACGAACTCGTACGTCTTGCCGGCGACTAGGCCACGCGAGAGGAACTGACGACGGGCACCCTGCGATGAGGTCTTTGCACCGTTGACGAAGATGTCGGCATTGGCCGGCACGTCCACCACGAGGAGACCACCATCGGCGGGCACGATGCTCGTTGAATCATCGGCTGGTGGTGTGGCCGGAACCGCTGGAGGCGTTCCGATCACTTCGCCGTCAGTCGATGAGGGAACCTCATTGATCACACGGTATGACTCGATCGGCATCGCGGCCGAGTAGCCCGTGGAGTAGCCGCTCGTGGCATAGCCACCGGAGCTGCCACCGCTGGAGCCACCGTAGCTGCCACCCGACGAGCCGTAGGAACCGTACGAGCCGCCCGAGGAACCGTGGCTCGAATGCCGATAGGCACGTCGCATTGCCTTGCGGTAGGCATGAGTCGAGCCATAGCTGCCGTGGGAACCGCAGGAGCCGTAGCTACTTGAGGAGGACCCGCCCGACGAGCCGTAGGAACTGTATGAGCTCGAGCTGCCGCCGCTGGAGCCATAGGAGCTGTACGAACTCGAGCTGCCGCCAGAGGAACCACCCGAGCTGCCGCCACTCGAACCGTAACTGCCGTGGCGGTGATGCCACCCGGCCTCAACGTCGGCCGCCGCCGCGGCAACCGCGACAAAGGTGACCGCGCCTGCAAACTTCAACCAGTGACGCTTCGACGTCATGTTTTTCAATCTCCCGGAAATGCCTGGATCCGCGATGCTCGTCGCCGACCCCGAACCATTTCCGGGGGCCGAGCCGCTCTACAAGGAAGAGAATAGTCTGACGATTCGGCAGTTCAAGGCAACTGGGTGAATTGGAGAAAGTTTGCGGATTGCTGGGCGGCAAGGGCCAGCGCTCCCAGGAAATTCGGCCGAATTCTCAAAATATCAGCCGAAAAACGACTCCTACCGACCAGCCTCGTCGATGCCTACGACCTCGATTTCAAAGATGAGAACCTCGTTGGGTTCGATGGCGGGAGGCGATCCAGCCTCTCCGTAGGCGATCTCGGGCGGGAGCCAGACCCGCCATTTCGACCCGACCGCCATCTTCTGGAGCGCCTCCTGCCAGCCCGGAATCACGCCCCGCAACGGAAACGCCGTTGGCTCCCCCTTCGGGTCCGTTCCGTCAAACTCCGACCCGTCGACATGCGTGCCGCGGTAGTGGGCCTTTACAACGGAGTCGAGCGTTGGCTTAGCCCCGTTGCCCTGCTTGATCACCTCATACTGAAGCCCGCTCGGGAGCACCGTCACACCAGGCCGCTTGGCATTGGCGTCGAGAAACTGTTTCCCCTTGGCGAGATTCTCGCGGGACGCCACTTCCATTTTCGCGATCAGGTCACGATCTCGCTCCTCCATGCGCTTCTCAAACTCCGAGAGCACGCGTCGAAACCCCTCGTCGTCGAGCTGGGCCGGCGCCTCACGCACGGCATCGGCGAGGCCGCGC
>JBGTGN010000052.1:0-6823 GCA_041746715.1 Pirellulales bacterium | reverse complement strand
GGCCTGGCCGCCAGCTCGCGACGATCACGCTTCGCGATCAGGCGCTCGGCACGAGCGGCTCCGGCACGCAGTTCTTTATTGATCGGGGCCGACGGATTGGACACATCCTCGATCCGCGAACTGGCCAACCGGCCGAGGGTGTTCTCTCGGCCACGGTGCTTGCCACGTCGGCGGCCGAGGCCGATGCCCTTGCGACAGCGGCCTACGTGCTTGGCATCGATGGCCTATCGAAGATCGCGCCGCCTGGCGGCACCACAGGGGGCATCCTCGTGATGCCAGGAGCTGGCAGCGGGCTGCGGGTGGTGATCGCCAATCTTGACGAGGCGACCGTGGCCATTGAGCCAGAGCCTGGCATGACGCTCGAATGGCTCCAGGGCAAGCACGAGGATTGACGCCATTCGCGAAGTCGGCCGTGGTGCCCCTCCGGATCATCCATGGGCGGGTACACTCTGCGATTCCCTTCTGGTCAAAACGTCGCACCTTCACTTCCGTCATGCCCGACTGGTTCCACGCCTCCTACCTTGGCATCGTGCTTTTCCTGGCACTCACCGGCATCGGCCTACCGATTCCCGAGGAGGTGGCGATTGTGGCTGCTGGCGCGGCCAGCAAGGCCGGGGCGCTTGTGTGGTGGAAGGCCCTGCTCGCCTGCATTGTCGGCGCGCTGTTGGGTGACAGCATCATGTATGGCATCGGTCGGTTCTTCGGCGCCCGCGTGCTGCGGGAGCATCCCTGGTGGAGCGGCTTCCTGACGCCCGAACGCGAAAGGACGATCGAAGACCTCATCAACCGCCATGGCATCAAGGCCTTCTTTGTGGCCCGATTCCTGGTGGGCCTACGGAGCCCCTTCTATCTCACCGCCGGCATCCTGCGAGTGAAGTATCGCTGGTTTCTCTTTGCCGACTTTATCTGTGCCTCGATCGTGATCGGTGGGTTTTTCGGTCTCGCCTACCTCTTCGGCGAACGGATCAGCGGGCTCATTGAGATGGCCGAGCGAGGTTTCACGCTCATCGTGGTGGTCGCCGTCGTCGTGGCGGTTGCGGTGATCGCGTTCTTCTCCTTCAGGCGCCGCCGAATGGAGATGCTCGACCAAGACCCCGAGGCGCTCTTCGAGAACCGCGAGATCTTGCTCGGCCCCGCCGCCGACCGGATCGCCGACGTCGTACGCCTCGGCGAAGTCGATGGAAAGCATGGCCACAAGCACCCCGACAAGCGTGCCGATCCACCGGACGAATGAAGCCGCTGGCTGTTTTACGACCGGCGGGCCATCCATGGCCCCGGCGGTCTTCGCGGCCCTCCGGCCGCCGGTCGCACCTCCGGGCTCCCGTGCTCGTAGCCGCTGTGGTGTGGGGCGCCCGGGCATCCGGGGCGCTGTCGAGCGTCTGGAGTCCTGAACCTCCGAGGCAGGGCAAACGCGGTACGAGTGCCGCGCGGATTCACCCATTCCCAGAGGTCCTGGGCTCCATTGGCGTGTAGCCAGCGCCGGTTGTGCCGGTTCTGCGGCGGCGACCGTGACGATCAGGCAAACCTGTCGCCCTCGAGCGACACGCATGTCGCCCCGCCGCGACCTACAACCCTTTAGTGCCGCGAGTTGTCTCGCACCTCAGGGAGCCTTTCATGCCGAGTCATCCTTCTGCCACGACGCCTCGCCGAATCGTGGTCGTAGACGACGACCGACGGCTGGCCTCGGGCCGCGCGGAATGGCTCTGCGGCCTGGGATGGCATGCCTTTGCCGTCGGTTCGGTCGCCGAGGTTCTTCGATCACCCGGCCGCGAACGCTGCTCCGCCTGCCTGGTCGATGCGCATCTCCCCGACGACGGGGGCCGCCGGGTAGCCGAGGCCGTGCTCGCCGTGTCGCCAGCAGCGGGCATCGTCGCGATCGTCCCTCCGGGCGAATCCTGCCCCGCGTGGGCCGACACGGCGGCGTGTCATCCAGGCGCTGATGCCGAGCTCCTCGCCGCGATCGATGCCGCACGTGTTGCAACCGCCGGCCGCAGCCTACTCACCCCCACGCTGACCTGTCGTAGCACGCCCTGCCCCGCGCCGAACTGTCGTAGCACGCCCTGCCCCACCTCGGCCGTCATCGGCTCGCACCCATCGCTGCTTGGCTCGCTCGACATCGCGAGGCGAATCGCCCGCACGCCGGCCACCGTGCTCATCACGGGTGAGAGTGGCACGGGCAAGTCGCTCCTTGCTCGCGAGATCCATGCCACGAGTGGACGCAGCGGAAGGTTTGTCGAGGTGGCCTGCGGCAGCCTCGCCGAGCCGCTTCTCGAGAGCGAGCTGTTTGGTCATGTCGCCGGGGCATACACCGGCGCGAGAACCGATCGTGAAGGCCGGTTTCTCGAGGCCGATGGCGGCACGATCTTTCTGGACGAGATTGCAACGGCCTCGCCCGCGATGCAGGTCAAGCTGCTGCGGGTGCTTCAGGAGATGGCATTTGAGCCCGTCGGCAGCGGCCGCACGCACCGCGTTGACGCCCGCGTGATCCTCGCCACAAATGAAGACCTCGAGCCGCTTGTCGCCGCCGGTCGGTTTCGGGCCGACCTCTTCTGGCGGATCAACGTCGTCGCCATCGAGATGCCACCTCTTCGTGATCGTGCCTCCGACATTCCACTGCTCGCGAGCCATTTTCTTCGCAAGGCCGTCGCGCAGGCACCCCGCGAGGTCACCGGATTTTCAGAGGCGGCGATGGCGACGCTCTGTGCCCACGCCTGGCCGGGCAACGTTCGCGAACTCCAGCACTCCATTGAGCGAGCTGTGTTTCTCGGTCGTGGGTCACTCATCGATGCTGCCGACTTGCCTGCGGCCGTGCTCGCTGGGGGGCAACATGCAGGCGCGGCCACAAGCCCGCTCAAGGAGGCGCTCGCCTCACCGGAGCGTCAGTTGATTCTCGAAGCCCTCGAACGCTCCGGCTGGCGCCGCGACCTCGCCGCCCGCTCCCTCGGCATCAACCGCACCACGCTCTACAAGAAGCTTCGCCGCCTGGGCCTCGACCTCGGCGAGCTGCAGGCCGCCCGGTGAATCCCCCCCATAGGGTTGCCCGTGGCGGTTGCCCGTGGCACGGGCAACCCTTCACCATCAGCTACGGCACGACGAGCGTGGCCTCAACCGGAAGGTGATCGGAGCCCACGTCGGGACCAACCGTGCGGGCCTCCACGCCGATGTCGGGCGACACGACGATGTGATCGATCGGGATGCGCGGAGCCCAATAGCGAGCATGCCATGTGCTCTGCACACCACGGCCAAGCGCCGAGTCGCGAAGGCCACGCGGTGCCATGAGCTGGCGAAACCCGTAGCCCCACGGCGTGGTATTGAGATCGCCAGCCACGATCACCGGCCGCGGCTCCTCGCCGGCCTGCGCGCCCATTGCCTCGAGCTGGGCATCGCGACGCGCCGACCAGTCTGCGGAGACAGGCGCGAGCGGATGCGCGGCCATGAGCAGACAGCCCGCCTTGCCGACGGGCAGCCCCGTGATGATCGCCGGCGACCCACCAGCGAACTCGACAACCCGCGGTTCGGTCAGCGGCAGCTTTGAGAGCACGGCAATGCCAAACGGGTCGCGGCGCGGCTCGACGACACGATATGGATAGAGCGGCTCCAGTTCGACGAGCGCATCAGCCCAGGCATGGCTGACTTCCAAGAGCACCACGACGTCGGCGTTCTCGTGCCGGAGGTATGCCAGCACACGATCCTCGTGGGGATTATCGACCAAGAGGTTGAGCGACACAATCGTGAGCCGATCGCCAGTCGTGGCCGGGCGTGCAGACGGCAGCCAATACGGGAGGATCGCCCATGTGTTGGCCCCTACCGCAAACACGAGACATGCCGTCGCGAGCCGGCTCCGTCGTCGCGACGTGACGGCAAACCACACAAGCGTGGCCAGAAGCCAGTACCAGCGAAAGTGGCTTGTCAGATCGAGCAGCCAGTGCCACCGGCCGGCAAAGCCCGCAAGCGTTGCTGCGGCGAGCCCCCAGGCCGGGAGATCAAACGCGGCCCGTGCTCGTTGTGGCTTCGCATGCGAAGGTTTATTGGTGTTTGAACGGTTCACTCATGGCATCCTTCGCTACGCTCCGGGTTTTTCCGGCCTTCAGGCTTGAATCAAGTATTCAATCGTCAATAGTCATGGTGGCGAGCGTACCGCTTCGCCAGTGTCTCGCTCAATGGCACAGCGAATGCACGATCGATGGACGAGAATCCGCTTTCCGCCGGAGGCCAGCGGTGCGGTAGGGTATCGAAACCGCGATCCGCTTTCCGAGGAGCCAGCCATGAACGCGCACGTTGTCTCGAGCCACGGCCGCACTTCCATCGCTCACAAGGGCATTGGGCCGGTCTTCCTTGGCGGCGCATGCATGGTCGCGAGCGTCATTGCCACCCCTGGGTGGTCGCAGGTCGATGAGCATTCAAACGGCCCCTTCACAACATCAGCCTTCGATCGTGTGCTTACGCCAGCCGACGCTCCAGCCCGCGGCGAATCGTCGCGAGAGATTCCAATCAAGGTTCGCTACCCACTCGACACCACAGGCCCGCTGCCGCTGGTCATCTTCAGCCACGGCATGGGCGGCTCGTCCGAGGCTTTTGGCGACCTCACCGATCGGCTTGCCTCGCATGGCTACGTTGTCGTTCTCCCCACGCATTCCGACTCCCTCAAACTCGGCCGCAAGCAGGGTGAGCCATCCGGCCGAGAGCTGCTTTCAAACCCGGCTGACTATTTCCGTGACGTCAAGGTGTTCGAGCGGGTCGACGACATCAAGCGGATCATTGATGCGATCCCCGTGATCGAGGCCACAACGCCCGACCTCACGAAGGCTGGCGGAACGATCTCGCGGGACGCAATCGCGATGGCTGGCCACTCCGCCGGAGCACTGACCACGCAGATGGTCATCGGCGCGAAGGTGCGAAGCCGTCTCCTTGGTGGCGTCGAGAGCGTTGCTGATCCAAGGGTGAAGGCCGCCGTCGTGATCTCGGGGCAAGGCCTCAAGACGCGGCTCTTCACCGAGGAAAGCTGGGCGAAGCTCGACAAGCCATTGCTTGTCATCACGGGGTCACGTGACACCGCCCGCGTCGGCAATGAAACCCCGGCGTCACGACGGCATCCGTTTGAGTACGCTCCGGCGAGCACGGGCGAGCCCCATACGTTTCTTCTCTGGATCGAGGGGGCGACCCACAGTTCGTATTCGGGTGGGCGGATGGCGGTGTTCCTCGGCGAGAGGCCCGAGAATCGCGCGATGGTGGCCGCCGTTACATCGTCGGCAGTGCTCGCCTTCCTCGATGCATTCATCAAACACCCGGCCGATTCGGCCCCCGCTCAGGCCGCTCGCAACCACCTCACAAATGACGTCGTCGCCAAGCAGAGTGACGGCAAGGCGAAGCTCACAAGCAAATAGGCTCGCGTTGCCCGGGTATGGGGCCTGCTGCATAGAATGGACTCATGAACTCGCACGCCCCGTCGCCGCCCGAGAGTGATGCCCCACCGGAAACATTCCGCGATCGCGTCGCCATCATCCGTTGGATCGTGCTGGCCATCGTAGCCTGGGGCATCTTTCATGCGATCGGGGCATGGCAGTTCAACCACAACCCGCTTCGCGGGGTCGTGGTGCTTGTGTGCGTGGCTGCGTTTCTGGGCTTCTGGATGACCATGCTCGCCGTACGGCAGCGACGAATAACCAAGCAGAGGTGAAACAATGGCAATCGTTCTTGGTGCGAGCCTCGACAACGGCCTCGTGGCCCCGCCGGTGGTGCGGCCCGCCCCGCAGCGGCCGGAGAGCGTGACGGGCCTGTCGATCGGGCAATACCTCATCCGCCGGCTTTCCGACTACGGCCTGCGGCATGTGTTCGGCGTGCCGGGCGACTACGTGCTCACCTTCTACAGCATGCTCGATCACTCGCCGATTGAGATGGTCAACTGCACCCGCGAAGACTGTGCCGGCTTCGCGGCCGACGCCTACGCCCGTGTGCATGGCATGGGGGCGGTGTGTGTGACCTATGGCGTGGGTGGGCTGAGCGTCGCCAACGCGATCGCCGGCGCGTATGCCGAAAAGAGCCCGGTGATCATGATCTCGGGCGCCCCCGGTGTGGCCGAGCGAGGCGGTGATCCGCTGCTTCATCATCGTGTTCGCGAATGGCGCACCCAGCGGGAGGTTTTTGAGAAGCTCTGCGCGGCAAGCCTCGAGCTGGCCGATCCTGTCACGGCATTTCGTGACATCGACGAGTTGCTTGATACGGCCCATCGCCTCAAGCGACCGGTCTACCTCGAGCTGCCGCGCGACATGGTCACGGTGGTACCCGATCAGATCCGGCCGTATGTTCACCCGCCCCGCGAAAGCGACCCAGAGGCGCTTGCCGAAGCGGTCAAGGAAGCCTCAACACGCATCGCCGCCGCCAAGCGGCCGATGATCATCGCAGGCGTGGAGCTCCATCGCTTTGGCCTTCAGGCCGACGTCGTGGCCCTTGCGGAGAAGGCGGGCATTCCGATTGCGGCCACGATGCTTTCCAAGAGCGTGGTGAGCGAGGTGCATCCGCTCTATGTGGGCCTCTACGAAGGTGCCCTCGGCCGTGAGGACGTGACCGAGTTTGTTGAAGACAGCGACTGCCTCATCCTCTTAGGGGTGATTCTCACGGATATCGACCTTGGGATCTTTACGGCCAAGCTCGACATGGGCATGAGCATCTACGCCGCGAGTGACGATCTCCGCATCAGCCACCATCATTACCACGACGTCTTGCTCGAGGATTTCATTCGGGGGCTGGCTGCGGTCGCGCCCCACGCGGCCACGAGGAAGCTGCCACCAGGACCGGCCGCGGCGCTCGAGCCCTATGTCCTCGC
>JBGTGN010000051.1:0-29069 GCA_041746715.1 Pirellulales bacterium | reverse complement strand
TGCGAATGCCGGCAAGCTCGCGGCGGGCGGCGGCGGCGGCAAAGACACCGAAGACGCTGTTGACCGTGCGCTGAAGTGGTTTGCGAACCACCAGTTGCCCGACGGCAGTTGGTCTTTTGATCTCGAAAAGTGCCCGAGCTGTGCTGGAAAGTGCTCGCATTCGGGAACCGACAGGAGAGCCGAGCGAGGCGCGGCCACCGCCATGGCCCTCTTGCCTTTCCTCGGTCGCGGCTACACGCATCGCGAGGGCCCCTATAAGAAGCAGGTTGAGGGAGGCGTTGCGTTCCTCGTTCAGTTGGCCATGAAGAACAATGGCAAGGCCTACGAGCAGGGAGGAAATCTCTACTCGCAAGGACTCGTGGGCATCGCGCTGTCGGAGTGCTACGCGATGACGCAGGACCAACGGCTCGCCGCGCCCACCCAGGCCGTTCTGAACTACATCATGCAGGCTCAAGACCCCACAGGCGGTGGCTGGCGATACAACCCCCGTCAGGCCGGTGACGTTTCGGCCACGGGCTGGCAGATCATGGCCCTCAAGAGCGGCAACATGGCCTATCTCGAGGTCAATCCATTGACCGTCAAGAAGGCGGTCGAGTACCTCGACGCGATGCAGGGTGACGAATACGGAGCGACCTATGGCTACTCGTCGCCTGGCAACAAGGCCAGTACATCAGCGGTCGGGCTCCTCTGCAGGATGTACCTGGGGTGGAAGAAGGATCACCCGGGAATCCAAGAAGGAGCCGCGATTCTCGCCAAGAAGGGGCCCACGGACGATCTCTACTACGACTACTACGCGACCCAGATCATGCACCACATGGAGGGTGATATCTGGACGGCGTGGAACACGAAGATGAAGAAGATGCTCCTCGATTCGCAGTCGAAAAACGACCATGAAGCAGGAAGCTGGTATGACGGGTTTGGGAAAGGCCACGGCCCCCATATTGCCGGACGTCTCTACATTACGTCCTTGGCGACGATGATTCTCGAGGTCTACTACCGGCACATGCCGATGTACCGAGCCGACGTCGCTGAAGACGAGTTCCGAGAGTAGTTGAGCGGAATCCTCTTCAGCGAGGCTGGGCGTGGTGCCGATGCCCAAAGAGGACGACCAGGGACGGGTGGCGTGAGCACCCGCCACAAGGCCGTATGGTTGCCCCGACCGGCAAGGCTTTTCTGATCGGCCTTTCAGGTGAGGGCATGCGACGATTGTTGGATCGCCTCTCGCCATGGACTCGCCTGACCAGAACGACTTTTCGCTCGACCAGCTTGTCGCCAACCCCACGGTTCGGGCGACCTACGCGAGCGTCGTAGCCCATGTGACCGTCTTTCTCGTCCTGGCGATGCTGGCCGCAGCCGCTCGCCCGACCAGGCGCGCGACGATTCAGCTTTCCATGGCGACGACCGAGGCGCCCGATGGCATCCAGATCGAGTTCCAAGGCGATGCCAACGCTCCGTCTGCGGCTGCTCAAGGCACCGTCGAGGCGTTCCCTGTCGATGCCAAGGTTGATGGAGTCGTTCTTCCGCCGGCGGCTCGCGCGATCGCAGACAAGATCGCGGCGCCAGAGATGGAACGGTCGGACCGCTCGGGAATGATTGCCATGATGGCATCGACCCTCGAAACACTCGAATCCCAGGGGCCGCCCACGGCGGAAAGCACGAGCCCCCCTGATGCCCATGCCGCGACAACGAACCAATCGAACCCCATGGCAGGCTCCCCGAGCGGCTTCGCTGGCCGGCGTGGCGAGCATCGCAGCCGCGGGGTTGCCGAGCGAGGAGGATCGGCTGCCAGTGAGGCGGCCGTCGAGCGCGGGCTCGAGTGGCTCGCCCGCCATCAGGCGGCCGACGGGTCCTGGCGATTTGATCTCTCTGGATGCCGCTGCGATGGGGCATGCAGTCATCCCGGCACTGTGACGAGCACGACGGCCGCCACGGGGATCGCGCTGTTGCCTTTCCTCGGCGCGGGCCACACCCATGCCGATGGCGTCTATCGCGAGATCGTCACCCGAGGCCTCTACTACCTCATGAGTCGCATGCGACCGACTCCCCGCGGCGGAGACCTTGCTGAAGGGACGATGTATGGCCATGGGGTGGCCACGCTCGCCCTCGCCGAGGCCCATGGCATGACGGGCGATACGATGCTTGCGGCCTATGTGCGCGACGCGATCCGATTCATTGAAACCTCCCAAGACATGCACGGCGGCGGTTGGCGATATCTCCCTGGGCAGGCCGGCGATACGACCGTAACCGCATGGCAGATCGCAGCCCTCAAGAGCGCCACGCTCGCGGGCACCGCCGTCCCTTCCCCCACCATCGATGCCGCATGCCGTTTCCTCGATCGTGTGCAGGTGAGGAAGGGCGAAGGGTACGGCTACCTGTCACCGCAAGACCGGTCTTGCACTTCCGCCGTGGGACTCCTCTGCCGGATTTACACCGCGTGGCCCGAGGAGGCGACGCTCGACCGTGGCCTGGCTCGCCTCGCCCGGAGCGGACCAAACCCGGAGGCGGTCTACGAAAACTTCTATCTTGCCCAGGCCCTTCTCCTGAGGGAGCATCCGGTCTGGCGACGCTGGAACGCCCGCAACCGCGACCACCTCGTGGCACGGCAGGCGAGGGCTGGGCATGAAGCGGGCAGTTGGACCTTTGCCGACGCCGACACGGCTCCGGGAGGGAGGCTCGGCCACACGGCGCTGGCGATCCTCACTCTCGAGGTCTACTACCGCGTGCTTCCCATCTACGGCGAACGGGCGGCAAGCACCGGCTGGTAACAGGGCAGCCGTCCTGATCGGCATGGCATATGATGCTGGTGACGGGAGCCGCTCTCATGCGACTATTTACATACTTCTGGCTCGCGATTGGGCTCGGCCTTGCCTGCGCGGCCATTGGCTGGCTTGGCCTGGCCGGCTGGATCGCGGCGGTCGTCATCGCGGCGAGCGTGGCCGCTCATGTCGCGGGAAACGCCCTCGGCACACGTCTTCGCGACGAAGCAGATAGCAGGATTCGTGAGCGGCCACCTTTCCGCCATGAGCCACTCCCAGATCGCCCGCCCACACACCTCGAGCGTCGCACGAGCCTCGGACTGCTCGTGCCGGTATCCGTGGGGATTGGCGCTACGTGTGGCGGTATCGCCGGAAGCTTCGCCCTGGCAGTGGGCGTGCGGGCGTCGCTGGCTGGGGCAATCCTCGGTGGTGTGTCGTCGGCCGTCATCGGTGGGCTCGGGGGATTTCTCGTGGCGAGCTTCGTGGAGGCCATCCGCATGAGTCTTCGGGAAGCCATCGCAGCCGAGCGGCGTGGGTAACTCTCCGTGGCGTTGCGTCGAACGGCGTGGTACGATTCTCGCGGTCGTTTTCAGGCCACCTTGCCACCCAACTCAGGAGCCATTCCCTCATGGCAAAACCCCACCAAAAGCTCAAAAAAGCGAACCACGGCGCCCGCCCGGCCAATAGCAAGGCCCGGAAAATGAAGCGGAAACACATCCGCACCTAAGGCGGTGGCCTTTCGGAATCCGCCCCCCTTGGAAGGTCTCTGCACGTGCCCCCGCGCGACTACATCATTCATCCAAGCGAGTATGACCTCGATCGGGTGATCGCCGATATCGACGAAATCCGTCGCTGGAACTGGCAGCGGTTCGAGATGGAGCAGTTGACGGCCATCGTCCACGAGGACTTGGATCGGTGCCTCTGCGTAGGCTTCAAGGACGTCACGCCCGACGAGTTCTGGGTGCGAGGCCACTTCCCATCAGTCCCACTCATGCCAGGCGTCATGATGTGCGAAGCGGCGGCCCAGCTCTCGAGCTATTTCGCGACGAAGTACGATCTCCTCGATGCCGCGGTGGTCGGTTTTGGGGGACTCGAGGAGGTACGGTTCCGCGAGCCCGTCGTCCCCGGAGACCGGCTCGTCATCGCCGTGGAACGCATCCGGGTCCGCCGCGGGGCGATGATTGTCTGCCGCTTCCAGGGACTCGTCCGCGAGAGCATTGTCGTCGATGGCATCATCAAGGGGGTGCCGCTTCCGGCCGATATGCTTTCGGGGGCCGCCTTCGGAGGCACCAGCAGGGGTGAGTCCTGACCGCCCATGCCACGCCGCCCCCCGCGCAAGCCCGATCCGCGGCATGACCTGTCGTCGCATCTTCTTGCGATCGAATCAATTCCTGTCCCATGCGATCCCGCGGAGCTCTTTGCCTCGCCCGCACCGATCGAGCTCGAGGTCGGCAGCGGGAAGGGGCTCTTCCTCGCGTCCGCGTCAGCCGCGTCGGCTGAGCGGAATTTTCTGGGGGTCGAGCTTGCGGTGGGCTACGCCAGGCTCTGTGCCAGCAAACTGGCCGCCGCCAATCGCTCCAATGCGAAAGTGATTCAGGGCGACGCCGGCTGCCTCGTGCGGTCACGCCTTCCAGACGCCTGTCTGGCCGGCATGCATGTCTATTTTCCCGATCCCTGGTGGAAGGCCCGTCATCGGAAGCGCCGGGTGCTCTCTGAGGCGTTTCTCGTTCACGCGGGCCGCACTCTGACGGTGGGTGCCGTGCTCCATGTCTGGACCGACGTGGAAGAGTATTTCCTGGAGGCCATGGCGGCGGCACGAGCCACGGGTCTATTCGCTGACCCTCGCGAGGAGCATCCGACAGAGCCCGCGCACGACCTCGACTACCGCACCCACTTCGAGCGGCGGACACGTCTCGCCGGAATGCCCGTCTGGCGGGCGGCCCTCGAACGCACCACAAAGCCGCCGACTGCCCAACGCGTCAGGGGGTAGCCGCGGATTCGTATGTTCGCGAGGATCGCCGCCCCGCCCGCGATTGTTCGAGGGCCACCTGGTAGAGCCGCTCCCCAGCCGGTGTTGGGTAGGCTCCTGTGATGCAGGCCTGGCAGATGTCGCTCGCGTCGAATCCAATCGAGCGTGCCACGCTCTCAACCGGAAGATAACGGAGTGAATCGGCACCGAGCCGCTTGGCCATTCGGTCTTGGGCCTCGTCGGTGAGCGGCCCCTGGCGGAGAAAATCGGGCGCGAAAAGCTCGTCGATCGTCGACATATCAATGCCGTAGAAGCACGGGGCCACGATGGGCGGGCAGGCAATGCGAACATGGATCTCGCGGGCCAGGCCCAGCGATCGCATCCGGCCGAGGAGCACCTGCATCGTCGTGCTCCGCACGATCGAGTCTTCGACGAGAATCACCCGCTTGCCCTCGAGCACCTCTCGCAGCGGCGTGTACTTCGATTCGGCTTTCTGACGGCGGCTCGAAGCGCCGTCGATGAATGTGCGGCCGGTGTAGCGGTTGCGAATGAGGCCCTCGACCGATGGGATCGAGAGACAATAGGCCATCGCATCTGCGGCCGCCTTGCTCGTGTCAGGCACGGGCACGACCACCGTGTCGGCGTCGATCGAAATGGTTTCGAGCCGAGCCATTTCCTCGCCGAGTCGCTTCCGCGAGAGGTACACGCTCCGGTCGTCCATCGAGCTGGCCACATTGGCAAAATAAATCCACTCGAAAAAGCAGTGGGCGCGCCTCGGTGACTCGGCGAACCGCTCCACACGGAACGAGTTCTCATCGACTACCAGCGCGGTTCCCGGCTGCAATGACTGGATCGACTCGGTCGCGAAACCCAGGTTCAGGAGCGCCACGCTCTCACTGGCCGCAGCGATAAGCGGCCCCTCTTTTGCATAGACCATGGGCCGGATGCCCAAGGGATCGCGGGCCACGACGAGGCGGCCGCAGGCATCGAGAATCGCGAGGTTCCAGGCTCCATCGAACTGCCGGGAAATCGCGGCGAGCAACTCGGCGGGGCAAGGATCTGCCGTCCCGGCGAGCTCACGCCCGATGGCGTGCATGATCACTTCGGTGTCATTGTCGCGGGCGAGGTGGGCGTCGTCGGTGGCAAGAATCTCGGCACGGAGCTCGGGGTAGTTGGCCAACTGACCGTTGAACCCAAACGCAAACCATTTCCGCTTCTGGATGTGAGGCCGCTCGAGCGGCTGGGCATAGCCGCGATCGTCGGCGCCGCACGTCGCATAGCGCACATGGCCGATGGCCGCCCGGCCGGCGTGGCTTTCCATGAGGCTCTCAAACTTGCCGCGGTGGCTCATTCGGAATACCTCGCTCACGCTTCCAACGTCCTTGAACGTGGCGAGCAACTGACTTCGGCCCGGGCTCCAGGACGTCATGCCGGCGGACAGCTGCCCTCGGTTTTGGATATCGAGGAGCATCCGAGGGATCAGTCGCGATGCCTCTTCCTGCCCACTGGACGCACAGAGTGGGCTCGTCTCGTCGCCGGGCAGGTGGTAGATCGCTGCCAGGCCGCACTCATGACGCAGGTCGCTCATCGGTGACTTTCGGGGTGCCGGGAGCGGCCGCTCGGCCCACATTCCGCTCACACTCCGCGAGTGTATCGACGAACACGGCCGGCGGATACCATACTCGGGTTTTGCCGTATTCCTTCCGGAGGTTAGCCTCGCTTGAGCCAATGAACGACCATGTGCGCCAGCAGATCGCGGCGACCGCCCGCCTGATCGTCGTGAAGGTCGGATCGCGTGTCCTTACAGGAGCCGACGGTCTGCTCGACGCCACGCGGATCGAGTCGCTTGGCCGGCAGATCAGCGGGCTGTGCGGATCAGGCCGCCAGGTCGTGCTCGTCAGCTCCGGAGCGGTAGCCGCGGGAATGGGTCGGCTCGGGCTGGCCCGTCGCCCTACGGAGCTCGACCATCTTCAGGCGGTGGCCGCGGTTGGCCAGAGCTGCCTCATCGAGGCCTGGGAGCGAGCGCTCCGTGGTCATGGTCGTCATGTCGCTCAGGTGCTCCTCATCGCCGACGATCTTCAGGACCGCACACGCTACCTGAATATCCGAAACACGTTGCGGACGCTGCTGGAGTATGGCGCCGTCCCCGTGATCAACGAGAATGACACAGTGAGCGTGGAGGAGCTCCGAACCAGCTTCGGCGACAACGACCGCCTCGCAGCCCTCGTTGCCTCGCTCCTCGGGGCGTCTCTTCTCGTCCTCCTGTCGGATGTTGCCGGCCTCTACGACCGCCACCCCGACGAGCCAGGCGCGACCGTGATCTCCCACGTGGATCGCATCGACGCAAGGGTCACGTCGCTGGCTCGGGACCGGCCCGGAGGCCTCTCCAAGGGAGGCATGGCGAGTAAGCTCAATGCCGCAGCCATTATCACCGATGGAGGCGGGCATTGCGTCATCGCACCGGGCCGGGAAGAAGGCGTCCTCGACCGAATTGCTCAGGGCGAGGCTGTTGGCACCCTCTTTGTCGGTCGCCCGTCCACCATGCCGGCCTGGAAGCGTTTTCTCGGTTGGTCAGCCGAAGCGAAGGGTGGCCTTGAGGTCGATGCGGGCGCCCGGGAGGCGGTCATCACGCGAGGGCGAAGCCTGCTGGCGGCAGGGATCACGGGGCTCGAGGGGCACTTCTCAGCCGGCGACGTCGTGACGCTGACCCATGCGGGCCACACGTTCGGCCGTGGCCTCGTGAATTATCCATCCGCCGATCTGTCGCGGATAGCGGGCGCCCGCACCGAGCAGATCGCTGAAATCCTCGGCTACTGCACGTACGACGAGGTGATCCACCGCGACAACCTGGCTGTCATCTGCCGGGACTGACCCTGTGTCGAAATGCTCATGTTCTCGGAAATCATCATCATCCTCGCGCTCGTTCTGGCAAACGGCCTCTTTTCGGGGTCTGAAATGGCCATTGTGGCCAGCCGCCGCGGCCGGCTGCGGACCCTCGCTGATGCAGGCGATGCCTCCGCCCGCACCGCACTCGACCTGGCCGCGAACCCCGACCGCTTCCTTCCGACGGTGCAGGTTGGCGTGACCCTGGTGGGCACGCTGGCGGCGGCCTACGGCGGTAGGCAGCTCGTTGCTGGCCTTTCCGCCGCGATTGCCGAGACATGGCCCGCCTTGGGTGGCTTGGCCGAGTCACTGGCACTGGGACTTTTCGTCGTCTCGCTGACGTTCGTGACCCTCATTCTCGGTGAGCTCGTCCCCAAGCGGCTGGCGCTTCGCAACGCTGAAGCGTTTGCCCGTGCGACAGCCCCACTCATCGCGGTCATGTCGCGACTCGCTGCGCCTCTCGTCTGGACGTTGAACCTGGGCACTGCCGCCATGCTTTTCCTGCTCGGAGCCAGAGGCCAACGAGAGCCCACCGTGTCGGTTGACGACATCGAACAGTTGCTCGAAACGGGACGGGCGGAAGGCGTCCTCGAGGCTGTCGAACAGGCTGTGGCCGTGGAGGCGCTTCGGCTTGGAGAGCGGACCGTACGGGACATCATGCGGCCTCGAATCGAAATCGACGCCCTCGACGTCGAAACGCCACCGGACGAGATCATCGGCGCCATCGCGATGGCGGGCTATTCGCGGCTGCCCGTCTACGAGGGGTCACTCGATCACATCCTCGGTTACGTTGCCATTAAGGACGTGCTCCGAACCTCCTGGATGGGCTGGCCAGCCGATCTTCGAAAGATGATGCGACGGGCAGTGTTCGTGCCCGAGACCATGCCCCTTGATCGCCTGCTCGAGCTTTTTCGCCGAGAACGAACACCGTTTGCCATCGTGCTCGACGAGTATGGCGGCACCGATGGACTTGTCACGCTCGACGATGTTCTCGAGGAGCTTGTCGGCGAGATCCATGATGACCGACGGGCCGAGGAGCCGGCCGACTTCGTCGATCGCCCCGATGGCTCATGCCTCGTCGAGGGCAGCGCGGAAATCGAGGCGCTCGCCAGCCGTTTCGGAATCGAGCTCGACCCCGAGCCGCGGGGGTATGAGACCGTCTCGGGGCTCGTGCTGGCAGAACTCGAGCGACTGCCAACGGCCGGCGACACGCTCACGTGGAAGGGACTCGTGATCGAGGTCGTCGATATGGACGGCCGTCGGATCGACAAGCTCCTCGTCCGCCGCGAGGCCTGACTACTCCGGTGGGTTCGCCCGGGTGAGAATGTCATCGAGCACGAAGGGGCTTGGGAACGGCTCGTCGAGCTGGTCGAGAAGGCGGCGATACCTGCCGACGATCTCGGCAATGTCGTCTGCCGTGAGCTGATCTTCACGGAGAATCTTGGAGGCGTCGAAAACCTCTCTCCAGGCTTGGAAGGCTTCCTCATACGCCTGCTTGGCGGCCTGGAGCCGGGCGGCGGCAAACTCGCGGTCAGCGGTCCAGGTGAGCTCACGAGCCCGGAGGGCAGGCTCAGTTACCTCGGCTTCGCACGTAGCCCGCCAGAAATCAAAGTTCACGATGTCGCGGTAGCGATCGATGATGTGGGCCGTCTCGCGGGCCTCCACCTCCTCGACCGCCAATTGCCACGCCTGCTGCCGAAGCTCGGGTGGCGCCTCGCGGGCCACATCCTTCCAGGTGACCTTCAAAACGTCTTCCGCCTGGGCGGCGAGATCCGCCTGTTTCACCGTGCGATCAAGGCCTGGCACGGCCAGGGCCTCCTGTTGCTCAGGCGTGAGGAGCGTCTCCTTCTTGGCCGCAAGCGCCGCGAACTGCCCGGGCAGGAGCGCCTCGAGCTCGTCGGCCAGCCGCTTCGCCCTGGCCTCCTCGGCCTCCCTGAGCCCCAGCCGGATCGGTACGTTCCAACTCGTCGGAATCTCGCGAGCCGCAAACCGGCGCATCTCGTCACCGGCCAACTCCCATGCTCGCTGGGCAGCGGCACCGAACGTGCCATCACCCTCGAGCGCCCGCGCGTAGTTGATGGCCGCCATCATCGGCTCGCTATGAAAGATGAGGGCCGTGGTCTTGAGAATCACATCGGGCCGTTCGGCAAGTTTCTGGCCCTCGAGATACTTGCTCCGCGACACAAGCCAGTTGTCTCGCTCATTCACGGTCCGCTGGGGATCATCCCGTTCGTGGAAATCGTCATCAGCGACGAACATCTCACGGAACTCCTTCTTCTCGTCCGACTTCCCAATCTTGTGGCCAATGAACCAGCCCATGCGGCCGAGCAGCCGTGGCTCGAACCGGTTCAGCCCGATCCCCTGGCGGAGGAATTCGATGCCTTTGATGACCCAGGAATAGCGGTCGCGGTAGTCGTCGAACTCCACCGAGATGTTGTAGGAGAGGTTGTGGGCCTGGAAGTCCCACACAGAATAGAAGTTGGGCTGGAGCTTCGTGAGCTGCTCAAGCGTGGCCGAAAGGTTTGCCCAGTCCTCCACCTTCTTGTAGTGATTCGCTCTGTCCCAGAGGAGCGTCACGGCCACATTCTTGAGCCCGAGCGTCGCAAACCGCAACGTCTCGCCTGTTGGATCGATCTCTCCCAGGTTGGCCTGCGACAGGCCTCGATCCGCCCGCATCCGCGCGAGGATCCCCCCTGGGCTTTCGGTATCGGCCGGTTGACTCATCAGGGAGAGTGGCAGCAGCAGCGCCACGATCCCCACAAGGGCCAGAAGCGTCTCGGGCCTGAGGCCGAGCCACACGAGCCGCCCGCTTTCTCTCGACCTGCCGCTCGTGCTCATGATGCCACCTCCCTCGCCCTCAAGCAGAACGTGGCGGCCACGCAAAAGGCGACCACATAACCAACCGTCTCGGCAGCATGCGCCGCGAGGAGATCGAACGGGATGTCAAAACCATTTGCCACAAAGTCACTTGTACCGAGTGTTGCCAACGAAGGAAACAATCCGGCAGCCACCCGCATCGGTGCCAAGAGGACGATGTCTGCGAGCTTCATGGCCTGAACCGCGGGAGTGGGATCGAGATCGAGCGTGATGCTCATCTGGGTCACGATCCGGTAGAGCGATTCAATCGGGCCACCTCCTGGCACATCCCGGGAGTCACCGGTCACCTGGCTGACGAACAGCCGGGCGATGAACTCGCGAAACTGGCCCACGAGGAGCATCGAGAGTGCGGCGACCAGGGCGACCGGCGCCGACAAGAAGGTGCTGAACATCACCCCGAGCGACGTCACGATGAGCATCGAAAACCAGGCCCCAAGGCAGCTCTTGAAGTAGTTGACCGCAAATGAACCGTCACCGGCTCGGAGGTAAAAGTCCGCCTGCGCCACGCCGTAGTATTGGGCCGGCTCAAGGCATTGCAGCCAGATTTCAACGCGGCCGTCGGCAACGAAATCCTCGTACAAATCGGCTTCCTTCACCGTGCCGTCGGCCAGCACGACCGCAAGGGTGCGTGGAATCCAAAGCTGATCGATCGAGAACTCCCTCGCCACGATCGGAAGGGCTTCGCTCCGAAGATTGTTGATGGGGTTCCGAAGCTGAATGGTCCCGTGTATGCCTTCGGTGATGATCCCCTTGTAGGTTCGGAACACGCGAACCGTCATCTCGAGCGGGAGACCATCCGGAAAATCCTGCTCGCGAATCCCGCCGAAGGTCCAGATGGCAGCGGCCGCGGTACCGCCCTCGATGTACTGCCGATAGCCCCACTCCTGGCCAACGCTAATGCCCTTCGCGGCCGGCCGGCCATCCCGATCGAGAAAGCGGAGTCGTCCCCGAAGGGGACGGCGGGCCTCGAGAATGCCCTCGGGGGGGCCGACGTCGTAGGCACGTCCGTCAGCCGACTCCCGTGGCGTGATCCGATGACGATGACCCCGGAAGGTTTCAGCAAGGCCGTTGCCCGAGGCATCGAGCGTGACGAAGTGGCGATGATCTTGGGCACTGCCCGTGCGGCCCTCATACCCTGTGAGCACGCCCTCCTCATCCCGAAGCTCCCTGAGCGAGGTCGCGTCGAGGGTGTGCGAGTGCTGCACACTCCGCGCGACAAATGCCCAACTGACCAATCCCATCACGCCAATCAGCACGGTTCCAATGAAGGCAAAGCCGAGGAAGCGACCAAGGACAATCTCGCCCGCGTGGACCGGCTTCGTTACGACCGTTTGGATCGCCTTCGACTTGATATCGGCCGGCAGACTGAAGACCGACAGAACGAGCGTGACCGTACATGCCAAGAAGCTCGTGGCGCTCAGGAGGAAGTTTACGTAGAGCTTCATGGGCTCGACGTTCGTAGGATCGAGAAACCAGCCCGCGAAGATCATGACGACCGCGAAGATCGCCAGCACCATGAGCACATTCCTGCGAATCGCCTCCTGCACCGCGAGACGTGCCAGCGCCCAAACCCGTCCCGGCGAAGTTCCCACGAGGTCACGGATTCCGGAGAGCACGCCACGATAGACGCGATCACCCGCCTCAAGGGGCCCTGCCTGGGCCGCCTGGGTGAGCCATGACGCCAGCCCAGCGAAGAGGACGACAAAGATCGATGCCAGCACGAACGACAGGCATGCCGGGCCGAACCAGGCCAGAAAGCTCGGGATTTCCTGCTCCAACACCATCGCTCGGCCTACTCCTGTGCCTTCTCGGTTGCCGTGGTCACCGGACTCCGTGCCCGTCGACCAGGCCTCGCCTCGGTATCGCGTACGACCTCGAGAAAGAGCTCCTCCAGGGTCGTTCGTGGATGGCCGATCTCGATGTCCGCAGCGCCATGCCTGGCGAGAACCGCACGCACCTCCTCGCAAGCAGCCGCCGGAAGGCCTGCCGCTCGGATTTGCGTGACACCTGTCACTTGCAAAAGGTCTTCGACCCGCCCAAGCTCCTTAAGCTCACCCTGGTGGAGCACAGCGATCCGGTCGCACACATCCTCCACGTCAGCCAGGAGGTGCGAACACATGATGACCGTCTTGCCCCGTTGCTTGAGGTCGATGATGAGATCCTTCATCTCGCGGGTGCCGATCGGATCGAGCCCGCTGGTCGGTTCGTCCAGCAGCACAAGCTCGGGATCATTGATCAGCGCCTGCGCCACGCCGATCCGGCGGGTCATTCCCTTGGAATACTCACGAAGCTGACGCTTTCGATCATTCGCAAGCCCTACCATCGTGAGCAACGCCGCGGTCCGCCGTGATCGCTCCGCTGGAGGCATTCCAAAGAGACGGCCGTAAAAGTCAAGCGTCTCCTCGGCGTCGAGAAACTTGTAGAGATACGACTCCTCCGGCAGATAGCCGATCCGGGCGTTCTTGGAAACATCCGTCGCCTGCTTCCCGAAGACGAACGCATCGCCCGATGTAGGGAAGATGAGTCCTAAAAGAAGCTTGAGCGTGGTTGTCTTCCCGGAGCCGTTGGGGCCCAACAGTCCAAAGATCTCGCCGCGGCGAATTTCGAGATCGAGAGGCTTGAGAGCAACCTTCTTGTTGCGTCCCCAGAAGTCGCGATAAACCTTCGACAGGTTTCGGGTCTCGACGACCACCTCGCCCGCGCCTGCCGGGCCAGACGCAGGAACTGGGACGGTTGTAACCATGGGTGCTTCTCCGAGGGATCAGACGGGAGAGCGATCAGACCCGCCCGCAGTGCCAACCCTTCGGTTGTATCGCATCCACGGTGTCATGGCAGCCCCGTGGCATGACGCTCGGCTGGCCGACGGCAACGGACCTTACTTTTCACCCGGAGAATCTGAGGCTGGCTTTGCGGCAGCCTGCTCGCCCGCCACTTTCGTAGCGATGGCGACCACGCGTTGGGCCGCGACAAGCTCGGCCGGCGAAAAGAACGGGATGTCAGGGTCGCCACCTGCTTGCGTGATCACCTCGGCGGCCAACTGTTCCCAGGTGCGGCCACTCGAGAGATGCCAGGCAGCCGCCTGAGCGACCTTCTGAGGCACATGCCCGCTTGCCAGACCACCGAGGACAATCGCGAGCTTGGGATCCTGTGACACGGTGTCGAGCGCGACCAGCCGATAGGGAATACGTGGAGTTGGCTCTCGTCGGCCGTAGTCGAGGCAGACCGTCGGCGACCGTATCGCGACGGCTTTGCGCGCCGGCACATGGAACGGCGCACTGGCTCCATCGATTGGGGGCGACACACGAAGCTGGCTGCCGCGAGCATCCAACGTGGTCGTGGCGAGTGCCTGGTCCATTGCGAGTCGGACGATGGCCTTCGCCACTGGACGATCATGCAACCATTCTGCAAACGCTTCGCCGTGCTCTGCATACCCATCGCGAAGCATCTCGGGGGCCTCCCATGTCAGCCACTCGCGAAACGCGAGCCATCGCGGATCGTGAACACCGTAAATCTCGCGGGCGACCCAACAGAACGGGTTGCCGCCGCCGCCACCGCCCGCACCACCGATTCCCATGCCGGCATTCTGGGCGCCACCGCCACCCACGTTCTGCGGAGTGCCGCCGATGCCGCCGGCACCAAAGCCCGCCCCAGCCTGCTGCTGAGCGAGCACGGGCACACCGGCAAAGGCTGGCGGAAGCTGGATCGTGAGCGGACGATCGAAAAGGCTTGTGACAATCACCTGGGCCGAGCGAGCGTCATTGGCAATGAACCGCACCTCGACGAGGCCATCTGCTTCGGCCGCGAGTACATCAACGGCAACGGCCGCGGGCGATCGAGCGGGCTGCGGGCCCTGCGCGAAACAGGGAACCACTCCCGTTGCGGCGAGAAGCGAGGCAAGACCAAGGCGAGCGATGAGCGAGCGAAACATTGGTTGAACACCTCTCGAGGGCGGCCAGCGACGGGCCATGGAACGAGGATCGCAGCCAAGCGGCCGCAGGCATCCCAGGGGACACCCCCAGTATGGCTTCCCTCTCGTGACAAGGAAAACCCGAACCGTTGAGCGAACCAGGATAGTCGGTCCAACGGTATCGGTTGGAACGATTTACCGACCGGAAAATCGCCAGAAAAACTAGCGCTTCGAGAACTGCGTACCGCGGCGAGCCCCTCGGAGACCGTACTTTTTCCGCTCTTTCATCCGCCCGTCGCGGGTCAGAAGGCCCGCGTGACGAAGCGGGTCGAGGACCTCAGCATCAAATACCGTCAGGGCGCGGGCGATTCCGAGCCGGCAAGCTCCCGCCTGGCCTGTTGTGCCGCCACCATCAACCGTGATCAAGACCTTCACCGAGGATCGTTTCCCCACTTCATCGAGGGCTCCCAGCACCAACATTCGATCCTTGACGGACGGGAAATAGACTTCGAGATCGCGTCCGTTGATCGTGATCCCGCCGTTCCCAGCGCGAAGCCGAACTCTCGCCACCGCGGTCTTGCGTCGGCCCGTCGCCAGAATCTCGTCTCCGCGGCGGATGGCCCTCGGAACGATAGCGGAAGGAGCGGCGGACGGGGCGGCAGGAGAAACGGTGTCTTCGGCGGTGGTCATCGGAGCCTCAAAACGGCGTGGATTGATCTGGAAATCGTGTCAGCGAAAGCGTGTTGGATTTTGACACCAAGGATCGGGAGGGTGGCTCAGGCCTTGATGTTCATCGGCATGGGCTGCTGCGCCTGGTGCGGATGCTCGCCACCGGCGTAGACCTTGAGTTTGTCGAGCATGGCCTTCCCGAGGCGGCTCTTGGGAAGCATCCGGCGAACGGCCTCTTCGATGATCAGTTCAGGACGGCGATCGCGACGGTTTTCAGCCGTCTCTGATTTGAGCCCCATGTATCCCGTGTACCAGCGGTAAACCTTCTGCTGCCATTTCTTTCCGCTGAACGCCACCTTCTCGGCATTGATCACCACGACGTGGTCGCCGGTGTCAACATGCGGGGTGTAGGTGGGCCGATGTTTTCCCATCAGCACCATGGCGATTTCACTGGCGAGCCGGCCCACGCGAAATTCAGCGGCGTCTACGATCCACCACCGCTGCTCGACCTCGCCGGGCTTGGCCATGTAGGTCTTCATCGATCCGTTATCCATTCCTCGGAGGGTAGCCGTATGTACGGGAAGGCTGAGTCGACTGTCAGACTCGGCATGGCGGAGTGGCTGGGTGGCAGATCAGATGATCCAGAACCCAGCTTCTCCGGCGACTTCGCGAGTCCCGGAGCGTACCAGTGGCGTGTTGTAGGGGCAAGCGGTCGCAGCGGATTCCTGACAAAATTCCTAGAGGACCGTTCGGAACGGTGGCGAGTTGCGATCTGGCTGCGTTCCGATCACACTCTCCCGCGGCAGAGGCGCAGTTCTGATCCCTGCGCCCGCTGACACCGCACCCCTCATCTCCCGCTCCCCCCTCGCCAAAACCGCATGAAGGTCGCTGTCCTCAAGGAAACGTTTCCCGGCGAGCGCCGTGTGGCACTCGTTCCCTCCGCTCTTGCCGCGGTCAAGAAGTTGGGATTGGACGTGGTGGTTGAGGCGGGGGCCGGCACGCAAGCAGGCTTTCCGGATGACGACTACCGCAAGGCCGGGGCCGAGATCGTGTCCCGCGACGAGGCGTTTGGGGCCGACTGCATCCTCACGGTACGAACCTGCGGCGCGTCAGGCGAAGGCTGGTGCCATGATCGCGATCGCCTTCGCCCCGGGGTCATCCTCATTGGCCTGTGCGATCCTCTTTCCTCCCCTGAAGCGTGCTGTGAGGCTGCCGACAAGGGCGTAACCCTCTTCTCACTCGAGCTCGTGCCGCGGATCACACGGGCCCAGAGCATGGACGTGCTCTCAAGCCAGGCCAATATCGCGGGGTACCGCGCCGTGCTCCTCGCGGCCAACACGCTTCCCAGAATCCTTCCGATGATGACGACGGCGGCGGGCACGATCACGCCGGCCAAGGTGCTTGTCTTGGGGGCCGGCGTCGCAGGGCTCCAGGCGATCGCCACGGCGAAGCGACTGGGCGCCCAGGTGAGCGCCTACGATGTTCGACCCGCCGTGAAGGAACAGGTTCAGAGCCTCGGGGCGAAGTTTGTCGAACTGCCACTCGAAACCGGCTCCAGCGAAACTGCTGGAGGCTACGCCAAGGCCATGGGCGAGGAGTTTTACGCGAAACAGCGGGAGCTGCTTGGCAAGGTGATCGCTGACAGCGATGTGGTCATCACGACCGCCCTCATTCCAGGCCAGAAGGCTCCCGTGCTCGTCACGGCCGACATGGTGGCCCGGATGAAGCCCGGCAGTGTGATCGTCGACATGGCCGCCGAGCGAGGCGGGAACTGCGAGGGCTCGCAGCCCGACCAGACCGTCGATGTAAACGGCGTGACGATCCTCGGGCCGACGAATCTCGCGGCCGACGTGGCTGGCCACACGAGCCAGCTCTATGCCCGAAACATGACTACGTTTCTTGCGCACCTCGTGAAGAGCGGGCTCCCCGATGTGGCCGCCGATGACGAGATCTGTCGCGACACGCTCGTGGCGAAGGGCGGCACGCTCGTCCACCCGAAAATTCGTGAGCGGGCCGGGCTCGCGCCGCTCAATGCCCTCGCCGAGCCCGAAGCCCCTGCCGACCCACCGGCATCTCAGGCCTGACACCTGCCCCCTGACGGACCGAACCGATGCTCACCATCCTGTTTGCTGATGTGGCTACCGGCCCTGACGTCGATCCGGCCGTGACGTTCATTCGCCTGCTGACGGTTTTCCTCCTGGCGATGTGGGTGGGCTTCGAAGTGATCACGAAGGTGCCCCAACGCCTCCACACACCTCTGACGAGTGGCTCCAACGCGATTTCGGGCATCACGGCCGTGGGCGCAATCGTATCGGCCGGGAGTGTGGCTGTCGGTTTTGGCTTCGGCAATTTCCTCGGCCTTATCGCCGTGGTGCTGGCCATGATCAACGTGGCGGGTGGCTTCGTCGTGACCTACCGCATGCTCCAGATGTTCAATCCCAAGAAGAAGTAGCCCCAAAAAGCCCCCTGGGAAGAAACAACCCGCGATGTCGAGCCAAGCCTGGATCAATCTTGCCTACCTGGCCGCCGCGATGCTGTTCATCGTGGCGTTCAAGCTCATGGGCGGCCCCCGCACGGCCGTCCGGGGAACGTTCCTGGGCGCCATCGGGATGGCGATCGCGATCGTCGCGGCGCTCTTCGAGACGCCCGTTCGAGAAGCGGTGGCCGCGCAAGGGGGCTGGCCGATCGGGATGCTCCTCGTGGCTGGTGGCATCGGTGCGGCCATTGGTGTGACAATGGCCATCAAGTATCCGATGACGGGGATGCCACAGATGGTGGCACTCTTGAACGGCTTCGGCGGGGCGGCCTCGTCATTCGTGGCAGCCGCCGAGCTGTGGAATGCCAACCCCGATTCGGAAGCCTCGTGGACCCAGTTCGCCATCGCCACAGCGGTGGCCGGCCTCATTGGTGCGGTCACGTTCTGGGGCAGCCTTGTCGCCTTTGGCAAGCTCGAGGAGTTGCCCCGGTTCAAGAAGCCGTGGACCGACCCCAATCGGCACGCGATCAGCCTCGGCCTTGCGGTGCTCACACTTGTGCTGGCCATCGGGGTCTGTGCCCGGCCCGACTGGTACATCCTCTTCGTGCTCCTCATTGTCACTGGAAGCGGCCTTGGCATCACGCTCACGCTCCCGATCGGGGGCGCCGACATGCCGGTCGTGATCTGCCTCTTGAACAGCTACTCGGGCCTTGCCGCGGCCGCCGCGGGGTTCGTGATCGACAACTCCGTGCTCGTGATCGCCGGCTCGCTCGTGGGCGCCAGCGGCTTGATCCTCACGGCGATCATGTGCCAGGCGATGAACCGTTCGCTCACAGGCGTGCTCTTTGGAGGCCTCGGCACAACGGTTGTCGCAAGCGGGGATGATGTCTATGCCGGCAAGATAAAAAGCGCCAGCGCCGAGGAGATCGCGATGGTGCTCGAGGGGGCCGAACGGGTCGTCATCGTTCCCGGGTATGGCCTGGCGGTGGCCCAGGCCCAGCACGCGGTTCGCGAGCTTGCCGATGTGCTTGAGAAACGGGGCACGACGGTGGAATATGCAATCCACCCCGTGGCCGGTCGAATGCCCGGTCACATGAACGTGCTCCTCGCGGAAGCTGACGTTCCGTATGAGAAGCTCCGCGAGATGGACGATATCAATCCCAGCTTCCCGGAAACCGATGTGGCAATCGTGATCGGTGCCAACGACGTGGTGAACCCGGCCGCCCGCAACGACCCCAAGAGCCCGATTGCCGGAATGCCGATTCTGGATGTCGATAAGGCCCGCACGGTGGTCGTGATCAAGCGGTCGCTCTCCCCTGGCTTTGCGGGTATCCCCAATCCCCTCTTCGCTGCCGATAACACGCTCATGTATTTCGCCGACGGCAAGAAGGCCGTCTTGGATCTCACGGCAGCGGTCCAGAAGGGCTGACGAGCGACCGTTGCTGCACCGCCGTCATCACAGCACGTCGCCCCAGAGCGTGTCGGAGACGAGAAGCCCTGCCCGCGTAAGCCGGATGATCGTGCCGTCGTCGGTGGCGAGCCCGGCCTTCACCCATCGCTCAACCGCGGACTTGGCAACCGCATCGACGTCAAAACCGCTCGCCGCCCGAAACGCGTCGCGGCTGACGCCGTCTCGTCGCCTGAGCCCCACCACGAGCCGTTCGCGGGCCGCCTCCTCGGCCGACATCGCATCGACGTCGCCAGAATAATCCTCGCCAGCAAGCACGCGGGTCATCCATGTAGTCGTGCTGCGGTGATTCGTGATTCGCGTCCGGCCGTCGAACCGGGCGGCTCCCGGTCCAAACGCCTCCCAGGGGCGAAGGTCCCAATAGGCCTCGTTGTGCCGGCAACGATGCCCGGGGCGGGCGAAGTTTGACACTTCATAGTGCTCGTAGCCGGCTGCCTCGAGCCGATCGATAGCCGTTTCGAACATCGCCCGTTCGAGTTCCTCGGGCACGGAGACAAGCGAGCCTCGGCGTCTGGCCGACTCGAAGGCGGTGCCCGTTTCCCAGGTGAGGCAGTAGACCGAGACATGCTCGGGGGCAAGCGCGATGATAGCTGTCAGATCATCCTCCACCGCAGCGAGCGACTGCCCGGGAGCGGCTGTCATGAGGTCGATATTGATGGCGCCCCCGGCGTCGTGAAGAAGCCCAACGGCTCGCCGCACATCATCAGGGCCGTGGTCACGATCGAGGCTTCGGAGCGTGGCTGCATCGAGCGACTGTCCTCCGAGGCTGACGCGTGTGACACCGCACGCTCGGGCGGCTGCGACAAACGCCGGCGTCACGTCGAGCGGATTGGCCTCGACGGTGACCTCGGCTCCCGTCGCAAACTCGAGCCGCTGCTCGAGCAAAGCAAAGAGCCGTCGCAGACCTTCGGCTCCGATGTGCGAAGGAGTGCCTCCGCCGAGATAGAGCGTGCGAACTTCGAGTGGCTCAACCTTGAGCGGATCGCCAAGTCGATCAAGCTCTCGCTCCACCGCGGAAAAGTATCGCTCCACGAGGTCCTCGCGGCCCGCTACGAGCGTGAAATCGCAGTACCCACAGCGGTGCCGGCAGAACGGCACATGCACATACGCGTGACGCGGCCGGCTCACAGCCACACGTGCAGCCGGCCATCGAGCATGTCGGGAATCTTCTTCGCCACTGTGCGGTGGATGCGTTCGTCGGTGTAGCGGGTCGACAGGTGCGAGGCAATGATCACCTCGTTGCGGAACTGGTCGCGTCGTGAGACAAGATCATCGAGATGAATGTGGCCATACTTGTGGATTTTCTCCTTGCGGTGCGAGTGCGCCACGAACGTGAGCTCGGTGATGAGGATCATCGCCTCAAACATCGCCGGGCAACGATCGAGGCCCTCTGGGGATGAGTCGCCGAGGTATGCCACCAGCGGCGTCCGCATCTCGTGGGTGACATCAACACCCGAGAGCCGCAGGTCGCGAATCTGATGGCCTGCAAGCTGCTGGTATTCGTGTTTGAGCTTGCGACGGCGTTCCCACACGACAAATCCCACGCTCGGGAGCGTGTGGGTGGTCGCCGAGACCGTGACAACATGCTCGCGGGAGAGCTCGATCTCGTCGCCGGGCCGGGCTGGCAGGAGCGTGCATGGAAGCCGGCCGCGGTCGAGCCGCGTGACCACCTTGAGCAGCCGTTCCACCGGCTCGATGGCTGTCTCGGGCAGGTAGATCGTGGGGGGCTCCATTTTCATCATCCGGCGCCTCGCCACATAGACCGGCAGCGCCGCGATGTGGTCAAGGTGGGTGTGGCTCACAAACCAGGTGCTCGTGGCCATGAAGCCCCAGGGCTGGGCCCCGAGGTCGAAGCCAACCTTAAGCTCGGGGATCCGCCACACGCTCTGGACAGCGGCTCGCGAGTAGCCCTCCACCGTGAGCCCCTTGTGGATGAGCGTGTGAAACGGGGCGTTGTCGATCATGAGGTCATGCGGTCGAAGCGGTCATGCGGGAGGCGGAGTCTCGGCCGCTCGATGCAGCCAGATTTCGTCGAAGGGAATGTCCTGCTGAGTCACGAGTCTCCCGCGACGCACGAGCTCGAGCGTCGCAAGAAAGAGGCCAACCACGCGAACTCTTGGCATATCGTCATCGAAGAGCGATGAAAATGCCACCCTCCCCTGCTCTTCCACCAGCCGCTCGATGCGAGCGATATGGGTCTCGATCGGCGTGTCGTCCTGAACGATCTGCCGAGGCCGCCGTTTCTCCCGCTTGGCGAGCACCCGCCCGAGTGCCCCCACGAGATCCCACACGTGGGCATCGGCGATGGTCACCTCGGCTGGTGCTGCTCGGGGCGACTGGTCGTCCACGTGGATCCGTGGGAATCGGAGTTCCCACTGGCGGGCCCGGTCTTCGAGCAGGGCGGCGGCATCACGGAACTGCTTGTACTCGAGGAGCCGCTGCACGAGGTCTTCGCGAACCGGCTCGACCGCTTCCTCTTGCTCTTCTGGACGCGGCACGAGGGCCCGGGCTTTGATCTCAAGGAGAACGCTCGCGAGCTCGACAAACTCCCCGACCTGCTCGATCGAAAGACCCTCGAGCACCGCGAGGTGTTCACAGAACTCCCTCGCAATCACCGCGATCGGCACCTCCGTGACGTCCACTTCATGCTTCCGCACGAGGTAGAGCAGAAGATCGAGCGGCCCGGAGAAAACGTCGAGGGAGACCTTGAAGTCCATGCATGAACGACGGGGGGGAGTGAACGTGAATCCGTCGCCATCATACGGGAAGCATCCGAATATCCGTTTCGGTTACGCTTCAGCCATGGATACAGAGCGACTTTGGGCCCCGTGGCGGCTGGGCTATGTGCAGGGCACCGACCCGGGTGATCCGGGGGAGGCCGTTGTGATCGACCACTGGCGGCCCGGGGCCGACCGTGACTGTTTTCTCTGCCGCGCCGCGGCCGCGGGACAGGCACATGATCGGGTGCTGGGTGTCGTCGACCGCACGGACCAAAGCGTGGTCGTCGTCAATCGCTTTCCCTATTCCAATGGCCATCTCCTCGTCGCGCCACTCGACCATCGCGCGACACTCGCCTCCCTCGATGACGCGGAGCTCCTCGATCTTCAGCACGGCATCACCCGTTGGTGCGGCATCATGGAACGGGCAATGCAGGCTCAGGGGTTCAATGTGGGGCTCAACCTCGGCCGCGTGGCGGGCGCCGGCGTGCCTGGGCACCTCCACTGGCACATCGTTCCCCGCTGGGCCGGCGACGTGAACTTCATGCCCACGACAGCCGGCATTCGGGTGCTGCCAGAGTCGCTCGACGAGCTCTGGCTTCAGCTCACCCATGCCCGCGACGCGGGGGCACCGTCATGAACGGCCCTGACATCACGCCTGGCTTCGTGGCTCCGGACTGGCGGGTGCGCGAGGCCGCCGTCTTGGCTCCCTGGGCCATGCATGCGGGCGACTCCGCCGGTCGCGTCCATCCTGAAACGCCCCATCCCTTCCGCAGCCCCTACCAGCGGGATCGCGATCGCATCGTCCACTCCGCGGCCTTTCGTCGTTTGGCGCACAAGACACAGGTCTTCACCGACTACCAAGGGGACTATCATCGCAGTCGCCTCACTCACACGCTCGAAGTGACCAACATCGCTCGTACCATCGCCCGCTCGCTGGCGGTCAACGAAGACTTGGTGGAAACGCTGGCACTCGCCCACGACATCGGCCACCCACCGCTTGGCCATGCCGGCGAAGACGTGCTGGATGAATTGCTCCGTGGCGATGGAGGCTTCAACCACAACGCCCAGGCGCTGCGGATCATGGAGGTGCTCGAAACCCGTTACCCATGGTTCCCCGGGCTCAATCTCTCCCGCGAAGTCCTCGATGCCCAGGCGTCTCGCAAGAAGGATGGCACGGCACCAGCACCGCTGCTCGAGACCCAGGTCGTCGATGCGGCCGACTCGATCGCCTACGACACCCACGACGCGGATGATGCGATCGAATTGGGCCTTGTCACGCTCGACGAATTTCTCGAGCTCCCGATTGTGAACGACGCCGCCGCACGCGTTCACGAACGCTTCGGGCTGCTTGTCGGTGGCGATCGTAGGCGGGCCGTGATCCACGAGCTTGTCGACTTCCAGGTGGCCGATCTTGTTCGCACGAGCCTTGCGACGCTCCATGCGATATCACCAAAGAATGTGACCGATGTGCGGGCCGTGGATCGCGGCCGGCGGATCGTGGCCCATACCCCTGCGGTTGCGGCTGCCAAACGGGAGCTCGAACGCTTCTTGTTTGAGCGGGTGTATCGCAGCGAACGGGTGCTCGCCGTCCGGGTGCCGTCGCAGAAGAAGCTTGCTGAGCTCTTCGGCTGGTATTCGGATCATCCCGACGCCTTGCCGCCGCGGTACCTTGAACGGGTCACCACGTGCGGTATCCGCCGCTCGACCGCCGACTACGTTGCCGGCATGACCGACCGCTTTCTGGAAACCGACCACGCCAGACGGCTGGGCCGGTAGGAGACGCGCGCTGGGCGGTGCATGGATGCGGATGGTACGATCGGGGCGTTTCGATCCATCAGTCCGCTGACGCTTACCCATGGCCCTGTTTTTCCTTCGCGCGATTTTCATCGTTGTCTCCGCGGGCATCGCGGTCCTCATCATTAATGACACGGCCCTCCGCGGAGTGGCCACTTGGGTGCCGTGGGCCATTCTCGCCGGCATGATCGCCCTGCCGCTCACGGTGATCGCGATCGACGGATCGATCCGCCGCAAGGATCTCACCGTGATCACGGCCGTGTATTTCGGCCTCCTCGTCGGTGTCTTCCTGACGTACGTCACGATGCTGGCGCTGACGCCGGTTCTTCCGCTCAAGCAGGCCGACCCGCTCTGGACATGGATCCCGCTCATTATCGGCCCGGTGCTCTGCTACCTTTCCACGAGCCTCCTCCTTCAAACTCGCAACGACTTCCGGTTCCTGATCCCGTTTGTGGAATTCGCCCGCGATGTCCGCGGGCTGCGACCCAACGTGCTCGACACGACCGCAATCGTTGATGGCCGCGTTGCCGACCTGGCCGAAGCAGGCGTCTTCGAGAGCCGCTTTGTGGTGCCGACGTTCGTGCTCGATGAGCTCCAGGCCGCGGCCGATTCGGCGGACCGTCAGCGCAGAACCCGGGGCAGGCGTGGGCTTGATGTGCTCAACCGTCTGCGAGCCAACAAGGCGATCGACATCGACGTGATGAGTCCGCGCGATACCGATATCGACGACGCCACGCTCGAGTCGAGAGTCGTCCTGATGGCCCACCAGCTCGAGGGTCGTGTCGTTACGATCGATCCCAACGTGACGAAGCTCGCCGGAGTACGAAACGTGCCGGTGGTCAATGTCAACGACGTGGCACTCGCACTCAAACCTGCCTTTGTGCCGGGCGACGGGCTCGCCGTGCGGCTCGTCAAACCCGGTGAGGAACCCGACCAAGGCGTGGGATACCTCGATGACGGAACGATGGTGGTCGTGGAGAACGGCCGCGGACAGATTGGCCGAACGGTCCACGTAAACGTCACGAGCACCCTCCAGACAACGGCTGGGCGACTCGTATTCGCCAAGCTCGCAAGCGCCGCATGAGGCCGCGGATGCCGATTTTCATGCCATCGATCCTCCGGCATACTGGCATGGGCCGTCATGCCGTCCTTCAGGAGCCTCCCATGCGACACCGTCTGCTTGCCCTCATCATCCTGCCGGTCGCCTTCGCTGTGCCCCTCGTGGCCGTCGCGAAGCCGACGGGCCATCCGGCCTTCACCGACCCTGCCGCGGCCGATGCAGATTTTCCTTTCCAGGGGGAGTACGCGGGCGTCGTGACGCATGAGTCGGGCAAGGAAAAATTTGGCGTGCAGGTGATCGCGTTGGGCGATGGACGCTTTGATGCGGTCGCCTATCCAGGTGGCCTGCCGGGCGATGGCTGGACGCCCCCCACCAAGATTCACGGATCGGGAATCCGCGACGGCGATGTCGTCAGGATCGAGGGCGTCGATCTCGGCGGCACGAAGCGGCAGGGCGAGATTCACGATGGGAAACTCATCGTCCTTGATGACGCTGGTACAGCGATCGCCAAGCTCCCCAAGGTCGAACGCACGAGCCCGACGCTCGGAGCCAAACCGCCCGAAGGGGCCATCGTGATTTTCGATGGGCCAGGACCGGTTGATGAGAGTGAAACCCTCGTCGATCCCAAGATCACCGAAGACGGTCTCCTCATGGAGGGCGTCGTCACGAAGGAAAACTTTGGGGATTCCACCTGGCATATCGAGTTTCGCCTGCCCTATCAGCCGAAGGACCGCGGGCAAGGCCGTGGCAACAGCGGAGCGTATTTTCAGGGCCGCTACGAGGTCCAGATGCTCGACAGTTTTGGTCTCGAAGGGAAGAACAACGAATGCGGTGGCGTCTATTCCGTCGCCGCGCCAAAAGTAAACATGTGCTATCCCCCGCTCACCTGGCAGACATACGACGTCGAAGTCACGTCGCCGAAGTACGACGGTGACACAAAGGTGGCCGATGCCCGGCTCACCGTCCGTCATAACGGCGTGCTGATCCACGAAGATATTGCAGTACCGAAGGTCACCCCTTCGGGCCGGAACGGTCCCGACAAGACGAGCGGGCCGCTCTACCTCCAGGACCACGGCAATCCGGTCCGTTACCGCAACATCTACGTCGTGCCAAAGCCGTGATCCGCCACGGCACGGAATCCGCCGAGACGGTCCACATCGATGGCGATGCCGGATCGATCAAACACGCCGCCGTGTTGCTCCGAGCTGCCCGCCGCGTACTCGTCACAGGTCTGACGAATGCGTCCCTCGAAGCCGTCCGTGTTGTGTGTGACATTGCCGAATCGCTCGGCGCCGCGATCGATCTCGGCAATCTCGACCTGGCGAGACCGCTTGGTCCCGTTGAGGTTCGTGCCGGGGCCGTGACGGCCGACCCGGCGGAGCTCCGTGATCGAGCCGATCTGGTGCTCCTCTGGTTTTGCCGTCCCGGGGATCATGCCCATGCGTTCGCAGATGCCTTCCTCACGTCACACACGGCCGGGGGCGCCGGCCGCCTCGTGATCGCCGTGGGCACCGCGCCTGGCGTGGTCACCAATCGCCACCTTCCGCTGCCTCGTGTGTCTGAGGTCGATGCCGCTCGTCTCCTCCATGCGATTCTTCTCGGGAACGAGATTCCCTCGGGGAACGAAGCAGCCGCGGCGATCGCAGCGCCATGCAACGAGCTCGCGGGAGTAATCAAAGCCGCGGCGTGCGTTGCCATCGTCACCGATGACCACGACCCGACGGGTCTTGGGCCCTGGGCTGTGAGTTTGCTTGTTCGAGCGATTGCTCATGACCGTCCCGCCTTCGCAGTGCCGCTTGCGGGAGCATGCCCGTCCGCACAACAAGCCGACACGGCCGCGGTCCTCACGTGGCGATACGGAGCGGAAGGAGCCATCGCCAGGGCCGATCGGCTCGGCGCCGATTTCCGCCCCGCCGAATGCTCTGCACGAGCCCTTCTCTCCCGGGGCGAAGTCGATGCGGTGCTTGCCGTCGAACCACTTCCAAGCGACGTCCGAGCCGCGATATCCCAGGCTGCCGGAACTCAGAACCTCGCCGTGGTGCGGGTCGAGCCGACGATCCCAGCGGTTGCGGCCCTGCGCGACTGCATCGTGGCCGGAGAAGGGCCATGACATCCATGCGCTCTGCCGAGCCGGGCCATCGTTTCGCGATCACAGGCGGCACGATTCACGATCCAGCCAATGACCGCGATGGCGTCGTTGCCGATCTTTGGATCGAGAACGGCCGGATCATCCCGCCACCCGGCGATACGACGGGCTTCGCGCGAATCGATGCCACCGGGCTGGTGGTCATGCCTGGAGGGATCGATCTCCATAGCCATGTCGCGGGCCCAAAGGTCGCGGCGGGCCGACGGATTGCCCCCCAGCTTGCTCGTGGCCGTTACGGCATCGCACCGGCGGCTGTGCCCACGATCCATGCCACCGGGGCCCTCTACGCCGCCCTTGGCTACACAACGGTCTTCGATGCAGCCATCGCGACGTCAGCGGCTGAACTGGCCCATGCGGAACTCGCCGACTTGCCCATCCTCGACAAGGGCATCTATCTCTTGGCCGCCGACGAATCAGCGGTGGTTGCGGCCGCGGCCCGCGGTGATGCGAGCGAGCTCCGTCGTCTTGTGGCCGCATCGATTGGAACAGGCCGGGGCTGGGCGGTGAAAGTTGCCAACCCTGGCGGGCCAGCCTTCTGGAAGCGCGGCCGTCGCGGCGATCACCACGACCTCGACACACCGCTTCCCGGTGAATCACTCACGCCCCGAGTCTTCCTTGAACGGCTTGCCGAAGCGGTCGCTGACCTGGACCTGCCCCATCCGCTCCATGTCCACACGGCGAACCTCGGTCTCCCTGGCAACTGGCGGACGCTTCTCGAAACGATGAAGTCGCTTGCAGGCCGACGTGCTCACCTGGCCCACGTACAGTTTCATAGTTACTCCGGTGGCGATCTCGACGAAGGCTCTTTTGGGTCGGGTGTGGCCCCGGTCGTTGACTTCTTCAACGCCTGTGATGACCTCACACTCGATGTCGGGCAGGTGCTCTTCGGTGGTACCGTCGCGATGACGGGTGACTCAGCCGCCGCCGAACATCTCTCGTATGCCACCGGGGTGCCGCTGGTTTCGCATGACCTCCACCTCGAAGGAGGCTGCGGCGTCTTGCCACTCGCCTACAAGGAGAACAATCTCATCCATGCCTGGCAGTGGGCGATCGGCCTGGAGTGGTTTTTGAGCGCGAGCGATCCCTGGCGACTGGCCCTTTCGACCGACCATCCCAACGGTGCCCACTTCACAGCCTACCCGCACCTCATGCGGCTCCTAGGCGACGCCGCGTTTCGTCGCGAGGCACTTGTCCGTGTTCATCCCAAGGTCCGTGCCCGTAGCCCGCTTCGCGACCTCGACCGTGAGTACACGCTCCAGGAGCTTTGCATTGTGACACGCGCCGCGCCTGCGCGGATTGCAGGCCTTCGAAACAAAGGTCACCTCGGCATCGGCGCTGATGCCGACATCACCTGCTACCGTCCCAGCAGCGACCTGGCCGCAATGTTTGCGATGCCCGCCAAGGTCTTCAAGGCTGGCGTGGTCGTTGCAGAAGACGGCGAGCTCCGCGCCACGCCGTCGGGGCGAACGCTCACGGCGACGGTCGCCCAATGACGGCCGCCGCGATTGCGTCCATGAACCGCTGAGCGGGAAACTCCGTCGCGGCCCGCTCGGCGGCGGCCTCACCGTAGCGGCGTGCAAGGTCGTCGTCCTCGAGAATATTGAACACCCTTCGAGGGAACTCGCTCTCGGGCACGGCCGAAACCACCCGTCCGCTCACGTCATCAACGATAAGCTGCCTCGCCGCATCACTCTCTACGGCAACCGTCGGCAGGCCGTGGGCCATGCCATCGAGAATCGCCCCACCAAGGGCGACGGCACCTGACTGCCAAACGAGTTTCACGTGCGTGAGCAGATCGGGCAGCACGTTGCACGACGGAAGCACGACCAGCCGATCAGCAAGCTCCTGGGCACGGGCCCGTCGCCCGATCTGCCCGAGGAGCGGGCCGGCCCCGATGAGCACGTGCTCAATATCCTTCCGAACAACGCCGAGCTGATCGATGGCCCAGAGCAGCCGCTGGAGCCGCGGCTCGGGCTCGAGCGGTGCGACCGCGAGCGTCCATTGCTTCGTGGGGTCGAGACCGATTCGTGCAGCCACCTCGTCGCGAGCAAGCCCGCGGCCCTCGTCGCGCGTGATCCCTGGAAGCACGACGGTGATCCGATCGGCCCGTATGCCGCTTTGCTCGCAGGCTTTCGCCACCCCGGGCGACGTTGCGATCACGCCATCGAGCCGTTTTGTTGCCTGAATCGTCGTGGTTCGCCGAGGCGACAGCCCGAGCCAGAGGATCGCCCTGGCGTGTCCCCCCAGCAACCGGGCCGTCAGGAGCGGCCACGCGCTCGAGCGGCCAAAGCCAAGCAACGTCGCTGGCTTGAGCTTTGCGCACAGCCGGGCCAGCCGCGCCGCT
>JBGTGN010000050.1:0-14713 GCA_041746715.1 Pirellulales bacterium | reverse complement strand
CGCCGGGCTTCCGAGCCTGCGCGACGCCGCTTGAGCCGCTTGCGAGCGGCGATGTCGCCCTGCCCCGCGAAGCAGCCGAGGCACTCGGCGTGGTCGCCGGCGACGCGATTCGCATCGGTGTCCTCAAGCCTGACGGAGCATCCCGGTCATGACCGCGCCGTCATCCTCGTCGAGCTCCAGGAGTCGTTTTGTTGACGGTTCTTGGACCGCGGCACGCGGTAAGGTGTTTGCATCGACGAGTCCTGCGACGGGTGAGGTTGTGTGGTCCGGCGAAGCGGCAGGCATTCACGACGTGGACCTCGCGGCGACCGCAGCACGCACGGCGCAGGTCGCATGGGAATTGCAAGACGTTGCTGATCGCATCGCCGTGCTGGACGCGTGCGGCCGCGAGCTTGAACGATCGAGCAGCGAGCTTGCTGCCGCGATCTCGGCCGAAACAGGAAAGCCTCGCTGGGAGGCCAAGGCCGAAGTGGCTGCGATGATCGCGAAGATTCCGATCACGATTGAGGCATGGCGGGTGCGACGGCAGGATGAGGTGAGCCAAACCAATGGCAACACGACCGCCACCCGCTACCGCGCCCAGGGCGTGCTTGCTGTCCTCGGCCCGTTCAATTTTCCGGGCCATATTCCGCATGGCCATGTCGTGCCGGCACTCCTCGCCGGCAACTCGGTCGTGTTCAAGCCAAGCGAGAAGACGCCGCTCGTGGGCCAGCGCACGGCTGAGATATGGGAGCGTGCTGGCCTGCCGGCAGGCGTGTTCAACCTCGTGCAGGGGGGCCGCGAGACCGGCACTGCCCTCACGAGTCATTCCGGCATCGACGGCATTCTCTTCACGGGCAGTTTTGAGGTGGGCGTTGAACTTCGGAAGGCACTCGCCACGAGCCCCTCAAAAATCCTCGCGCTCGAGATGGGGGGCAACAATCCGCTCGTGGTTCATGACGTCGCCGACATCGAATCCGCCGTGACGCTCACGATCCTCTCGGCGTTTCTCTCCGCGGGCCAGCGGTGTACCTGCGCTCGGCGGCTCATCGTGACCGACTGGCCCGGTCGCCAAACATTTTTGGAGCAGCTCGCCGCTCGCACGCAAACCATCAGTGTGGGCACGCCAGACGATCATCCAGAGCCATTCATGGGGCCGGTGATCGATGAGCCCACGAGCCGCCGACTCCTCGCCGCCCAGGACGACCTCATCCATCGAGGGAGCACCCCACTTGTCCGGATGACACCACGGCCCGATCGCATCACGCTCCTCTCGCCGGGCATCATTGACGTAACTGACGTTGCCGACCGGGCCGACGCAGAATGGTTTGGCCCCCTGCTCCAGGTCATACGAGTGCCCGATTTTGATGCTGCGATCACCGAGGCCAATCGCACGGCGTATGGCCTCGTGGCCGGCCTGCTCTGCGATGACGCGGCAGCGTACGAAATGTTTCGCCGACGCATTCGGGCCGGCCTCGTCAACTGGAACACGCAAACGACAGGCGCCTCGAGCAAGCTCCCGTTCGGCGGTGTCGGCAAGAGTGGCAACCACCGCCCGAGCGGATCGTTTGCCATCGATTTCTGCTCCTACCCAGTCGCGTCCCTCGAACGCCCCGTGGTCGCGCCGCCCAATAACCTTCCACCCGGGCTCGCGCCATGAGTCAGCGTCAGTCGAATGGTATTCACGGGCCTGCCGTCGAGCTGAATCTCGATGGCCTGGTGGGGCCAACGCATCACTATGCCGGCCTCGGGGTTGGGAATCTCGCGAGCCAGCGGCATCGCCATAAGCCGAGCAACCCACGGGCGGCGGCACTCGAAGGCATCGCGAAGATGCGGTTGCTGCACGGTCTCGGCATCGCTCAGGGCGTGCTGCCGCCGCAGGAGCGGCCGCTGGTGCCGGCGCTGCGTTTCCTCGGCTTCGCGGGTGACGACGCGGCCGTGCTCGCTGCCGCAGCCCGAGAAGCTCCGGAACTGCTGGCGGCGTGCTCGAGCCCATCAAGCATGTGGACGGCCAATGCGGCGACCGTATCCCCGGCTGCCGACACCGCTGACGGTCGGCTCCATCTGACGCCAGCGAATCTCACAAGCCAGTTTCATCGCTCCCTCGAGGCCTCGGCCACGATGTCCGTGCTCCGGCACATCTTTGATGACACAACAAAATTCGTCGTCCATGATCCGTTGCCCTCGGCGACAGGCTTTGCCGATGAGGGCGCCGCCAACCACATGCGGCTGGCGCCGTCGCATGGCGTCGCAGGCATTGAGATATTTGTCTACGGACGCGAGAGCGAGGCTCGCTCTGCCGGCGGGCAATTCCCAGCACGACAAACCCTCGCCGCGAGCCAGGCCGTGGCACGCCGGCACGGCCTCAGGTCCACCCGCACGCTCTTCCTTCGCCAAAGCGATGCGGCCATCGAGGCCGGAGTCTTTCACAACGATGTCATCGCGACGAGCAACGAGCATATGCTTCTCGTTCACGAAGAGGCTTTTGCCGATGGCTCGGCAGCTCTTGCCGCGATCCGCGACTCATACGTTGCTGCGTTCGGCAACGAGCCTGTCATCATCGAGGTGCCGGCTACGACGGTGCCGCTCTCTCTCGCCGTCGAGACCTACCTCTTCAATAGCCAGATCGTCACGCTCCCCGATGGCGGCATGGCCCTCGTCTGCCCGCAGGAATGTCGTGAGCATGATGCCACGAGCCAGTGGCTCGACCGGGTCGTCTCGGGAGACAACCCAATCAATGTCGTCTATCCGGTTGCCGTAAGGCAGAGCATGAACAACGGCGGGGGGCCCGCCTGCCTGCGACTCCGTGTGGTGCTCTCGCCCGATGACCTCGCGCGGGTTCACGCCGGTGTTTTCGTCACGCCGCCTCTCCTCGATGATCTCGAAACCTGGGTGAAATGCCACTACCGAGACCGGCTCACCCTCTCAGACCTTGCCGATCCTTCGCTCCTTGCCGAGTCCCGCGAGGCGGTGGCGGAATGTATGGCACTCCTGAGGCTTCCTCACGCGGCCTGTCGGCTCTGACCGACACTCCGTCTGGTGGCTGGGCGTGCCCGGCAATCGTCTCCTCCAGACCCATCGACGTGATGACATCATCGGCCACGCTCGAACCGCCTCTTGCTCATCCCTGGAGCGAGGAGCTTGCCCGTCGCATTGAGATGACCTGCCGATGCCGGGATTGTGACGAGATCCCGAAGGTGGACGGGGCGGGGGAAGTATTTTACGAAGGTGATGACCGCATCCAGCGGATGCATAACGGCGTCGCCATCATCGAGGGTTGCTACTACGGTGGCTGGACGACCGAAATCATTCAGCGACTCCGCGGCCACCATGAACCGCAGGAAGAGCGGGTCTTTCATGATCTGCTCAAGCGCGTCGCACCCGGCTCGACGATGATCGAACTGGGAGCGTTCTGGTCGTACTACTCGCTCTGGTTCCACGCGGCCATCCGCAATGCTTGCAACCTCATGGTCGAGCCCGATCCCAACAACCTCGCAGCAGGTCGTCGCAACTTCGCCCTCAACGCATTCCAAGGTGAGTTTGTGCAGGCATCCTTGGGACGCCAGCAGCGGCCACCGACACCGTTCGCATGTGAAAGTGATGGCGTGACGAGACCCATTGCGACCGTGAGCGTTGACGGCCTCCTCGCGGACCATGGCATCGAACGGGTCGCGATCCTGCTTGCCGACATCCAGGGGGCAGAAGTCGAGATGCTCCATGGCGCCGAGCGAAGCATCGCGGAGGGCCGAATTCGTTTCGTGGTCGTATCGACGCATCACCACGCCATCTCCGGTGACCCGCTCACCCATCAGAAATGCCTTGCGTTTCTACGAGGCCATGGTGGCCATGTACTGGCGGAGCATTCCGTTGCCCAGTCGTATTCTGGCGATGGCTTGATCGTAGCGTCCTTCGCGGCCGAAGACGGCAGCCTGCCACCGATACCCCTGAGCCGCAACGAGCCCTCCCGATCGCTCTTTCGTGAAACGGAGTATGACCTGGCAGAAGCGTTGACTCGTCTGCACACCATCGAGGCCAAGCTCGCCGCTGCGCATACCAAGCTCGCCGCAAGTCAGGCCGAGATTCATGATCTCAACAGCTCCTTCCTCATGCGGGCTGCGAGGTTCTTTCGAAAACGGTAGCCCGCACCGTGGTCGAATCGACCATCGGCGGACTACCCGGGCGCGCGACAGGACGCCTCCAGGCCTTCGACGGTTTCGACGACGACCGTCATGGAATGGCTTGGCCAAAGCTCTGACCGCACGTACTCGACGATCGTTTCGGCCACCGGCCAGGTCGCAAGGCATTCGATGCGAATAAAGCAGGGCGTGTCGCCCTGACTCGACTCCGACGTTCGTGGTTCGCCGCCGAAGCCAATCGACAGGCATCGGGTGACGGCGTAGTCGCTCGCACCACGGGCCGTCAGCTCGCGCACGAGCAGGGCCTCCATGTCTTCCTTCACCACAAGCGTCACCCGCCGAAGCCTTGCCAAGCCGCGCTTCCGGGTTGCATGGGGATGCCCGGAGAACTGCCGATGGGTGTCGAGGCCGACGACCGAGAAGCTCAGGTCGGCGCGGGTGAATTCTTCTTCCATCTCATGGAGATGTTCCATGACACTGTGATCCACCAGGCGGGTACCACTCAAGTCGATCACGACGTTGTTCTTCTGCACGAGCCCGAGTTGCTCAATCTGCCGCTTGAAGGGGAGCCAGTTACTGAAAACCGCCGACTCTTTCGCGCTGATGATGACATTGTTGTCGTCGATGTTCGTGACTTCGAGAAACGGCTGAAAGAGGGAACGAACGGGCACGCCATTGGCCATGTGAATGAGCACTTTGATGCCGATACCAACCAACACGCCGACCAAAAGATCGGTCGCCAAGACGGCCACCATCGTGCCGATGAAGATCACGAGTTGCTCATGGCCAATCTTGTAGACATTGAGAAACTCGCGGGGCGACGCGAGCCGGATGCCCGTGTAGACCAGCATGGCCGCGAGGGCCGCGAGGGGTACCCGATGGATCAAGCCGGGCAGGAGGGCCACGAATCCGAGGAGCACCAGGCCGTGCCACATGTTGGCAAACCGTGTCCGTGCGCCGTTGTCGATATTCGCCTTGCTCCGAACAATCTCCGAAATAATCGGGAGGCCTCCGATCGAGGCACTCGCCACATTGGCAATGCCCACGGCAATGAGGTCACGATTCAGGTTGGTCTTCCGCCTCCAGGGGTCGAGCATATCGACGGCCTTCGCGCTCAAGAGCGACTCGAGGCTCCCGACGAGCGCGAGCATGATCACCCATTTCCAGCCCGTGAATGTCTCGAGGGCCGTGAAGTCGGGCATCGTGACGGCCCGGGCCAGATTGTTGGGCACGGTCACGAGGAACTCATCGCCCAGGTCGTAGCGGTGACCGAAGAAGGAATAGGTGTGGTCGTGCGACAGGTCAAAAAAGATGCCCATCGGCACCGCGACCAGAAGCACGACGAGTGGCCCCGGCACAAGCTTCAGCCACCACACGGGCCAGCGGGCCTTGAGCAGCGGCAGCCCGAAGAGAATGGCGAGGCTCACGATCCCGATCATCGCGATTTCGGGATTCATCCGAAGGAGAATTGAGGGCATGTCGGCAAGAATTTCGAGCGGGTCCCCTGCCGCTGTTTCACCGAGTGCCACCGGAATCTGCTTCAGCGTGATGATCACCCCGATGGCGGCCAGCATTCCGTGGACCGTTGTGGTCGGAAAGAAATCACCGAGCACCCCGCTGCGAATCAGGCCGAACAATATCTGGATCGCACCGGCCGCCATACCGGCCGCAAGCGCCAGCCGGTAGGCCTGGAAGTCGGCGGCGGGGTCCTGGCCACCGGTAAATCCAAAGTCGGTCACGGCGCCCAGGACGATCACGATGAGCCCGGCTGCTGGCCCCTTTATCGTGAGCTCGGAGTTGCTGATGATCGGGGTCAAGACGCCGCCGACGATCGCGGCCAAGACGCCTGCTACGGCGGGAAAACCGCTCGCGAGGGCGATGCCGATGCTCAGTGGCAGGGCGATGAGAAACACGAGAACGCCAGAGGCGAAATCGTATCGCCAGTGCGCGAGCAGGCCGGCCCAGTCCCCCCGGGGTGGTGTGGGCGACCCATTCGATGGCTGCGGCATGGTCATGGATGGCATGGTTGGATCGTTCCTCTCCTGGAGGTGATTTCACGATTGGAAGGCGACTCGGATGCACGGTCGCGACGATTGATGAGTTCGACAGCCGCGTGGTAGCGACTCGTCACACCAAGCTGCGGCACGAGACCGCCACTGATGACGCATGCCGAGAGTGCCATCACCGCGAGCCACTCGGGGAAGCGGGCCTCGAGTGAAATGGCCGTCGTGTGGACGGTGCCCGTAAACAAGCGGAAGTACGCATGCATCACGGCGATCCCGTTGAGGGCTGCCGCCGCCACGACCAGCATCCCGATCAAGGGGTAGACCCCGACCGCGCCCTCGACGAGCAACTCGGCACCCATGAACCCGATCGTTCCAGGAAACCCGATGCTGGCCAGACCGGTCAGGAGGAAAAAGATAGCCAGGCTCGGCATGTGGTCGTAGAGGCCGTGGTACTCCGCGAGCGACAATCGGCCCGTCCGTGATTCAAGGGCTCGCAGGGTGAGGCCGAAGCCGGCAAGCGAAAGCCCAACGCTCAGCCATACGCACAAGCCCCCGGCCAAACCGACCGGCGTGGCGATCTCGAGGCCCACCAGCACGAGTGAACTGTTGCTCAAGAAGAGATAGCAGAAGAACCGGCGTGCCTCCCGTTGCACCAGCGCCATCCCAGCCGCATAGACCGCCGTAAAAAGCGAGAGCAAGGCGATCGCCCGGAGTGCCTGGTCGGGTGCGATCGGGAACACGAGCCGCACGGCCGCATAGGCCCCTGCCATGGGCGTGACGAACAGGAGCGCCGTCCCGAAGGTCGCGTTCTCGAAGAGATCCGTCATCCAGCAGTGCACTGGCGCGCAGCCGCTGCGAATCAAGACCGCCGCCGTGAGCATGCCGATGGCCAGCAGCGACCACGGTCCGGTCGCTCCGCCGACATCGACCATCGCCTGCCCCGCGATCAAGAGCGCGACGCATGGCCCCATGTGGGCAAGAAACACTCGGGGTGACCGACCACGCCTTTGCAACTCGAAGAAGGGCGGAATCATCTGGGCCACCAGAAGAATCACGACGCCCCACGGCGCACGGCAACTCAGAAGCGCGAGCGTGATCCCTTCGGAAACGAGCGTCCAGGCGAACGGGAAACGCGACGCCTTCGTCCGCAGCGTCGCGGCCACGACGACGAGCGTCAGGAAGGCTGTCAGTGGCAGCAGTGGCGCGCTCAGCTCATCGATGACGACCGCGTCGGGACCAAAGACTCGCGACAGCACGTCTCCACGATCATGCGCCTCAAATGTATGCAGGAGGCTGAAATCAAGCCATTGCCCGACCGTACACGCAAGCGTCACCCCGCCGACGAGGATCGCTCTCCGCCGCGCCGTCTCCGCATCCCTTGCGAGTGCGACCACGCCCGCTCCCACGAGCGGAATGGCGATCACCAACTCGAGCCACGGAAGATGGAGTTCCAGCACGCTATTTCCTTTGCTACAGCTTCAGTTCTTCGACGACCATCTCGTTTGGCAGTACGTCGTCGGACTCTCGCGAGCGACCACGGGCCAACCAATCGGTCCAGCGACGCTCGGCACGGTCGCACCACGAGAGAATGCCGACGAAAGGCCGCACCACGATCGTTTCGAGCCAAGCGTCGAGAAAAAACCGCTCGAGGGCCGCGCGGTAGGCCCATCGTTGCCACGACCGCGGGAACCAGCGACTCCATCCCGTGGTCTGGGCAGGCAGGTGGCCGCCGATCGCGTTCTCGAGCGCGTGGTAGTCCCGTAAGAGTGACGGCGCCCGGAGGAGTTGGAGGCTCCGCAGGCTGGCATGGCCGATGATATGGACAAGGGGAATAACGCGAAGCCCAAAGCCGATCTCAGCGACGATCACGCCAACCTGGGTCAGCGACGCATACGCAAGCGAGCTTTTGATGTCGCTTTGCACCCGAGCCGATGCCGCAGCGGTGACGGCCGTGAGGACGCCAACTGCCGCGACGGCGGCCGAGAGAATCACTGACCGTTCCAGGATGGGACTGACCCGCAACAACAGAAACGCCCCGAGGTGAACTGAGAGGGCGCCGTAGAACACGGCGCTCGAAGGCGTGGGCCCCTCCATCGCCCGCGGGAGCCAGCCCGAGAAAGGGACCAGCGCGCTTTTGCCCATCGCCGCCACCAGGAGGAGCGAGCCAATAAAGAGTGCCTGCGCGGACGTCAGCGACGCGACGCCTTCGGGCCATGGCCCGGCCCCCATCATGAGGTCGAAGTCGCCCTCGCCCTTGAGGTGATGGAGGGCCAGGGCTGCGATCAGGAAGGCCGCATCCGAAATCCGATAGACGCTCCAGACCCACTGGCCATTGCGGACAGCCGCGGCACGCTCGTGAAAGAACGCGATCAACAGTGCCGATGAAAGCCCCACAAGCTCCCAGCCAAAGAACAGCACTTCGATCGTGCCGGCCAGGGATGTGAGCACCATGCCGAGCGTGAAGAGTGCGTAGCACATCGAGAAACGGCGATAACCCGGCTCTCGGTGGAGGTACCGATTGGCGAACGCGCCGATCGTGCCACAGAGCACGTACGAGAGAATCACGAACGGCACAGAGAGCCAGTCGAAGAGAAACTTCATGTGAAAATGAAAGTCTTCCTCCGGGATCACGACCCACTGGCCGAATTCGACGGGCACCTCCCGGTCACCGGTGAGAAGCATGAGCACGAGCACCGCGATCGCGGCTGTCATGCCGACGAGCACGCCACTGAAGATCCAGCGATGGATGGCCCGTTCACTCATCGGCCACCGGCTTGCCGTCGTCGCGCCGAGCACCGCAACCAGCACAGTGGGGCTTGCCACCACGATCGTGCCAAGGATCTGAAAGGCTGTCATGCGCGGCCCCTCATCGGATGGGCCGGCATCGCGGCCGACGGATTGATTAACGCCGGCCTCACGTTGTCGCGGCAGCCCGCATACCAGTCACGTGAGCAGCGGGCCTGAGGGAGCACCGTCTGCTCGGGTTCGTGCGGCTCGAACATGCCGCTGCGTGCGAGCGCCATTCTTCCAGTTGCGGGATCGATGACCGCGAGATGGATCCACTGCCCCTGCACGAGCGTCTTGATTCCGGGATTGCGGTCTATGATCCGCTCGATCGCAGCCGCCGTGGTCTCGATCACGAACAGGAGCCGCATCGGCTCGTGAATCTCGATCATCTGTCGGTGCAAGCCTGGCCGCAGGTCGCTTGCGGCACCATCCATCACGCCAACCAGCGAGGCAATGTTGTGCGAAAGCTTGTTGCCCGCTCCCCAGCCCACTGGATCGACGGTCGAGAAGTAATACTGGAGGTTGATCCCGGAGCAGACCGGCACCACCGCCTGAAGGATGCGCTCGAGAACGTGAGCTTCGTCGTCGTCCTCCGCGGGATCGTACGACTGGAGGAATGCCCGGCGGTCGAGGAAGAGACCTCGGCTCCACTGCCGTCGTCCGACCAAGCACAGGGCGTTGGCGTGCTTGAACTCCGGCCGTGCCTGGGACAGATCTTCGGCGCGAGCTTCCACATGCCGAAGGGCCGCGTCGGCTGTCAGGTTCAGATGAGCCGAATAAAACCGTCGGCACCGTTCCTGGGCATTGCGACGCCTCGCGTCGTTCACCACGCCCCGAAGCCGAACAAAGTCGGGCGTATGCGTTGACGGAAGCCGCTCGAGATCGTCCACCCGCACGCTGTCGTTGCAGGTGTCATGGGTTCCTCCGATGAACCGCGTTGCATCGGGAATCACGAGCCCGCGCCGGGAAAGGGCCTCGCGAACCCTCGCGTCATTGGCCATCTGGGCGAACGTGCGGGCATTGGGGCCTCCCGAGCCCCCGGCGCATGCGCCGCAGTTGTACGCCGACTCATGGGGGTTGTTCAGGCTCGACGACCCATGCCCCATAACAAACACCAGTCGTGCAAACCGCTTCGTGAGGCCGATGTCACGAAGCAGTCGCTCGACGATCGCCGTCATCTCGGTGACGGTGAATCCGACATGCCCGGCCTCGGCACCCGGCATGGCTTCCGTTCGCTCGAGCTCGAGGTGGGTCACCCGCGGCGGCTGCACGAAGCCTCCGAACCAGGTTCGGAGGTGGGCGGTCGTGCGAGGGAACAACACTCGCATCACCAGCGGGATCGAGGCGAGCGAGCCGAGCACGGCCGCGATGATGCCGCCGGTGAAGGTGCGGCTCCCCATGTGAAACCGATGAGTGACCGTCCCAATCGCCTGCCGCGTATGCCTCCGTACTCGCTCGGAGCCTTCGAACGTGAGGGCCACATGCTCCCGCACGTAATGCTGTGGCGTGACAACGATCGGACAGAGGGCCGCATCGTGGGCATCGGCCACGCCGCGAAAGTACATGGCGACGCCAAAAAACCCAGCGGTGCCAAACGTTTCGCACGCTGGTTCGATCTCCTCGAGGTGCCGCCGAAACGATTCCTCGCGATCGTCGATGCACGTGATCACCTGGAACGGCGGCGGTTTCTCATGCCGCGGCGAGGATCCCTGCGACCGGCAGTTCGCGGCGAGCGCGTCGAGCGCTTCCATGCGGTAGCGTCGTTCAAACGCCCGCTGAAAAATCCGCCGCCGCTCGATGCTCGAAAAGGCCTCCACTTCGCCGATCAGCGCGGTCCACTCTGGAAGGGAGAGTCGGCAAAGAACCTCTGGCCGCCACCCTCGGAGCTGGGCGAGCTGGAATATCTGAAATGCCCGTTGCTCGGTCGTCAGTGATTCTGGCTCTGGGGCTCGACTTGCCAGAAAGCCTCGAAGATCACCAAGCGAGCCGCGCCATCCCATCGACTCGCGTGCGGTATGGGCCAGCGCCAACCGCTCGAGAAGGAGACGGAGGGCGAGAAACTCGATGAGACTCCCTTGTGGCAGTGGGTGCGGCACGCGGTCACCCCGGGTTTCCATCTGCCAGATCATTCCGGCCCAGCCGCGAAGCGCAAGGAGTGTCTGTGAGAGAAAGGCCTCCTGTTCCTCGTCGGGAACCCCGAGATCAACGAGGGATCGCTCGATCGAATCGAGTGGCGTGAGCCCATCCTTCGCATGTGCCTCAAGCGCCACCCGGAGACCGCGGAGCCACGGCTCGGGGCCACCGCGTGCTTGCCCGTAGAGCTCGCGAAAACCACTCAAGAAACCGGCGTCACGCGTGGGCAGCGGCCACGCCGCGAGGCCTTGATCGCAAAAGGCGGCACAGTAGCGAATGAGCATGGCGTTGACGACGACGTCGGTATCGTCGCCACACGCTTCGAGAAGGAGGTCGCGGTGCCGGAGCGGCCGGGCCGGCGGTGCGATAGGCGGTGCAGCGTCCCGCACGCCCAGAAGGCATGCCTGCCAGAGCGCCTGGAGAACGAATTGCTCCCACGTCGCGTCTGGCCACTGGTGTACTCGCGAGAAGTCAAAGCCCGCCATCACAGGCTCGATGACCTCTCGAGCTCGGTCGGGCTGAGCATCCCCGCGGTGGCCCTGCCACTCACTCATGATCCAGTGCCGCGTTCGGCTGATGAGTTTGGTGCGAATCGCCGGCGACACTTCATCGCGGAACTGCCGCAGGGCGTCACTTTCGGTGACGAGCCATTCGAGCTCACGGGTGGGGGCCAGCCGCAGCGGCTGCTCGAGCATCGCGAGCCGGAGGTGATACCGCGTGCCCAGGAACCCCAGAAGCGCGTCCGCACGGTCTCCCAAATCCTCCAGGAGCTCCGTGGCCAGATCATGGCTCAGAATCCGGCCACGGGCGAACTCACGGTGATATCGCTCTTCGGCCCAATAGGGATGGCACCCGAAGGTTTTTGAACCCGAAACCAAAGCCTCTTCGAAGCCCATCGATTCGAAGGCTCGGAGCGTATTGTCAAACACGAACGCCGTGATCGGTCCCTGTGCAGGGAGCAGGGATGCTCCCAAATCAATCATGCGACGAAGCCGCTCATGGGGATCGCCGTCGGACAGAACGGACGGCGCATGCGCACGCGTTGGCGAATGAGTGAATGACACAGTCGAGGTTCCGTTTCGAGCGTGAGCCGGGGCGAGACAGCGAGCCACACGTGCATGCCCTGATCGCGATCACGTGCTGGTGGCGAAACCACCATGGACGCCGGCGTCATGGCACGGCCCGCGGCGATGGGCGCCGCGGCGGAGCGCCTAGGCGAGAGGCGGAGAACGGCCGCGTAGAGCGGCGGGCGCCCGAGAGCGATTCAACTCTCGCGAGTCGATCGACAAGAAATGGCTCGATAGCTCGAGCGGAAGGAGCCAACCATGGAGGTCAGCGATGCTCCACGAACAACCGTCTTCCTCCACCTCCACGCTGTCACACGACTCATGAATGAGCGTGGGCAGATCCGAAGGCGTGCCGGCATGCCATGAGGACGACGCGGATGCGGATGCCGAGAGGCCCGGGGCTTCCACCGCGAAGGCGGCGGGAATCGCCGTCAGCAGGAGCCCTGCCACGAGGTGGAGCACAACCGCAGACTTGTACATCGCGTCAAGCCTACGTCACGGCGGAGCCGACGTCCACCCGGCTGATACCTACAATCCTGCCAAGCGTCGCGAGAGCAGACGGGGCCACCATCCCGACCGACCATGGGCACCATCACGCAACGGAGAGGTATTCATGCGGTCTCTCGTGATCGTTCTCGGCGACCAGCTTGACCGCCAAAGCGCCGCCTTTGACGGTTTCGATCCGAAGCGAGACACCGTCTGGATGGCCGAGGTGGCCGAAGAGTCCACGCATGTCTGGACGCACAAGGCCCGGATCGCGGTTTTCCTTGCCGCCATGCGGCATTTTCGGGATCGGCTCCGCACCGAAGGGATCACCATTGGCTACACGGAGCTCTCGCCGAAACCGCTGGATCGTGAGCCGATATCGCTCACCAACGCGCTTTCGGCGAGCCTCACTGCGGCACGCACGGCCAATCACCTCCCGGAAAAACTCATTGTCGTCGAACCTGGCGAGTGGCGGGTGCGGCAAGCGCTCGAGGAGGTCGCAAAGGCGTCAGGCATATCGCTCGAAATTCGCACCGATCGCCATTTCTTCACGACCGTCGATGAGTTTGCCGCGCATGCCAAGGGCCGCAAACAGCTCCGGCTCGAATATTTCTACCGGCCGCTGCGAACGAGATTTGCCGTGCTCATGGAGGATGGTGAGCCGGCCGGCGGCCAGTGGAATTTTGATGCCGAGAATCGCGGGGCGTTTCCAAAGGCGGGCCCGGGCAGGATACCGGCACCGCGGCGCTTCGAGCCTGATGCGATCACACGGAGCGTGCTCGACCTCGTCGCGACTCGTTTCAAAGCCCACCCCGGCAGTCTCGATCAGTTCGACTGGCCCGTGACACCCGAGGAGGCCAGCACGGCACTCGATGACTTCCTCGCGCACCGTCTTGTCAATTTCGGCCGCTACCAAGACGCCATGTGGACGGGGGAACCGTGGCTCTGGCACTCGCGGCTCGCGCAGGCCATGAACCTCAAGCTCCTCGATCCGCGAGACATCGTGGCGGGAGCCGAGCGGGCGTGGCGGGCAGGCAAGGTGCCGCTCGAAGCAGCGGAGGGCTTCATCCGCCAGGTGATCGGATGGCGGGAGTATGTTCGCGGCATCTACTGGCATTTCATGCCGGAGTATGTCGATCGCAATGCGCTCGGCGGCCACGCGGCGCTGCCGAGCTTCTACTGGTCAGCCGAGACAGAGATGAACTGTCTCAAAGACGTCATCGGCCAGACGCTTTCACTCGGCTATGCCCACCACATCCAGCGGCTCATGGTGACAGGGCTCTTCGCCATGCTCCTGGGCGTTAACCCCAAAGAGGTGCATCGCTGGTATCTGGCGGTGTATGTCGATGCGGTCGAGTGGGTGGAGCTGCCCAACACGCTCGGCATGAGCCAGTTTGCCGACGGCGGCGCCATGGCCTCGAAACCGTACTGCGCAACCGGGGCCTACATCGACCGGATGAGCAATGCCTGCAAGGGCTGCCGCTACGACCCCAAGAAATCCACCGGCCCCGAAGCCTGCCCGTTCACCACGCTCTACTGGGATTTTCTCGCGCGGCACGAGAAGCTGCTCGCGAAGAATCAGCGAATGACGATGCAGCTCAAGAATCTCTCGCGAAAGACCCCATCGGACCTTGCCGCGATCCGACGTCAGGCCGATAGCTTGAAGGAGTCACTCGGCTAACGCGACCAAGAGGCCGCGGGGGCAGGGATGTCCCGCCGGCCGTAAAGAATCCCGTTCGGCGATGCGGCATAGGCAACCCCGAGTTCGCGACGATGCGACGCTACTGAGCCGGTGGTGTCGGCAAGAGCTCGATCGGCGGCTGCGCCACTGCCGGCCCGGAACGCTCGGCATCACCAGGTGCCGCGTCTGGCTTGGCGGGCGCCTCGCCACCGGTGGCAAGGACACTCCGTGTGCCATCGGCGTCCAGTGTGGCTGAACCCGCCGGATCGGGGTCAAGGGTCCACACGCCGGCGTCAGGCTCGGGAGCCTTCGGAGTCGATACCGTGGTCTTTGGAGCGGGCACCTTCGCAGGCTGTCGCGCGACCACAGCCGGCGACGATTCCCGCTGTGGTGGACGGGCGACTGGCGGCGGCACGTTCGCCACGATCGGTGCCTGCG
>JBGTGN010000049.1:0-11018 GCA_041746715.1 Pirellulales bacterium | reverse complement strand
GCCGTGGGAGCAGCGGCGGGCGATTGTGCCACCGAAGCCGGAGGCACCGTCGAGGCTGGAACTGGTGCTGGAGGATCCGCGGCCGCTGCTGGAGCGGCCGCTGGCATTTCGACATCCGGCGGCACGAAGGCTGGCGCCTCGGTCACGTCAGCATGAATCGCGGGCGATGGCCCCTTCTGGACCACGGAATATGCGCCGTAGAGGATCGTGCCAAAGAGGCCAATCACAATGAGTGGTTTGATAGCTTCCATCGTGTCACCACCACGTTCCGGGCGGTGTTCATGCTTTGACCGGCTGGCCATGGATATGCGTCCCGTGACGAGGAATGCTTGCGGGGCACGGAGCGTAGGGAACGCCGCCCCGCCATTCCAGACCGCTTCCAAAAGCAAAACTGGGTAGGATAGGTCATTCAAGAGCGTGGGGCATCGTGGCTGGAAGACTCCGTCTTGCTCGGAGACGGAGTCGCCGATTTGCCACAGCCAGGGCTATATTCGACCTGGTTTTGATCCCGAGGCGACGACGAGGCAACACGAGCCATGCGTTCGCACGATATCGATCCCCGCCGCGTGCGGGAGGTGGTGGCGGTGGTCCTTGCCGGGGGCCGCGGGGCGAGGCTCGACCCGCTCACCCGCGATCGGGCCAAGCCGGCCGTGCCCTTTGGGGGCAGCTATCGGATCATCGACTTTGCTCTCTCCAATTGCCTCAACAGCGGCCTCAAGCGACTGCTCCTGCTCACGCAGTACAAGGCCCACAGCCTCGATCGCCATCTCAACCTCGGCTGGCACCGATTTTTCTGCCGCGATCTCGGCGAGTATCTCGACGTGCTTCCGCCGCAGCAGCGGGTCGATGACCAGTGGTATCTCGGCACCGCCGATGCAGTGCATCAAAACATCTACTCGCTCGAGCGAGCGGCCCCGCGGCTCGTGGTCGTGCTCGCGGGCGACCATATCTACAAGATGAACTATCACACCCTCGTTGAAGCCCATGAAGACAGCGGTGCCGATGTCACCGTGGCCGCGCTGCCGGTGGCCCGCGAGGAGGCGATCGAGTTTGGCACAATGGAGGTCGATGCCTCGGGCCGCGTGCGTGGGTTCCGCGAGAAGGTGCCCGACCCACCGCCGTATGCCGCCGATCCGACAAAGGCCCTCGCGTCGATGGGCATCTATTGCTTCTCGGCCGACTTTCTCCTCGAGCAACTCAGGCGAGATGCGAGCGATCCGGGCAGCCGTCACGACTTCGGCCACGACATTCTGCCGCGGCTCGTCGATAGTCATGGCGTTCACGCCTTTCCGTTTCGCGATGAGAACCGCAAGCGAGACGCCTATTGGCGAGACGTCGGCACGATCGACGCCTACTTTGAAGCCAACATGGATCTCGTGGAGGTCGATCCGCAACTCAATCTCTATGACGACGTCTGGCCGATTCACACCCATCACCCCTCGTACCCACCGCCGAAGTTTGTGTTCGCCGAAGAGGGGCTCGAGGCCCGTCGCGGCGAGGCAACCGATAGCCTCGTCTGTCCGGGAGCGATCCTTTCCGGTGGTCAGGCCCACCACTCCATCATCGGCCCCGGCGTACGGGTCAATAGCTACGCTCGCATCGAAGCGAGCATTATCTCGGAGGGCGTGGATATTGGCCGCCGCGCGGTCATTCACAGGGCGATCATCGATAAGGACGTTCGCGTGCCTTCTGGAGCTACGATAGGGCTCGACCCAGAGGAGGATGCGGCCCGGGGCTTGACGGTTTCACCTGGCGGAGTGACCGTGGTACCCAAAGGCTTTGAGTTCAAGGGTTGCTCGGATGTCAGCTACGCCCGAAGAGCCGCCCGCATTCACTGACCGTTTCCTCCCGCGTTCGTCCCGCCGCCACACATGCCCAAGCGCAACATTGTCCTCCTGCTGGCCACCTGCCTTGCCTGCCTGGCCTTCTGGGCCGCGCGGGAGCGAAGTGGTCCCGGCCGTCGCTTTGGCGAAGTGATGGCGGCTATCGACAGCCGGTATCTTCGCGAGACCGATCCCGACGTGCTTTTCAATGCTGCCGTGGACGCCACTGTCGCGAAGCTCGACGAGCACTCGGCCTATCTCCGGGGGAACAGCCGCGCAACCCTGACCGCGGCGCTCGACCAGCGGTTTGGCGGCGTAGGCCTTGATCTTGTCCTCGACGCCGAATCCAAGCGGCCGGTTGTGATCGCACCGCTCCATGCGTCACCGGCATGGCGAGCGGGTATCACACCTGGCGACACCATCCTTGCGATTGACGGCGAGGACACCCACGGCTGGCCGCTTGGTGACACGGTCGAACGACTGCGGGGTCGCCCAGGGGAGTCGGTCAGCCTTCGCATCGCGGCGGCCGCACCGACGACCACGCTTGACCCTGCCGCTGCATCCCAGGACCCAGCGATTCCCCGTGATGTCACGCTCGTCCGCGAAGTGGTACGGATCGAGAGCGTTCTCGGCGATCACCGACGACCTGATGGCACGCAAGATTGGATGCTCGAGGGCGAGCCTGGCGTTGCGGTTGTCCGCATCACGAGCTTCGGCGAGCGGACCGCTGAGGAGCTCACAGCGGCCTTCCGCGAGCTCGATGCCGGCCGCAAGGGAAAGGGGCTCCGGCTGTGTGTCATCGACCTACGTCGGAATCCCGGAGGCCTCGTGCAGACGGCCGTCGAGGCCTGCGATGCGCTGCTGGGCGAGGGACCCATTGTCGCGACGCGAGGCCGCGGTGATGCGGGCACGGCAGTCCTCCAGGAACGGCGGGCGACCGTGGGCCAGTTTCTCGAAGGCGTGCCGATCGCCGTGCTTGTCGATGGCCTCACATCGAGCGCCGCGGAAATCATGGCCGCCTGCCTCCAAGATGCTGGCCGAGCCACCGTGATTGGTAGCCGCACGTATGGCAAGGGAACGGTGCAGACCATCCTTCCGCTTTCAGATGACGCAGGGCTTCTCAAGCTCACCACGGCGGAATACCTCCGCCCGAACCGCACGCCGATCCATCGTCACCCCGACGCCAGCGACAGTGATGAATGGGGCGTGAAACCCGATACGGGCTACGAGGTCGCGCCCACCGCCGAGACTGCCGAGCGGCTCCGGGAGTGGTGGCGGAGTCGCGATACGATCGTGCCGCACCTGGCGTCACAATGTGCACCGCAGGCCTCGCCACAGAACACGTCCCACGAGGCCCCTCCGATCGCGAGGGCTGCCCCGACTCGTGCCCGTGACATTGATCCCGTTCTCGCGCGGGCACTCGAAGTTATCCGCGACGAATAGCCCCGGCTGCCCCGCGAATCTCACCGGCGAGAAAGAAGCTGCCGGCCACAACAACACTTCCATCGCGGCCCGCAAGCCGGCGTGCGAGCCGGAGCGCCGCGAGAGGTTCTTCTGCGTGTCGTGGTGCCACGAGCCCTGCCTCACGGGCTGCGGCGAGGAGCGAGTCGAGCGTGGCGGCTCGCGGACTGCTCGCATACCTCGTGACGACGACGTGATCAAACATACCACGGGATACAGCGAACATGCCCGTGAGCTGCTTGTCTCGCGACGCGGCAAAGACGAGCACGCGGGGCCGGCAGCCTTCGACCACCGGGCGGACTGTCTCCACGAGCGATGCCATCGATGCGACGTTGTGCGCCGCATCGACGATCACAAGCGGCCGCGAGCCGATCGTCTCGATTCGCGCAGGGAGGCGGGCGCGGGCGAGACCGCTGGCAAGCGCCGTCGATGGCACGGGAAAGCCCATCCGTGGAAGGAGCATCGCTGCGACGACGGCAAGCGCCGCGTTGGCTGCCTGGTGGCGGCCCGTCATGCCGAGCGGTAATCGCAGCGACGAGGAGAAGCCCAGTGGCGGCGTCGGCTCGAGGATGAGTGTGCCTGGACTGAGCGCATCGGCCGCGGGTTCATGCGCCACCGTGAAATCACGGCCCATCTGGAGAAGCCGCGAGCGACGCATTGCTGCCGCAGAAGCGATCACACGTCGGGCCGATAGCTGCTCGGCGCCGGAGACCACCGGGCGGCCCCGCTTGATGATGCCAGCCTTCTCGCCGGCGATCTTCGCGACGGTGCCCCCGAGAATCTCGACATGGTCGAGGCTGATGCTTGTGATAATCGAGAGGAGCGGCCGCACGACGTTGGTGGCATCGAGCCGACCACCGAGGCCTGTTTCGAGGACGGCAATCTCAACGCCCGCTCTCGCGAAGTGGACAAACGCCAAGGCGGTTACAATCTCGAACCATGTGATACTGCGTGCCCCACGGCGGGCGGCCGCGGCATCGAGCGCCTCGACCGCTGGCCGCACGATTCGAGCCGCCGCTGCGAGATCGGACGCCGAGACAGGCTGGCCGTTGACGCCGATTCGCTCCTCGAGTGAGTGGACATGCGGCGACATATAGCGACCCGTGCGATACCCAGCCTCCTCGAGAATGGCCGCAAGCATTGCGACGGTAGAGCCCTTGCCCTTCGTGCCGGCCACATGAATCACTGGCAGCGTTCGGTGCGGCTGGCCGATGGCCGCCAGCAATCGCCGCATCCCATGGAGACCAAAGGCGGCTTTCACCCGGGGAGGGCTCCGCTCATAGTCGACACGGGTGTCGAGCCAGGCATGGACAGTGGCAGACGCGCTTCCCATTTCCCGCAGTTTTCCAGCGCGCTGTCGCGAGAAAAAGGGGTTGACCTCAAGGCCGCTTCCGCGGACCTTTCCGCCGTCGCGATCTGCCTGCCGGACTGCCTCACCATGCGCCTTATCACCATCCCGACGTCACGACGCCACCTCGCCACGGCCCTGCTGTTCGCGGCCGAGATGGCTTTCTGCGCGGGATCGCTCATGGCCGACGATCCCGTGCCCGTCCCCGAAGGCCTTGGACCGCCGCCGCTCTACCTTGTCGAACCGTTTGGCGACATCACGTTCACGGGCATGCCGCAGCCCATTGATCCTCATGCCGAGCGACGCTGGCCACGATGGTTCGCCGGTGCCACCGGTCTCGTGATGACCCGCACCATGCCAGGCGGCACTGCCACGATGCAGCCGACTGCTGCCGGCCAACTCATGACGAGTGACGCCGAGTTTGGATGGCCCGGTGGCCTCGATCTTCAGGTCGGCCGTTGGTTTGGGCCTCAGCAGCATCACGCCGTTGAGCTCATCTACTGGGGCGTGTACCAAATGGGCGCCTCGGCCACGCTCGCCGCGGGGCCGCCTGGCATCGATGCGATCCCACAGGCACCCACGGCCACTGTCGGCGGCATTCCCGCGAACGATTTTCTGCTCGGCGCCGCGCAGCAGCGGATCGAGCGGGCCGATGTGATCAACGACGTCGAGATCAACTGGATCTACTCCATCGGCGACCGGCCCGAGTTCCTGCCGTTGGACCGGAAGGTCAATCTCATGTGGCTGGCTGGGTTTCGTTTCTTCCAGGTAAACGATCAGCTCACGCTCACCACCGGCTCAGGGAACCCGGCGATCGGTGCGATCGATTTGGGAGTGGCCACCAACAACAACATCTACGGAGGCCAGGTCGGGGCCAAGTTTGACTGGCGTTTCCTGCCGACCGTGCGGCTCAACATCGTGCCCAAGATGATGATTGGCGGCAACGCGATCACAAACACTTCGTCGCTCGCCGGTGCCGACGGCACGCAGGCCAGGTTCCCCGGTGGCGCTGCCGCCCGCGGGTTCTCGGAGCTGGGCGTGTTCTCATGGCTTGGTTCGGTCGATACGGGCATCGCCTGGGACGTGACCGACCAATGGAGCCTCTGGATGGGCTACCGCGTCGTGGGCGTGGGCAACATCGCCCAGGCCGATGGACAATGGCCAGCCATCATCACGTCGCCCGCCTCGCTCACCGGCGTCGCGGCCGGCAGTGACACGATCATCCACGGCGGCTTCGCAGGATTTCAGGGCCGGTACTGATGACACGGATTCGCGGCCATCCATGGCCCGCGAATCCTTGCCCGGCCTCCGCCGGGAAGTAACCAGCCCTCCGGGCCTCGCGCGGATTGGATTCCATCCCCGGTCCCGGCGCCGTTGTCGGGCTTCCAGCGAGGGGTCGCCCGTGCCGCGGAGCCGGCGTTGTTTGCGAGCGAAGCCAGGATGGCGAAGCGAAGCAAACATCGAGTGAGTGAAGGCCATGGATGGCCGGAGCGAACGTCCGGCTCGCGCGGCACGGGCGACCCAGAGCCGCCGAAAAGGATCGCATCCGCGAAGCGAGAACGGCCCTGGTAGACTCCCGTCATGACAACTCCACCAACGGCGTGTGATCTGACTGCCAAGAAGTGCGTGCCATGCGAGGGCGGCATGCCCACACTCACGCCGGCCGAGGCTCAGGCGCACCTCACGGCCGTGCCGGGATGGCGGCTTACGCATGACGGCACGCGGATTCGCCGCGACGTCACGCTGCCTGATTTTCGCGCCGCGGTAAAGCTCGTGAACAACATCGCTGCCCTCGCAGAACGCGAGCAGCATCACCCCGATCTCCACATCGAGGGGTATCGCAAGGCGTGGATCGAGATCTTCACGCACGCGATTGGGGGCTTGAGCGAGAACGACTTTATTCTCGCCGCCAAGATCAACGCCCTGGCACCGCCGGTCTGACGCCAGCTACCTGCGGAGCCAGCCGCGAAACGGATCGGTGATCCGCACGGCGAAGACAACCTCGCCCGCGGGCTCCACGCTCCTGTTGGTGCCCACGCCGTAGTAGCGATAGCCGGCATCGAGCGTCACACGATCGGTGACGTTATAGGTCGCACCGCCCCCCACCTGCCAGGCAACGTCGGCGACGCGGCTGCTAGCCTCCGCGGCATCGCTCGCCATCGTCTCACGGTAGCCGCCAACGCCGGCGCCAGCACCGGCGTAGACCGCGGCATGCTCACCCACGGCAACGTCCCGCCAGACATTGGCAAGCGTGGTCCACTCGCCGTCGATGGTCGCCGCCGCTGGCTCCCCATCACCGCGAGCGACCGGCCGCGTGCCCGAAAGCGCTGTCCGCTGACGTCCCTCGACCTCGAGCCGAACCGCACCGAGCGGGCGCGGCACCGACACACCGATCGCAGCATCTCCAGCAAGGAGCCGATCGCTCCCAAAACTCCCACCGTCTGATGCGAACGATGCCCCCACGATGCCCGCGACATATGGCATCCGTTCGTCGCGAGCGTTGTCGTCTGCATCCGAGGCCGAGCGATCCTCGTCTGATGCAAATGGCTCAAAGGCCAGGAGCGGGTTCGACGCGACAGCCCGATCGATGCTTCCGCACACGGCGAGCGCGGCGATGATCAAGGCAACGGCGATCAAGCGGCCGAAGGTCATATCCCCTCCTTGACATGGTGCCGGCGACGCCGCCGACCAGGTCGCGTTCCGTGCGACTCGCCCACATCGTAGGCCGCTTTACCACGCAGACGACCAGCGAGACCCGCAAACGCCCGGCAAAACAGCCGTCTTCGGATTGCGGACAGTTGGCCAGGTTCCGCTGGAGTCATGGCACTTTTGGAGCGGCTCGCGCACAATGTCGTGCGGCCTCGTACTGTGTTGCCGTCTCCAAAGGGGTGCAAAATGAACCGGTTTTCCATGGGTCGGTTCGGCAGGATGCTCGTGGGCTGTGGGCTTGTCATGGCCGTTGGTCTCGTGCAGGCCCGCGGCCAGGAGGCCGAACCTCAGGGCCCACAGTTGGCCTGGCAGAAGGGGCCATGCGCCGGTCCGCTTGGAAGCGTGGCCGCGATCAAGGTGCCTGAAGGCTTCGTCTTTCTTGGTGCCGAGGGCACCAAGACGCTCATGGAACTCCTCGAAAACCCGGTCAGCGGCACCGAGCTTGGCACGCTCGCCCCAGCGTCAGACGACGAGCAATGGCTTGTCGTCTTCGAGTATGACGACACGGGCTATGTGAAGGATGACGACAAGGCATCGATCGATGCCGATGCCCTTCTCGCATCAATTCGCGCTGGCAATGACGCGGGCAACGTCGAGCGTCGCAATCGCGGCTGGGGCGGCCTGACGATCGTCGGCTGGGAATACCCACCGAGCTACGACGACCAGACCAAGAACCTCCAGTGGGCCATTCGTGCCAAAACGGATTCTGGCGAGTCGGTCGTGAACTACAACACGCGGCTCCTCGGCCGCTCGGGCGTCATGCGGGTCACGCTTGTCTCCAGCCCGGAGGCCTTGGCCGCGACTGTTCCCACACTCAAGACGCTCCTTACCGGCTTCGACTACCTCCCCGGAAACAAGTACGGCGAATGGAAGGCGGGCGACCGAGTGGCGGAATACGGTCTGGCAGCGCTTGTCGCAGGCGGCGGCATGGCGGTGGCCGCCAAGACAGGCCTCCTCGCGAAGCTCTTTGCGATGGTGGCCAAGATGGGCAAGCTCGTGATCGTCGTGGTGATTGCCGCGCTCGCCGGTTTGAAGGCGTTTGCCGGCAGGCTGTTTGGCCGCAAGGCCGAATCCTGAAGAAGCATCATACGGTGATCGGCGATCTTCACTGCCTGCGAGTCACTCCATGAGTGATGCCGAAGTGCTGCTCGTCGTGCTGGCGGTGATCTATCTCATCGACTGCGCGAGTTGGCAGCGGCATGACGTCGTGGCATTCGCCCAGCCGTGGCTCGGGCCGTGGCGGATCGTGTATCCCGGCGGCCTGTTTGGCCATGCCAATGCGGGCCTCGTGATGGGAAACCCGCTGCCGCCGCTGGGCGGCCTCATCACGACGCAGCCACTGCCAGTGTCACTCGCGCCAGAGGGCGTGTATGCCCATGTGTCGCAGAACCTTCATCCCACAGGCTGGCCTGCGTATCGCGACAGTTTTTTTGGGTGGGACGAGCTCGCGAAGGTACGTGTCGATGCCACGGCCGTCGTCGCCGGCCAGCGGGTGCTCGCGCGAACGATGTCTGGCAGCGAGGCCCAGTGGCTCGCCGAGACTCTTTCCCGGCTCGCAGCCTGCCCGGCCTCCGAGCGGCCCAAGGCGATCGAGACGGTCATCGCCGACACGCTTTCAATGGAACGCGCCGCCGAACGGATCGACGCATTCCGTCAGGAAGCCCGCGGTGTGCTCCTGCGCGGCAATTTCCTTTTCGTGTCGATCATCGTGGCGATTGCCGCCGTCATGTGGTGGGAACCGGCGCAGGAGCGGTGGCCACTGATCGTGCTCTCGATCCTGCTGCTTGTGGGGATGTCGGTAGTCGGTTTCGCGTCGGCCCACCGTCGGCTCCTTCCTGCGGCCCAATACCGCCGGTGGAAGGCCATCCTGCGATTGATCGTCTCGCCCCCTGCCCTCATCCGTGCCGCCGATGCCCTCGGGCAAGACGTGGCGGCGGGGCTCCATCCGCTCGCTGTCGCGGGAGCGCTCGTTGACCGTGCAACGTTCGAGGCCTTTGCCCAGCGGGTTGTCGCCGACCTCGCGCATCCGAGCCCACCAGCCTGCCCAAGCGAACTCCCCGCTGCGCAGGCGGCCGAAGCCTGGTATCGCCAGCGGCTCGAGGAGGCTGTGCATGCGATGCTCGCGGGAGCCGACGTCAATGGGGAGAGCCTCTTGGCCCCGCCGTCGCCCGAGACGATCTCCAACGGGAGCTACTGTCCGCGATGCCGAAGCCAATACGAGCCCAAGTGTGGCGCGTGCGAGCCGTGCGGTGGCATCGAGCTCGTGCCGCTGTTGCCTCAGTAGTCCGTGATGCCGATGCGGCCGATTGCCGAGTGCCACACCGTCCGGGGCTTCGCGAGCCGCGTTCCGCTCACCCATGCTGGCTACATCCCGTTTGCAGACATCACCCTGGCGGCTCGGGCGATCGCTGCATCAATCGCCGCGTGGGCGGCGGCTTCGCCGTCGGGGCCTATCGATTGTTCCGCGACCAGCCGCACGATCGGCTCGGTGTTGCTCGCGCGCACAAGGAGCCAGCCGCCGGTCCAGTCGAGCCGGAGGCCATCGAGACGGCTCCGAGTTGCATGCGGAAACGCCGCTTCAAGGCGATCAAGTGCGGCGACAAGGCCGGGACCACGGGTTGTTGGCGAGAGGGCGACCTTTGTTTTTTTCATCACGAACGTCGGCAGCGCCGCGGCGAGGTCGGCCACCGGGATACGTCGTGGCCCGGCACACATCCGGTCAAGCACAAGTGCCATTGCCACCGCGGCATCCCGCACGAGCACCACGCGGGGATCGATCACACCGCCGTTGCCCTCGCCGCCGAGGATGGCGTTGTGCGCGAGCATCGCATCCACCACATTCGCCTCACCCACGGCCGAGACATGACACGGGACGCCACGGCGTGCGGCAATCGCCGCCGTCATCCCGCTTGTGGAGCAGTTGACGACAACGGGGCCTGGTGTGCGGGCAAGCACGCCTTCAACGCACAAGGCCACCGTCGACTCTTCACCGAGGTAACAGCCGGTGGCATCAGCAACGGCAAGCCGGTCGGCGTCGGGATCGAGGAAGAAGCCGACGTCAGCCCCAGTGGCCGCGATGCGTGGCAAGAGCCCGGCGAGGTTCTCGGCCGTCGGCTCGGGCTCATGCTCAAACTGGCCATCCTGCTCGATGCCTTCAGCGACGACATCACACCCGAGCGAATCGAGCAGCGGCAGTGCCACGCGGCTCCCCGCGCCGTGGCCACAGTCGATCCACACCCTGGGGCGATGCCGGCGAATCGCGGCCACGTCCACAAGCGCGGTCACAAGCCGCACATGCTCGGCTGTCGGGTCAGCCTCGGTGAGCGTTCCGGCGATTCCCGCCGCGGCGACCACGGCACCCTCATCCGCAAGCCGCTCGTATTCGGCCAACACAAGCCGCCCTGCTTCGGCGGTGAGCACACGGCCGGCTGCTCCAAAAAGCTTCATGCCGTTGTAGCGGGCTGGGTTGTGGCTTGCGGAAATCTGGATGCCACCCGCGGCGGCATGCATCCGCACGGCGATTCCAATCGTGGGCGTTGCACACACGCCGCAGTCAACCACATCGCGGCCAGTCATCACGAACCGAGCCTTGATCGCGGCGGCCAGCAGCGGACCACTTTCGCGGCCATCGCGGCCGAGCACGATCGGCCCCGGCGGCAACGTGGCGGCAAAGGCGG
>JBGTGN010000048.1:0-7240 GCA_041746715.1 Pirellulales bacterium | reverse complement strand
CGAGCCTCGAAGGGCTCGCGGCCGACTTCGCTGCCATGGCAACGGCGGTCACATGGAACGGTGACACGCTCGAAGTGAAGCTCCCAGCAGAAGCGGCGACCGGGGCAGCTTTCCTCGGGCGGCCCGACTCCCAGGCGGCTGTCGCCGCGGCGATCGAAAGTCGCCTTGGTCGCGCCGTTCGGCACACGATCGTGCTGGCCTCCCCTGTGCCGCGTGCGGCTACGCCGACGCCTGGGCCTCCGGCGCAGTCGCAGGCATTGCTTCTCCGTACTGCTACGGCCCATCCACTCGTGGCGCATGCCCGCATGCTCTTTGATGCCGCGGTACGGAAAGTGGAGCCGCTGCGGGCAAGTGAACGACAGGCTGTTGCCGCTGCCCCAGTGGCCGCAGGTGATGCAGGTGATGCTTCAGGTGAGCCGGAGGATGCCGATGCCTGACAAGCCTTCGAATCAAGGGGCCGTGGCCCGCCTCACCGCAGCCTTTGCCGAGCTCCCAGGCATTGGCCGCAAGAGTGCCGAGCGGCTGGCGTATCACGTGCTCATGATGCCGAAGGATGAGGCGCTGGAGTTCTCCGCTGCTATCCGCGCGGTGAAGGAAAACCTGCGTCCGTGCCGAACCTGTGGCAACCTCGCCGAGACTGAGGAGTGTGATATCTGCCGTGACCCACGTCGGGATCACGGGCTGCTCTGTGTGGTGGAACAGGTGCGTGATCTCTTGGCACTCGAGCAGGCCGGTGCGTATCGCGGTGTGTATCATGTGCTTCATGGTCGGCTCGCGCCGCTCGAGGGCAAAGGAGCGGCCGGGCTCACGCTCGACTCGCTTGCCTCGCGGGTGCGTCAGGGAACGTTTCGCGAGGTGATTCTCGGCACGACTCCCAATGTGGAGGGCGACGCCACGGCGCTCGTGGTGACCGAACGACTTGCCGGGCTTCCCATCGAGATTACCCGTCTTGCCCGTGGTCTCACCGTGGGGGCCTCGCTTGAGCAGGCCAACCGCGAGATGCTTTCCGACGCGATCATAGGCCGCCGCCGCTGGCAAGGGTAGCGCTACGCCAGGCGGACAGTATCGCGGTTCACGCGATCCTCATTCGCGGTCCGCGATGAAGGGTGGTTGGTGTATCCTATGAGGGTCGAGCCTGGCACCTCCCGTGCAGGCTCCGGAGGAGTAAGACGATCATGCGGATGTCGTTCGGCCAGGAAATGCGGATGGCGCAAAAGCAGGTGCTTGCGCCCCGCATGATCCAGTCGATGGAGATCCTGCAAATGGCGGTGCTCGCGCTTGAAGAGCGGATCGAGCAGGAGATTCAGAACAACGAGACGCTTGAGGTTGATGAGCCGGATCGAGAGGGCCCCGCCCTGGAAATGACTGGGCCAGCGGACCCCGAGCCGTTGCCGTCGAGCAAGACCGTCGATGAGATGCCGCTGATCGTCGACCAAGACCATGCCAACCAGGCTGACTTCGAGCGGTCGTACGACTGGTCCAACGAATACCCCGACACCGACGACGACCGCAGCCGGCCATCGGCCTCCCAGATTGACCAGGCAGGGGATCGCTACCTCGATCTCATGGCCAACATGCAGCAGCGGCCGGAGACGCTCTGCGACCATCTCCATGCCCAACTCTCGAGTGAAGACCTCACCGAAGCCGAGCGGGCCGTGGCCGACCGGATCATCTATAACCTCGACGCCAACGGCTACCTGCCGATGCCACTCGAGGAGCTGGTTGATCCCGATGGGCCACCGAATCAGGTCGAGCTTCTCGGCAAGGCGCTCCGCGTGGTTCAGGGCATGGATCCCCCCGGCGTCGGTGCCCGTGACCTCAAGGAGTGTCTCCTCCTCCAGATCCGTCATGACACGCCACACGCCCGCCAACTCCGGCGGCTCATCGCTGACCATCTCGAGGATCTCGGTGCCAACCGGTTGCCCCTGATCGAGAAGAAGATGGGGCTTCCGATCGAGGAGATCGAGCAACTCCGCGATTGCCTCCATTCCCTGCGGCCCAAACCTGGCGCCACGTTCACGTCGCCCGTGGTCGTGCCAGTGAAGCCCGACGTCTACGTCGAACAGCAGGCCGATGGCTCGTGGAAATGTCGGCTCGAAGACATCGATCTCCCGAACCTGCGGATCAGTCCGATCTACCGCGCGATGCTCTTGTCGCCCGAGACTCCGCAGGAAACCCGCGACTACATCCGACGGAAGATCAACTCGGCCCAGTGGCTCATCGACGCCATCGAGCAGCGGCGAAGCACGCTCCTCAAAACAGCGCAGGCGATCGTCGATCACCAGACGCGGTTTCTCGCCGAAGGCCCCGAGGCGATCGAGCCGCTCAAGATGCAGCAGATTGCCGACGTGATTGGAATGCATGTCACGACGGTGAGTCGTGCTGTCGGCGAGAAGTGGCTCCAGACGCCTCGCGGACTCTACTCGCTACGCAAGTTTTTCGGGGGAGGCACGACGAGCGCGGATGGCGACGAAGTGGCCTGGGATACGGTGCGAACCAAGCTCCAGGAGATCGTCGATGCCGAGCCGAAGGATGCCCCCTACAGCGACGACGACCTCGTGGAAGGGCTCGCGAAGCAGGGCATCACCGTCGCCCGCCGCACGGTCACGAAGTATCGCAAGTCGATGAACATCCCGAGCTCTCGGCAACGCCGCGACTGGAAGCTGTCTCGAACGAGCGCCAACGGTCACGTGGGCGAAGAGCCATGTGCCGCGAATTCAGCTGAGGCGTTGGCTGAACGGAATCGTTAGTTGCTCACGGCGGCTTGTGGACACCGCCATTTGTCCGATGGTTCCTCCCGGACCCCGTTGAAAATGCGTCGATCTGGCCGGCCGCAGTTGCCGGGGTGTGGGCCTGGGCGCTAGGATGCCAGACCACGATCCTCAGGTGTTTCGATGCGTTGCCCATTCTGCCGAGCCGATAATGACCGCGTGATCGACTCACGGGCCGGTGACGAGGGGGGCTCCATCCGTCGTCGCCGCGAGTGCCTTGCCTGCCGACGTCGGTTCACGACGTATGAACGGATCGAACGACAGCAGCTCACGGTCGTGAAGAAGGGGGGTATTCGCGATCCCTTCGATCGCGACAAGATCAAGCGAGGCCTCGCGCGGGCATGCTGGAAACGGCCCGTCAGTGCAGAAGACATCGAAGCCGCGGTGGTTGCCGTTGAAGCTGAGCTCCATGGCACCTTTGAGAGTGAGGTTCCGAGCCAGGTGATTGGCGAGCGGCTCATGGAGCTCCTTCGCGATCTCGACCAGGTGGCCTACGTCCGGTTCGCCAGCGTGTATCGCGAGTTCAAAGATGCCCGCGACTTCGCCGACGAGCTTGAACCGATCCTCGCCCGGGCGGCGCGACCGGTGGGCTGAAGGCCCTTGTCAGAACTGGCCGCGTCAGGCCTCGCGGTGGTAGTCGCCGTGGATGCCACCGGTCTTCTCTTCGAGCCAGACGCGCTCGACCGACATTGATGGGTCGATCGACTTGGCCATGTCGTAGATCGCAAGCGCCGCGGCGGTGACGGCTACAAGCGCCTCCATCTCCACGCCTGTTCGGGCGGTGGCGCGTACTGTGGCTTCGATGGCAATATGATTCGCGGGCGAGGTGTCGATCGACACCGTGACCGAGTCGATCGGCAGCGGGTGGCACAAGGGCACGATCTCACTCGTCCGCTTGGCCGCCATGATGCCGGCAACACGGGCCGTGGCGATCGCGTCGCCTTTCTCAAGCGTGCCAGCGCGAATGCGGGCGACTGTCTCTTGTCTCGCAACAAGCCGGCCGCTGGCTCGGGCGGTGCGCAGCGTCACGGGCTTGCCGCCCACATCGATCATGTGAATGGAGTGGAGACTGGCATCACTCATAGCGGCTTAGTCTATCAGTCGTGTCGAGCACCAAAACACGCCGGCCCGACGCGCTTGGCGGAGCGCGTCGGGCCGTGGTCATGGAGTCGCGTGGATCAGCCGTGGGACGGGCGGACGGGGCGTCACACCAGTTCCTTCTTCGCACCGATGAGCGTTCGGAGTCGCTCGGCGAGAAGGGCCACGTCGAACGGCTTCTTGAAGCTCTCGTTCACGTGGGCACGGTCGACCGTGATCTGCGAACCATCATCGGGAAGCAGCGCGATCACGATCGTGTCGGCATACTCGGTATTCCGCCGCAGGTTCTGGCAGATCTGCTGGGCGTCGATCCGGCCGATCGAGTAGTCCACCACGATGCAATCGGGGTGGAAGCTCTCGGCCTGGATGCCTGCCTCGAATCCGCTGGCGGCAACTTGAATCTTGAATGACTTCTCGACGGGCAGGAATCGCTTGAGATTCTCGATGAGAACCTGATCCTGACCGACGAGGAGCACCTTTGCCATCGCCTCGTCCTCGAGGTCGCCCAGCGGCATGCCGTGCTCCTTGAGGAACTTGATGAGATACTCCCGTGGAATTCGGCGGTCTTGGCTGCCGGGAATGCGGTAGCCTTTGAGCCGGCCCGAGTCGAACCATTTGCTCACCGTACGGGGAGCAACTTTACAGATCTTGGCGACCTGGCCTGTCGTAAAAACCTTCATCGCGTGGACTCCATGTGGATCATTCGTGTCCGGAATCGACATGGCCAGTCCGCGGTCGAATGACGCGCGAAACGTAGCCCCCCTGGTGGTGCTTGTGTTCACACGGGGTCGCCGCACCGACGTGCCCCGAGAGGGATGGCCCGAGGCCGCACGGGGGGCAAGAGAACGGTCATGGAACGCCGTCGCCCGAGAGCGAGGCCACTTCCATCACCGGATTCGCAGGATTCCCCCCCTGCGGCTCGTCGCGAGGCGACCGGCCCACACGGGGCACAGACACGTTCACGACGTAACCATCCGACCGTGTAGATCGAATGATCACGTCGTGCGACTTGAGCCGTTCTTCGCGACGGGAGCGGTGGCACCGTCCGCAGGGTGACTGCGTGGGAATCTGGGAGGGAGATTCGGGCGTCGCGGCTAGCGGGGCAGACTGGCTCTCAGGCGGCGCGGCTTCGGACGGCGGTTTTCACGCCGACCGCTGTGGCCTCGAACCGCACGGCAATCCGCTTGGACACGCCCGCCTCCTCCATCGTGACACCGTAGAGCGTGCCGGCGGCGGCCATCGTCTTCTTGGAGTGGGTGACGACGATGAACTGCGTCGCCGACAGGAAATCCCGCAGCACGCCGACGAAGCGATCGACGTTGGCCTCATCGAGGGCGGCATCGACCTCGTCGAGCACGCAGAATGGGCTTGGGCTCGATCGGAAGATGGCAAGCAGAAGCGCGACGCACGTCATGGTCTTCTCGCCACCCGAAAGGAGCGAGATACTGCGGGGTTCCTTCCCGGGGGGCCGTGCCACGATCTCGACCGACGTCTCGAGGAGGTCGACGCCCGGCTCGAGCACGAGGTCAGCCTGGCCACCACCAAACACCCGCTCAAACAGCTCGCGAAAATGGCCGCGGACGGTTTCGAGGGTTTCACCCAAAAGCCGGCGGCTCTCGCCATCGATCCGTGCAATGAGCTCCTCGATCGACTCCCTGGCTTGGGTCACATCGGCAAGCTGGGCTTCGAGCGTGGCCAGTCGCGTGGCCAGCTCTTCGGCCTCAGCGAGCGCCTCGAGATTGACGTTTCCCATGTTTGCGATCTTGCGGCGGAGTTGGTCGATGAGCGATTCGAGCTCGTCGCGATCGGTGGGCACAGGCTCGGTGTCAGTCTCCTCGGTGGAAGCCGGTGGCTCGCTTTCGATGGCATCGATGTCGAGGTCGTACTCATCGCGGATCCGCTCGACAATGCGGGAGCGATGATGACGGGCTTCACCTGCCTCAAGCTCCCGAGCGTGGATGCGTTCCGCCAGAAGTGTTCCAGCATCACGGGCCGCGTCACGCGCTCGCTCGCATCTCCTGCGGGCGGTCTCGACGCCAGCGGCTTCGTGCTCAGCGCCCCTGAGCAGGTCCTCGGCTCGCTGGCCATTCCAGGCCGCGATGCTCCAGCGAGCACCCGCGGTGAGCCGCTCGAGTTCCCAGGCACGCATGCGACCGACGGTGGCCTCGTGGGCAGCATGGGCGACCTTGATCTCCTCCCGGCATGCGACCATGGCCGCATGCGCCCCCTCCACTGATTCTCGAAGGCGGTCGAGCCGCTCGCTGCACGTGGCTCGCTCGAGTTGGAGGCGATGAACCTCTTCGATGACCTCGCCGCGGCTTCGTTCAAGCGAGTCGATGGCGGCACGGCATGCGTGAACCTCAGCCTCGGCGGTCGTCAGCGTCGTGATGACCTCTGCGAGGTCGTTTCGCGCCGAGCGACTGGCGGCTTCCGCCTCGATGGCTCGTCGTTCGGTACCGCGAAGTCGCTGCTCAACCGAGCCAATCGCTGCGTCCGCGGCCCGCTCGTCGCGGCCGGTTCGATCGAGCTCGGCGCGGGCGGTCGTGAGGATGTCACTCGCCTCTTGCCGACGGCTGCGGGTGGCCGTCACGTTTTCGGCGGCCACGGTCACATCAGTTTCGCGTGACGTGACGGCGGCGGTGGCCTCGGCCACGATGGCCGTCTGTTCGGTGACTCGGCGGTGAATCTCACGCAACTCACTGCGTCGGGCGACGAGCCCGGCCGTCGAGCCCGTGCCACCGGTCTCGAAGCCATCGGCCGCCGACAGGGAGTCGCCTGCTCGGGTCATGAACAGGGTGCCGGCCGGAGCGCTGCCCACCAGCGGCACCGCGTTGATGATGGCGTCCACCATCCAGACATGGCCGAGCAGACGCCGCACGATGTCGGCGTGGGCATCGCTCGTTGCCGTCTCGGTGACGAGGCGATCCAATCGGCCGATGACGCCGGCATGCAGCGATGCGTCATACGCAGGATCAGGCTCGGGGAGCGACGCTGCCTCGAGAAATCCTATCCTGCCTTCCGCCTCGGCGTTGTCACCGCCAGAGCCGCGCGAGTCCTGCTCGCCATACCAGCGAATCACATCGTCAAGGGAATTCACATGAAGCGCCTGCCCGCGACGGCCCAAGGCCAGGTCGACCACAGCGGCCCACTCGACCGATGCCTCGATTCGGTCGGCGATCATCCCGGCAAGACCGGGTACTGGCGCGGTGGCATCGAAGAGGAGGCGGCGGGCAGCGTCGCTTACGCCCTCTTGCTGCTCGACCATTTCCTGAAGGACGTCTCGCCGCTCGCGGCAAGCTTCGGCGGCCGCCCGACTATCGGCCAGCGTGCTCCAGGCTGCCTGAAGCCGCTGGGTCGCCGTACGGTGGGCG
>JBGTGN010000047.1:0-8537 GCA_041746715.1 Pirellulales bacterium | reverse complement strand
GGCATCAGCTTGCCCCGGAGCCTTGAGCCGGCGATACCCCTGCTGAACCTCCCGGACGGTCGCAGTACCCCCCCGTTTCTTCAGCCACTCGATCAGCTTCAAGGTCTCATCACCTTGTTCGCTGCTCCCCAACATTGCGTAGATTCGGCGGGCCTCGTTTTTGAACCACTGGACGAGCAGCATTCCGTAGGCGATATCGGCCTCGTCAACAACGTCTTTCTCGACTTCAGGATCGCCCCCTGCCCAGCGAATGTAGTGGGTCACCAGAGCCAGTCGAGCAACGGTCTCCTCCAGTTTTGACCACACCGCAGCCATATCGCCGGACAGTTCAACCTGCTCGTCGTTGTGTGAGTTGTAATGGATGACGAACAGATCCCTGGCGTCAGCGGTCATGCCAATACGGACTGGCCGAGGAACACCGCTTTCGGTCATGAATGGAGTGAGCGAGTAGAGCCGCCCGAAAAGGCAGGAGTACGCGTGCTGTATCTCAAGTGGGATAGTCGCGTCGGTCCACTCCTTCTTACGACGGGGCGGGTACGCCAAGAGTAGCCGGGCCGCGAGTCCGCTTTCACGCCGCCGCACATCCAAAGCCCTTCGAAGAGTTCCCGGCTGTATGCCTCCGGTGATGCAAACAGACGCGCTCGGAACGTAAATCGACTTCTGGTCGCCCGTCTTGCGGTCAATGAACAGCGAGGAGCCGTTGTACATGGCGAGGTAGTGGGCCTCGTCACTCTCGGACTTGCCGTTTGATGCGTACCGATCAAAGCTGCCAAGCCAACCTTTGAGCTCATCTCGCGCCACCAAGAGCCCTCGCCAGTTGCATTGAAGGAGGGGGGCCAGAGCCTCAACAGTCGTGTCGCCGACCATGTACCGCTCTGCTACGGGGGGCTCTGGCTTCTCGATATACGTTGCTGATCGCTCGCGCTTCGCCTGGTTCCAGACTTCCAATTGCCGCTCGTAATCCAGGCAAGCCCCGTCATGGCGCCTGCGTGCTTGAGCCTCGAGTTCCTCAAGTGGTGCTTTCGCCTTTAGGAACCCCGTGCTTTTTTGGCTACCGCTCTCCGCAACCGTACCTGTCCACAAAATTGACGGCACTTCCCAGGAGTCCTTTACGAGTAAACGACGACTGTTTCCGATCGCTGAGGCAAGAGCCGCAAGTGCTGGGAGCGCAACGAATGCCGGGTCACAACAGCACGCCACCGCGGTAGCCTCTACGAACGCTCGCAGGGGATCGACCAAAGCATCGGTGGGGAATGGGACGTACTCAGGAATGCTTGGAGCAGCCCCCGTATGGAAACCAACCACCTGTTTCCCGTAGCCCTGCCTCGCAAGTTCTGTCGCAGCAGCCGCGTAGTCTCCGCCGTGATTCAGGAGCGCGTACACGGTAAATCTGGACATCGCTCGTTCGGCAGGCAGCCCGGTGCTGGTCGAAAACACGTAGAGCCAATCGCCCTCACCGCCGGTTGTCGCTGAGGTGCCGGTGGTTTTGCCGGGGCGACGCCAGTGCGTGCGCTCTTGGTCTGTGCCTTGCCCCTGCGTGTAAACCTTCGTCCAACCAACCCCGACGAGAATTTCTTCCCAACTAGCTCGCCGGTTGAAGTCGTCGCCGGGGCGAAGATCGCTGTCGCTCCCAGGGTCAAAGCTGTCGACGGCCCCGGCGTGATCGCACGCTACAGGCTGCTCGACCTGCGGAGGCATCTCGTCGAGAAAGCGAAACAGGTCGTGGAGCTGGTCACGCTCTTCTGAAGTGAAGCTGGGCACGGTCTCGGGCCCGCCAGCGACAAACTCGTATGGCCTCCCCAACTCATGGGTACGCCCTCCGCTCGGCGCGCAAATTGAGTACCCACCCTGACCACGAGACTCGGCAAGGACAGGATCATTTTTCTCGCCGGGGCCGCGGGGGCGCCATGCGAACCCGGTGTTGCCGAGGGCTGGACCGTCAGAGACACGGATATACATGTGCATACCACCGCTTGGCGTACGCTCAACGCATCCTTGCATCAGCTTGTCGAGGAGATGCCCCACGCCCGAAAGCCGAGCATGCTCTGCGAGGTCGTTGTATCGGGCCATAGCTCGGCCCTCCAGCTCCAGCATCTCGGCATTGCCGCTCGGCAGACCCATGATGATGCCGATACCGTCAATGGTGCCGCTAGAGATTTGAAAGACGATCCAATCGATGTGCGGAGGAGCTTCGGTGCCGTTTGCAATCTCCGTCCACGAAGACAAGCCCGGTCGCTTCTGTCCGTCCACCCTAGCGGGCACGACGGCAAATCCAGCCTCACTCCAACGCCTTGCAAATTCAACAAGCATGTTCCGATCGAGAACACTTCCGGTAGTCATGACTGCGGCGGGAGTGTTTTCTCGAATGACTGGCAGGATCTGATCGCGTGAGGTTTGCATCGCACTGGTCCTTGAAATGTGCGAAATGGCCTCGCACCGGCGCTTCTCATCCATACGGACGAGTGCCCCTTCAGGATTGCGACAAGGCCTCCGCCGTCAAACAAGGGAGGGCAAAAATGACGTGCGCACCTGCTATGCGCTGGGCGGAAGTCTGCGCCTATCCCCCGCGCAGGCGAACCCCAAATGGATTCACGACCCACGCTTTGCCGCGGTAGGTTGAAAGCGATAACGTGCCTGCGCTCGCTGAAGATTCAACTTTCAACAATTCGCCCCACGGCAGTTGGGCCGCCAACCCGACTGCCTGCATCGGCGCTAGTAGCTCAGCCACGATTCGACGCTTCTGCGTGGCCTCGCTGGTGCCACCGACCAAACTCTTCTTCACAAGCTGAGTGAAGTGCTCTTGCAGCGTCCATGGCTCTTCCTGACCAGCCGACACCACGGTTCTGATTAATTGCTGGGCCTTCGCGCGCGAGCAACTCATTTCGTTTGCCCATCGCTCCCTGGTTGCTGGCTCGATGACATCCACATCAAACACGGAGCGAACCCGAAACTGATGCCTGTCCGGCAGCCTTCCTATCAGCGTGTTGGCGTGCCTCTTTGCGGCGCCGAACAACACGGCCAACACGCTGAGCAGTACAACAGCCCGGTAGCGCCGACCGGCTCCTACCATCAACAGGGCATACTGCCGAACAACCGCTTCAGGCTTGAACATCTGGAGGCGTAATGACTGGTTTTCCCCGTGCCCCAGTCCGCCAGCCCATCGAGCGTCCCTCCACGCACGCCCCGCAGAATGCACGCGATTGGTTGCCGCGCACCAGCCCCCCGCCCATTCCTCGGAGCCCTCTGTTGAAGCCAGGCGACGGAGCTCTTCGACGGCTTGCCTATAAGCAGAGCGCTCTGGGGCCTTCGCATCGCCATTTCCAACCACCTTCTTCGAAGCCTTCAATAAAGCCTTGGTGGCGAGCTTAAGTCCGCTAGTGAGTCGGCTGCGGAGAACGTACTCGTGTGGCAACCTTCGAAGTGACAGTCGGACCCGCTCCCAATCAGGCCCTAACGCGCGTGCCACAAGGCTGTGCTCAATTGGATCATCAGCCGACCAATTGGTGGAGCCAAATTCATGGACACCTTCCGGGTCGCTGTCCATCGCGAAAGGGCGCCACCCCTCCTCCTTGGTCACGAACTCACTCAAGGACTGAATACCGTCAAGGATGGTCAGCAAGCCGACCCGAGCGTCTTCGGTTGATACCTTGGAAGACCGCTTTCGCTTGATCGGCCCGAGAGGTTTCTTTTTTTGCTCGGACGCTTGAAGGATTGTGCCGACGACACTGTCGAGAAAGTCCCCGAGCCGCCTCCACGACAGCGATGACGCGACGAGCAACTGCGCTTCAGGACCGCAGTCCACCAGCGGCTTAATCCACTTGTCGAAGCAAACAGCAATCTCCTGGAACGTACGTAGCAGGTTGTCCGATAGCGGCCGGTCCCAAACGACATCCCGATCTTCACCCGTGTGCCATGGCCAGATCGGCGGACGTTCAAACGGTTTGAAATAAAACCTGGGATCGTCGGACTGCGTTTTTGGCTTCATTTGCGACGCTGCGTAGTGGCAGACATGAATAACCTTGGCGGGGCAACCACACCGGAGGCTGCCTTACCGGCAGGACGCTCGTCAACCGTCGTGTGCGGCGCCCGTCATATCCATTCTTTCACTCCGTCAGGGCAGTCGATCGCATAGCAGTTGTCCACCTCCCCCGTGACATCGCAACGCTGGCCATAACCGTCCCGTCGCGGTATCTCTTCTCCCATGGTCAACCGCGGTCGCACGACCGCCAGGTTGGTCACGGATGGCCCGGCAGCGAAGCCTGGCCGCAACGACGGGCTGGTTTATGCCCCAAGCCACGCATCACCATGATTGACCTTCGAAACCTTGCCGACGAGCGGCCCCTGAGCCTTCCGGAGGCGGCGAACTACATCGCCAAACTCACGGGCCATAAGAAACCCAATGTCACCACGCTCTGGCGATGGTGCCTAAAGGGCTGCAAGGGCGTGAAGCTCGAAAGCATCTGCATCGGTGCCAAGCGGTTCGTCACGGTCTCGGCTATCGAGCGATTCATACAGGCACGCAGCCAGATGGGGGCATCGTCCGAGGTCGTATCGATCGATGTCGCCCCCAGCGCCCCGCCCCGCGTCGAGCGGCTTGCAGCCCAACGGCGTGACGAGATCGAGTCCGCCCGCAAACGGCTTGATGAGTTGACGCGCGGCGGGAGCCCTAGTCGCCGACGCCCTGCGTGAGACGTCAGCCGATCTGCCTGATCACCTCCGCAGCCAACGCCTGGTTCCTCTCCGCATAGACCTGCGTAATGTCCGCCGACGTGTGCCCAAGGACGACCTGGGCCGCCTCAAGACCGAACTTCTTTCGGATCTCGGTCGCCGCAGCGTGACGCAACTGGTTCGGCGACCAATCCTCGATCGGCTTTGAGGCGGGGTCCTTTGCCTTGCGGTCGGCGTTGAGTGCCGCGACAGCCCGCGTGATCGCGTGACGATAGGACGCTGCGTCGTAGCAATCACGTGGTCGTCGCTGGCCGTGCCGCTTTCGTTTACGCGCCCGCTGGGATGGCGTCAGCGGTGACTGTCGGGCGAGCCTACGGAGACGGCTCCTCTTCCGCTCGGACTCGACCGGCGAGAAGCAGTACGCCGCCGCATCTCGCAACAGATACCGTTCGAGCAGCTTGCGGGCCCGCGGTCCGATCATGATCACACGATCCGCATCACGCCAGCGGTTCTTGTGGTGCGGCGGGTGCCACTTCCAATCGACGCCGGAGCGATCAATGTCCATGGGCCGCAGGGCGCAGACCTCTCCAGGGCGAGCCCCGGTGAGACGTTGAAACCGCACCATGTCGGCGACGATTTCTGGAAGGTACGGCAGCGTCAATTCCACCACCTCGTCTTCGACCGGCTTGACCGGCGGCAACTCCGGAGCGATCGTCCGACCACGGCGGAGCGGCTCGACCGTCTTCAGCGAGTTGTGCGTTCCGCGAGGGACCAGCTCCTGGGACTCAGCCCACTGGAAAACGCGTCGAATGCTTTTGACGAGCGCGTTGCACCCCACACGCGGACGCCCGTTGGCGGCTTCAGAATCACGGATCATGCCGAGCCGCTTGGGGCCGAATGCCGCGGCCGGCGTGTCATCGAAAGGCCGCAGCGCCCTCGCAGCCTGGAGAGCGTTCCCGTAGGTGCTCGTCTGCTTGCCGTTCTCGTCGCGGTAGTACGTGCCGCAGTGCTCGATGTACATCGTCACGAGTTCGACGACCGTGAGTCCGTGCGGGACGGGCTCGGTGACAGGCGGCGCCGCACTTGGTTGTGAAGCGAGCCCCTGCGGCGAGGTGGCCGCTGGCATGAGTACGCGACCGCTCACCAGGAATTCAGCGACAAGCCGTTGGTAGGCCAGCTGTGCTTCTGGCGATCCCCACTTGCCGAGCCAATGATCGCGACCGTTGATGGTGACGCGGGCTCGACCGCTGGGCTTATGGTGCTGGAGCGAGGGAAGAGAACCCTTGGGACGACGTGGCATGATGCCCTCCGGAAATCAGGTCTCCAGCAATTAATCCGGTCAGACCGGATTAATTGACCGGATAACTTTGGATTCCCGATGGGCACCACCGACCGTCGGTGGGTATCCAACTACCTTAAATCATAGCCTTTCCAACAAGTCGGGGCGACCCGGGACGTCTGTTCCATGATGAGGCAGCACCCTCACGAAACGGCCGAGAAAACGCCGGCTCTCTGCCCGTACCCATTCCCGTTCCAGATATGGTTCGACGGGGATGCCGTGCTGGCGAGGTCCGCATCTCGGCCGCGACGGAAAAGCGACTGACGGGGGTTGGGCTCCAGCCCGCCCCCCCTGCTCCACCCCGGAGGCACACAACGCGCCTCCGAGGTTCCTCCCATGCTTCATTCCGATGCCCCCGCCGGTACAGCCGGCAGTGATTCTTCCTTTGTTCCGAATGCCAGTCCTGCCCTTCCCTCTCCCCGCCGCGGCCGGGGCCGCAGTGACGACTTCGGCCTGCCCACGCGGGCCGGGCTCATCGACCTCGCTCGAACCTACATCGAGAACCAGACCCGACTCTGGCCCGAGCTCGCTGGAACATCCGCCGTCCCCGCGCTGGATGACAACGCGATCGAAGCGATGGCGGCGGACTTCGAGCGGCGGTTTCGCAGCGAGACAGCGGAGCCGTTTCATCCGGCGGGCACGCCCCGCATCTGGACCTCGCTTGCGGCTGCCTATCTGCGGTTCAGCGCCGAGAACTCGAACCCTCGGTCTCTCGACCAGCAGCTGCTGAATGTTCTCAACCGGGCCCGCCGGGACGACGTGTTCGTTCCGTGGCAATATGTCCTCGCCGACGCCGCCGTTAGCGGCACGCTCACCTGCCGTCGTGGCTACACGATTGCCAAGACGCTCATGGATCAGCGAGCGGAATCGGGGGTCGCCTGGTTCCTCATCGACGACCTATCCCGCATGAGCCGCAATACAATCGAGTCCCTTCGGCTCGGAGAGTTGGCACAGGAAACCGGCGTCCGCATCGTTGGAGCCAGCGACAGCTTCGACAGCGATAATCCACAGTCGTCGCTCCTGTTGCCGGTCATCGGATCGATGAACGAAGCGTTCGTGACGCAGCTGAAGGTCAAGGTGAGGCGAGGCCAGGATGACGCCTTTCGCCGAGGCGACAACCTCCAGCCTCCCGGTGTCGGCTACCGGCTCGTCAACGTCACTGACGCCGAAGGCGCCCTTGTCTTCACTCGAAAGAACACAATCGAGAAGAGGGTCGAGATTGACCCCGTAGCGGCAGATTGGACGCGTCGCGGTGCCGAGATGATTGCGTACGAAGGCAAGAGCGTCCTCGATGTCGCGAGGCTCTTCAACGAGCACAACGTGGGAGGCCAACCGACCTGGTCCCACGGCCGCGTCCGCAAGCACTATGCCCGGGAGAAGCTCATTGGCAAGGAGGTTCTTCACAAGACCAAACAGGTGACCGACCGGCAGACTGGCAAGGTGAAAGTAATCCACCGTCCAGAAAAGGACTGGCTGTGCCGCGACATGCCGCACCTGCGAATCCTTTCGGACGAGCTAGCCGACGCCGTGAAGCAGAAACTGAAGCTCGGCGCCGAGTCGTTCGGCTGCAAGGCGAAAGACCCGGAGAAGAAGGCGAAGCGGGTGGATCTCTATCCGAAGGTGCTGATTCGGCCCGTGTGCGGCGGCTGCGGCACGCCGATGATCATCGGCCACTCGACGGAAAAGTACCCGAGCCTTTTCTGCTTGAATGCCAACCACGGCATCAAGGGCTGCAAAAGCCGCGGCTACAAGTCGGCACGAATCATCAACGATGCCGTGCTCGGCAAGGTCGCGGCGACGCTCTTCAACAAGGATTTCATTGCCTGCCTTACGGCTGACGTGAACGACCGCCTCGCGGCAATCGCCAAGCAGCCAGTGTCGTCAACCGAGGAGCTTGAGCGTCAGATCGCCAATGAGGACCGGCAGCTCAAGCGACTGTCTGACAGGCTCGACAAGCTTGACGAGAACCACTTCGAAACAGTGTTTGCCAAGGTTGAAGAAATGGGCCACCAGCTGGCGGCCAAACGTCAGCGGCTTAAGGAATCGCAGCGGGTGAGCCAGCGACCGACAGTGACGAGCGTTCGCGAAGAGGACGTCGTTGCCGCCCTCGGGCAGCTTCGTGAGCTTCTGCAGGGCGATGTCGGCGTCGCCGCCCAGGTGCTCAAGGCCCTTGTGGGCGACGTGGTGATCGAGGCACGCAAGGTTGAGGGCAAGAAGCGGCCGGAGATGGTGGCCCGGTTCACAATAAACGCGATCCCGGCGTTGGCCGTGCTGGATCGTCGCAAGGCGGCGGGCGGCGATGATCCAACGGTCAATATGTGGGAACTCCTGAATACCGACCGTTGGACAATGCCCAACACGGGAAAATCGCACACCGTCTCGGTCACCGTCCCGCTGCGTCGCATACCGAAATACGAGTCGATGCTGCCTCAAATCGTCGAAATGGAAGAGGCTGGCTCTGGCGTCGACCTCATCTCGCGGGCGCTTGGCGTCAGCGCCGAGGTCGTCCGCGATGCGATCCATCTCCACC
>JBGTGN010000046.1:0-9603 GCA_041746715.1 Pirellulales bacterium | reverse complement strand
GCCTCGGGCTGGCAGCCTGCTGCCGCGGCGGCCGCCACGTGGCTGCTCTACGTCCTTGTCTACACGCCGCTCAAAAAAATCACGCCGCTCAACACGGCCGTCGGGGCGGTGGCCGGCGCTTTGCCCGTGGCCATTGGATGGCTCGTGGCCGATGGACCCGCGCGGCTGGCCGAAGGGGACGCTCGCGGGGCCCTCGCTGTGGCGTCGCTTGCTACCGTTCTCTACCTCTGGCAGTTCCCGCATTTTATGGCCATCGCGTGGCTCTACCGGGCTCAATATGCCGTGGCCGGCATGCGGATGCTGACGGTCGTTGACCCAAGTGGCCTGCGGGCGGCTGGACAGGCGCTCGCCGCGGCGATCCTCCTCATGCCTGCGGCGCTCGTGCTCGCGGTACCCTCGGGAAGCGTGCGGATGTTTCTCTCCGCGGCGATCGCGGGGACCGTGTATCTTATGGCCACGGTCCAGTTTGCCGTCCACCGCGACGATCGCTCGGCCCGAGTCCTTGTTTTGTCGTCCATCGGCGCCCTTGTGGGCCTTCTGGCCGCGGCCACCATATTCGGTGGGCCTGCCTGAAACACTGCCTGCAATCGTGCATCATTCCACGTTCATCATCCGCCATTCGGACTTCCCATGAGTGCTTCGGCAATTTCCGTTCCCCACGACCATGACCACAGTCATGGCGACGGCCACCACGGCCACATCCATCTCCAGTATCAGCCTGGCCTGCCGCTCTCCCGCGGCAAGCTCATCATGTGGCTGTTCCTCTCGACCGAGATCATGTTCTTCGCGGGCCTGCTCGGCAGCTACATCGTGCTCCGTTTCGGGGCGGCCGTGTGGCCCAAGCCGCACCATGTTCATCTCTCGGAGCCGATCGGGGCTTTCAATACGTTCGTACTCATTTGCTCGAGTGTGACGATCGTCCTCGCGCTCGAGGCCGCCAAGGCAAACAAGACGCAGCTCGCGAAGCTTTGGATGATCGCCACCTTCGTGCTCGGCGGTCTCTTTCTCGGCGTGAAGGCCTACGAATATCAGGCGAAGTTTTCGCACGGCATCTTCCCCTGGGCACCGCATGGATTGATCTACGAGCGGCCCGACCTCTACTACGGTTCGGCCGTTCGCGCCCGTCTCGGTGAGCCCGCCATCATCGACCGTCTCAAGGAGCTCGATGAGACTCCAGCCGACAGTCTCTCAGCCGAGCAGCGGTCTGCCCGATCGGCGCTTCAAGACATTCGCAAGATGCTCGCCGACCCTGCCCAACAGTCGTTCGAGATGGCGGTGGTCGCCGACCAGATCGCCCCGCTCCCCTCCGAGGGGGCCGGAGGCCACGGCGGGGCGCACGGCATCAACGATGCATTCCCGTGGCTTCGCCTCCCGATGGTGATCCCCGGTGGCAGCATGTGGGCGAGCACGTACTTCTTGCTCACCGGCTTTCATGCCATCCACGTTATCGTGGGGCTCATCGTGTTTGCCGTGCTGCTGGGATTCACGCTCGGCCCGAAGAACGCCGGCATGATCGAGAATGCCGGCCTCTATTGGCACTTTGTCGATCTCGTGTGGATCTTCCTCTTTCCTGTCCTCTATCTGTTTTGAAGCACCGAAGCCCTGTCGAGGCTCTTTCTCATGACTGACCACGCACCATCACACGACCACGCTGCCGACCACGACCATGGCGGCATCGGCAAATACATCGCCGTGTTCGCCGCGCTCTGTTTTCTGACGACGATGTCGTTTTTCACCTACTCAGCCGCCTGGCCGTGGCGGGATCAGCCGCAGGTGGGCTGGGCCTTCATGATGGCCGTGTCGTGCAGCAAGGCTCTCCTGGTTGTGCTGTTCTTCATGCACGTCTGGTGGGAGGCGAATTGGAAGTATGTGCTTACCATTCCCGCTGCGATGATGGCCGTGTTTCTTGTGATCATGCTTGTGCCCGATGTGGGCATGCGGAACCGGATGGTGTCGCAGGAGCGGGCGCTCCACATGGCGAGGCCGGCCGACCTGCTGCTGCTCCAGGAGGCCAGTGGCGCTGGGCACGCCGATCCCGGCCCGCACTGATTGATGAAAGGGATGCCCATGCGCCGTGCGTGCCTTGTCTTTCTGATGCTTGCGTCCATCGGCTGTGCGGAGCCACCGTCATCGGTGGTGGGCAAGCCGGAGCCTGATCCCGAGTTCGTGCCCATCTCCGATCCTTCTGCCCCGTTCACGTTGATTGACCAGGACGGGAAGGCATTTTCCTCGGACGAGCTCAGGGGGAAGGTCTGGCTTGGAGCCGTGTTTTTTGCCAATTGCCCTGGGCCATGCTTTCGTGAGAACCAGGCGATCGCCGAGATTCTGGGGGGGATCGACGATCCCGACTTCATGGTCGTGAGCCTCACGTGCGATCCCGAGAACGACACGCCTGAGGTGCTTCGTCGCTACGGCGAACGCTTCGACGCAGACCATTCCCGATGGAAGATGCTGACCGGCGACATGGCCACGATCGAACGCGTCGGTCAAGGAAAATTTCTGCTTCCAACGGAAGTGGGGGTGCATGCGGAGAAGGGCGTGGTCTTCGATCGCGAAGGAAAGCTTCGCGGTGGCTTCTCGCTCACTGATCCAGACCGGGTCAAACTCCTCGAGAACCTCATCCGAGAGGTTCTCGCAGACAAGACGTCATGACGACCATGACCTCCGCCTTTCTTGCCGTGGCGGATGGCATCCACCCGCTGGCCACCACCAACGCGGTCCTCAATTCGATCGCCGCAGTGCTCCTCGTGGTGGGCTGGGTGTGCATTCTTCAAGGCGCTCGGAACGCCCACCGTGCCGCGATGGTGGCGGCCTTTGCGACGTCCGCGATTTTTCTCGTCTCGTATCTCGCCTACCATTGGCTCGAGGGAAGCAGGAAGTACGCAGGGCCTGAGTCACTCCGGCCGGTGTACTACACGATCCTTATCACGCATGTCATCCTCGCCGCGGCGGTCCCGGTCCTCGCGCTGCGGATGTTTTTCCTCGCCTGGCGAGGCCGCTGGGATGCCCATCGGCGTCTCGGCCGAATCGCGCTTCCGATCTGGCTCTATGTGTCGGTGACGGGCGTGGTGATTTACGTGATGCTCTATTGGTTGTAGCTGGGCGCGCGCCGGGTCGGGGCTGCCCGCGCCATGTCGCCGGACGCTCGCTACGGCCATCCATGGCCTTCGCTCCGCTCGGAGGAAACGGCGCTTCGCCATCCTGGCTTCGTTTGTTTCCTGCGCCGGCTCCGTGGCACGGGCAGCCCCGACCCTCCCCAGCCGTTTATCAGGGGGGCACAGGCAGCTATACTCAATGCATGAGAAACCGTCGTGGCTTGGTGCTGGCAGGGTGTTTGGGAATCGCTTTCGTTGCGGTCTTGGCGGGCGATGCGCTCGGGTGCCCGAACTGTAAGGATGGGGTGAACACGACCGATCCGGATGGGCTGAACATTGCGCGGGGCTACTTCTACAGCATCCTCCTCATGCTCGCGATGCCCTTCACGCTTGCGGGATCGTTCGCCGCGTATGTATGGCGAGAGGTCCGGCGGCAGAAGCACCGCGAGACAGAGGACGGCGTTGATCAGGTGACGCCGTGATGGCCACGGGCTGCCCAGGTGCCGTGTTTCCCGAGGCCGAGCCCGAGCGACACGTCGCGACAGGCCGCCGGCCGCGGAACTATCTCACTGCCGTGGAGCATCGAAAGCTCTTCTGGGCATTCATGCCTCCGGCGATCGTCGTGATGGTGGCGCTTGAGCTGGTGCTCAGGCCGATTTGGCAGCCGCCACCAACCCCGCGCGAGCGCCAGATTGATACACGCCTCGAGGCTGTCGCCGGGCCACCTTCCACAGACGGTGCGGTGGTGATCCTTGCCGATGATGAGCCGATCGAGGTCGCCGAGGGGGTGGTTCTCGGAGCGTCGCCGGAGGCGCTGGCAACGGTTCGGGACGACAGCTTCTTTGGCATGCGGGATCGCGACGCATGGTTTGAAATTGCCCGCACACTTCAGGCCAATGACGGCTCCGGGCTTATGAGCCCGCCGGATGTAGGCTTCACGGAAGTTTTCACGCAGCCTCTTTCATTCCGAGGCAGGCCGATTCGCATGCGAGGAACACTTCGAAGGCTCGAGAAACTGGATGCACCCACAAACGACCACGGCATCGACCACTACTGGCAGGGCTGGCTCGAGCCGGCTGGCGGCCCCGCCTCACCGGTCGTGGTTCACTTTCTGCGACTGCCGTCAGGAATGAGCGAAGGCATGGAGATGGCGGAGCCGACCGTGGTGGAAGGCTACTTCCTCAAGAACATGGCCTACCGCGCATCCGATGGTGTTCGCCGGGCGCCCCTGATCATGGCGCTCGAACCGGGCCGGCCTCGGGCGGCGTCACCAGACGATGAACGCGGCGGGTTTTGGGATCGCTCGATCGTAGCCGTTGGAGTTGCTACGATGCTGGCCATTGTGGCGACAATCGGGATCGGCTACTGGATTGTCGGTCGGGGGCGTCATCGGCGACTGAATGCGGATGGCCTTGACGCGTCTCTTTCAGACGTCGAGCCATTCTCGGTTTCCGAATCATTACGAACACTCGCGGCTGACACGACGACCGGCACGGACAACAAGGCAGATGGAGTGAGGAATCAATGATGCAGCACATAGCCGCACGACGGTTGATCGGAATGGCGCTGGTGCTGGTGGCCGCATGGTTGTCGTGTTTGGCGCCCGTGTCATGGCTGCCCTCGGCGGTTGCCGACGACGGACAGAAAGACGTTGCGTCGTTCCTTGAGCTCCGGGAGATCGATCAATCCCGACGCTCTGTCCTCGAATCGGCAAACGAATGGGCTGATGCCGAGCCCACGGTGGTCAAGGTCATCCGTCGGCTGTCCGCACCAGATGCCCTGGTCGCGGGCTGGCAAGCAGCCGCCACGCCGGTTCCTGCCAAGGGCGATGCCGTGACGGTGTCAGACTCGTTCCTGTTGATTCGCGGGCGTGCCACATTCGTGGCGCCCCGAAAGCCGCCGGCTAACCTCGTCGAGCTTCTTGGTGGCCCGCAGTATGACGTCGTGCGGATGATTGACGACGAGGGGCTCGTGGTCGATGTTCTCACGCTCGCGGCCCCTGCTGCCTGGCCACGATGGAAGCCGATGAACGAGCCGGCTACCGCGCTCGTGCTTCCGCTCTCCACATCGGTCTTCCCGAAGCCGGAACCGCCCGCGGCTGATGGCGAATCATGGCCCACCGAACCGCCGGCGCTTCTGGCGGCGGCCGCGCATGTGGCCTGGTATCCCGATACGTTCCTCGGCCGACTCGGCATGGATTACGGGCTTTTCGATTCCGTTGGAGATGGCAAAAAACTCGTCGCCGGCGACACCGCGGCGTTTTACGCCATGCTGGCTGCGGCGGGCCGGACTACGCGTCACGACGTTGCCAAGGAGGCCGGGGAGCCGATCGACGCGATGCTCCTCATCGATCCAGGTCGAGATTGGTATCCGTCTCACCGAGGCGATCCCGTGGTCATCGAGGGCGCCGCCATGCGGGCCACACGGGTGACCATCGATGACCCTTTCTTCCGGAAGGTTGTGGGGAAAGACCATTACTGGGAGCTCTTTGTGTTCGTGGATACGCCGCTCCTCGAGATTAACGGCCACATCCAGCAGGCCTATCCAATCGTCTGCTGCATGCGAGAACTTCCCAAGGGAATGCCCTCCGGCGAGCGAATCAGCGAGCGGGTGCGGGTCGCCGGGTTCGCATTCAAGCGGTATTCCTATCCCTTCGATGACACCCGACCCGATGAGGAGGGGGGAGTCAAGGACGAGCCGAGCCGCCGTGTCACGTCGCTTCTCATCGGCCCTGAGCCGACCTGGTTTCCGCCTGCCTCCAAGGATGCCGCACAGCCGATCTGGATGATCGCCGCTGTGGCGGCTGTGGTAGCTCTCGCCGCGATCATTGTGGTCGGCTTCATGTACGGGAATCGATCGATCGACCAGACGATCAAGAAAGCTCGCGAGGAGCTCCCGGATCGGGTCGAACTGCCACGCGATGACGCGTGATCAGCGTCGCGATCATCCCACCTCTCACGCCTCCTTTCTCCTCCCTTCCACACAGGATTCCTTCATGCGACGCGCGAAGATTTCGATCATCGGTGCCGGTAACGTCGGCGCTACCACCGCTCACTGGTCCGCTGCTGCCGAGCTTGGCGACGTTGTGCTTCTCGACATCCCTGCCACCGAAGGTATGCCGGCCGGGAAGGCGCTCGACCTCTTTCAGGCGGCGCCAATCATGGGCTTCGACGCGGCGATCGCGGGAACCACGGATTGGGCCGACACGGCGGGGAGCGATGTGGTCGTGGTGACCGCGGGAATTGCCCGCAAGCCCGGCATGAGCCGCGATGACCTCCTCTCGACAAACGCCAGGATCGTCGGCGACGTGGCGGCGAAGATTCGCGATACAAGCCCCGACTCCATCGTGATCGTCGTCTCGAACCCGCTCGACGCGATGGTGCAGCGGACGTTTCAAGTCACCGGCTTTCCTGCCGCTCGCGTGATGGGGCAGGCCGGTGTGCTCGATACCGCCCGGTACCGCGCATTCTTGGCGATGGAGCTTGGCGTGAGTGTCGAGGACATTTCGGCGATGCTCCTCGGTGGCCACGGCGACACGATGGTGCCGATTCCGAGCTGCACGAGCATCGGTGGCATCCCGGTCTCGCAGCTCATCTCGCCGGAACGGCTCGCGAGTATCGTGGACCGCACACGGAAGGGCGGTGCCGAAATCGTGGGCCTTCTCAAGACTGGAAGTGCCTACTACGCCCCGGCTGCTGCAACGACGCAGATGGTCGAGGCGATCGTGCGGGACAAGAAACGGGTCATCCCGGTGGCGGCATACTGCGACAAGGAGTATGGCGTCGGCGGGTATTTCGTCGGCGTGCCCGTGATCCTCGGCAGTGGCGGCGTGGAGCGGATCATCGAGCTCGATCTCCTGCCTGACGAACGAGCTGGCCTCGACAGCAGCATCGCGGCCGTCACGGAACTCGTTGCCACAATGGATCGGCTCACGGCCGCGAGCTAGCGGTTGCTGGCCGGTGAGGAACGGCGAGAGAAACAGGCCCGAGACTGCGCCCCTTTCCTCGCTTGCCAAGCCCGGTGAATCTGCACCGCGCTGACGTTGCCCGCCTGCGGGGGTTGCGTTACAAACCCGCGTCCCCCTCTTGGACAGCCTGAGGAACTCCCCTGATGCACCGCACCCATCGATCCGTCCGCAGCAAACCGCAGGCCCGCCCCGTCTCTTCACGGTCGGCTGCGTGGCCCGGCGATGCCCGGGTCTTCGTCCCGCAAGGTTACGAGCCCGGATACGACTATCCGCTGATCGTGTGGCTGGCGGACCCTGCGGGCCCGTTCGACCTGGGCCGCGCGATGATGCGGCTCTCGTTGAGGAATTTCGTGGGCGTGCAGCCGGCCCATGGTGACACGGCAGTCTGGCGAGCCATCGACCGTGTGGCCGACCGCCTGAGTATCCACCCGAAACGCATATGGCTCGTCGGCCATCGCGAGGGGGGGACCGAGGCATTCCGAATGGCATGCCGTCACCCCGATGTCTTTGCCGGCGCTGTCTCACTGGGCGGCAGCTTTCCACTGGATGAGCCCGTGCTCGCCAGGCTCCACGATATTCGCCGCATGCCGATGCTCATGTGCGCCACGTCAGCCAGCGTGACGGCAGCCCCAGAGACCCTCGACCGAACGCTTCGTCTGTTTCACGCATGCGGCGGCACGCTGGCTGTTCGCATTTACCAGCGAGGGGATGAGCTCTCGCGAACGACCCTGAATGATGTCAACCGCTGGCTCATGGATGAGACCTGCGGCACGACGGCTTCTCTCCAGCCGCACGGAGCGGTCTAGCCAAACGCCGCCGCCTGGCCACTCGCCCGACGGCTCCACCACGGGAAAGGATTCCCATGACCCCTTCGCATGATGCATCCTCGACAGATGGGCCACGGCATGTTCTCCCCATGCGGGGAGCCCGCCGCCCCGCCTCGCTTCACTCGCTTCTGAAAACGATTGCCGATGACGTGACAGCGTCTCGTCGCGGCCACCGCCTTCCTGAGGTGACGATCACGCTCGATGTCATGTCGGGGCACGAGGCCACCGCCGATACCGAAGCCCTTCGCGATGGTCTGGCTCCATTGGTGAGTGCGGCCTGTGAAGCCGCATGCGGACCGGCACCTGCCAGTGATGCTCCGCAGCTCCGTGAGGTCATCGTCACCGTCGTCCGCACGCCTCGCGGCCTCGAGATCGAAGTGGCCAGTTCGGGCCCAGGTCCAGAATGCCTCTCGTCAACTGATCTGGCCGCCGCCCGCGATATCACCGATCAGTTCGGCGGATGGCTCGATGTCATCGCCTGCCCTGAGGGAGGGACGGCCGTGACGCTGTGTCTCCCAGTTCGTGGCGTGGTCGGGCTGTCCGTCCGACCAGCCGCCTGATTCCTTCGCATCGAAAGCCGATTTCATGGACGTTGCCAGTGGAGATCAACCGCGGCGGTTTGCCACTCGGGTGACTCCCGCGCAGGTGGTCGGCATTGGCCTCGTGCTTGCGTCACTTGGCTGGGCCGCGTGGCTGCTGCGAGACCGTCCCATCAGCGAGGAGGTTGAGCTCCTTCCTGGAACCGTGTTGCCGTCTTCGGAGATGGCGATCGTGGGCGCGGCGTTCGACCGAGCCCAGCTCACCGACCATCGCACCGAAGACGGCCGTGTGTGGGTGCCAAGGTCACGTCAAAGCGCCTACATGCGGGCCCTTGTCGATGCCGAGGCGCTCCCTCGTGAGTTTGGCAGCATTCGACGGCAGGCGCTCGAGCAGCACAGCCCGTGGCAGAGCAGGGCGGCTCAGGAGGAGCTCCTCCGGATCGCCGTCCAGGAGGAGCTCGCCCAAGTGATCTGCTCGATGCCTGGCATCGAGCGGGCTGCGGTGCTCTCCGACGTCAACGCGCGGTCATCCGTTGGGCTTGGCGGCAATCCCGAACGAACCGCCAGCGTCAACATTCGCACCCAGCCCGGCGTCGAGCTCGAGCCTGCCCGTGTCGAGGCAATCCGCGTGTTGGTGGCAGCATCGATCGCGGGCCTTCCCGTTGAACACGTGGCCGTCACCGATCTCCGCAGTGGTCGCGTCTTCGCCGGGCCCTTGGTCGTGGAGAACGAATTCGATGTCGCTCATGCCGATCCCTCGCTGGCACGACGCATCGCCCATGAGCGGCACCTCACGGAAAAACTCCGCCATGCGCTCGCTTACGTGAAGGGTGCCGTCATCGATGTGACCGTGACCTTCGCGCCACCCCCTCCGAGGCTTCCAGCACCCGAGGCGCCACTGCCTGGCCAACAGGTGGCCGGCGCCAACACCCCCGCGGCCGTGGGTGATGACGGTGCCGTCGAGGCAAAAGCCGTCGATGACAGCCAGCCCACCACGATCCTTGTATCGCTTGCTGTCCCCAATGAGTGCTTTGCGGGACTCGACACCGGGACGGCAGCCGATCTTGAAGAGCGTCTCCGCGACCATGTCATGAGCATCATTCCTGCCACGCCGCGGTCCGACGGCAGACGCCTCGTGCTGACCCGCGTGGCAGCGACGGCACCCGGCCTCGCGG
>JBGTGN010000045.1:0-1754 GCA_041746715.1 Pirellulales bacterium | reverse complement strand
GGGCTCCCGGTTGCTTTTGGCCATCTTCGCGATGGTCGCTTTGTGATCGTGGTCTATCGGTGGGTAGACCGCTTTACCGTGCAGCCTGTCACTGCCTACGAGGTACCCGAGTGAAGCCCGTGAAGCCGACCAGCGACGGCGATACTGAAGCTGCTGTGCGTGCAGAGATTCCGTGGCTCCTCGAGCGGCGGCATGACTGCCACGCGGCATCCATGGAGGAGACGGTCAGCGGGCGGCTTCGACGCGCGGTGGCCGCGATGGGCCAGCCCTATGAACAGGTCTCGCAGGCGGCTGAGATTTCTTTCTCCCAGCTCGCCGACTTCATGGCGGGTGGCTCCCTTCCGTCCGACGGCTTGGATCGCCTCGCGGCCGTGGCGCGGTGCGAGCTCGTGCCCCGCGATTGACTTCCCCGATGGTCACCGAGCGACGGGATTTTGGGCGGCATCCCGGGGCCGAGCGTGGTGACGGTCGGCTTCGACGTGCGCGACCGCGTGGAACAGGCCGTAGCCATGGTCAAGGAACGACTCAAACGGGCAGTCGCGGACCTCGATCGACTCATCACAATGAAGCTCACGGCGTTTGGGCTCAATGACCGTGTTGATCTTCGTGACATGATCGACGTCGGTCTCATCGATGCCGCAGCGCCGAGCCGACTGACCGCCGAGGTTCGCCCCCGCCTCGAACAGCTCCTCGCCGATCCAAACGGGTAGGGGCGAGCGGGCAAACCTCCCAGAAGGCAACGCCTTTTGTTTGGCCTTCAAAGAGAAGCGTTTCCTGACTGCGTTATGATGGTTTGAGAGGATCCCCATGGCCCGCATCTACGTTGAAACCTCAATCGCCAGCTTTTATTACGACACGCGTGCCGCGGCCGAGATGGTTGCGCGACGAAACTGGACCCGCCGTTGGTTCGATTCCGCGCGGCGGTCCAGCGACGTATTGGTCACGAGCCTGGCGGTCGAGGCGGAGCTGCGGGACGGCGACTATCCGTCGCAGTCGGAGGCTCTTGCGTTGATCGACAGTCTGCCGCTTCTCGACCTCGACGAGGCTGTTGCTGAAATCGTCGATGCCTATCTGGCACACAAGCTCATGCCGAGCGACCCAGCAGGTGATGCGCTCCATTTGGCCGCTGCGTCGTATCATCGATGCGACTTTCTGGTGACATGGAACTGCCAGCACCTTGCCAACGCCAACAAGTTTGGGCACATCCGCCGAATCAACACGATGCTTGGGATCGGTAATCCTGTGCTCGTGACGCCACTGGAGCTCCTGGAGGAGGACGTGAACGATGACCAGTCTCAGTGAGGTGCGACGAGTAAGGCACGCCATGTCGGCCGCGGTTGGCCACGATGTCCGTAAGCTCATGCTTCGACTCAACGAACGACGGGAAGAGGTTCGGGCCCGCATTATCGCGCCGGGCGCAGCGGCGGAAACCTGTGGAGTTCCACGTGTTTCGCAGCCAGCTATTCCATCGGAAGTGGCGAGGCCGAAGGGGCCTGCCGACGCCACACGGAGTCGCGATGATGGCTCCGAGCGAGTTTGACGCCTTTTGCCGATTCGCCTTCGGGTTTCTTGAGGAACAGAGAGTGGCTTGCTGCCCAGTGGGAAGCGGCCCGGGATCGAGGCCGGAGCGAGGCCTCACCGCTGTCGACTTGCTTTGCGAAAACCGCGGCTACTTCACGTCGAGGTCGTACCGCACCGGCCTGGGGCCCGATGGGGGGACGACGAGGTCGGGCGGCGCAAAGCCCCGCGGCACG
>JBGTGN010000044.1:0-11036 GCA_041746715.1 Pirellulales bacterium | reverse complement strand
CGGGAACCGGAAACGGCACGCCGGCGCGGGCCATTCGCCGGAGCGTTGCCGGACGTGGCGGGGGCGGCTCGGGCATGATCTTCGCCATCTCTGCCGCACGGGCTTCTGCCCGGAGAGCCCTGGCCTCGGCTATGGCCTGTCGGGCATACACGCGTTCGGCCATGCGAGCCGCGACCCGCTCGGAACGTGGAGAAACCGCCGCTGCAGGCTCTGATGCCACGAGCGATACAGCACCGCCCATGGCGATGCACAAGACAAGGGGCGAAAGTCGTCGGGCTCGTACGGTCACCATCGGAGCGAAATCCTCGGGGGGAAGCGGCCAAAAGCCGCGATTGTCGGCAGACCCCTATTGTGCCTACAGTAGGCCTCAAACCGCAACCACTCCTGACGCTTGAATACGTGATTCAAGCCTGAAGGCTTGAAAAGCCCGGAGCTTCGCGAAGGGATTCCATGAGTGAATTCTGAGTGAACTCTTCAGATATCAATAGGTTCTCGATGACGTCCTACGCCCTCACCCACCTCCGCCAACTCGAAGCCGAGAGCATTCATATTATCCGGGAGGTCGCCGCCGAGTTTGAAAACCCGGTGATGCTCTATTCCATCGGTAAAGACTCGGCGGTGATGGTCCGCCTGGCCGAGAAGGCATTTGCTCCGGCCAAGCCACCCTTCCCGCTCATGCACATCGACACGACCTGGAAGTTCCAGGAGATGTATCGGCTCCGGGACGAATACGTTGCCAAGGAGCTGGGCTTCAAGCTCATCGTGCATGTCAATGAGGAAGGCCGCGCCGCGGGAATCAATCCGATCACGCACGGCAGCAAGGTTCACACCGACACAATGAAGACGCAGGCCCTTCGGCAGGCGCTCGACAAGTATCGCTTCGATGCAGCCTTCGGCGGTGCTCGGCGAGACGAGGAGAAGTCGCGGGCCAAGGAGCGGGTCTTTTCGTTCCGCGACGAGTTTCATCGCTGGGATCCCAAGAACCAACGGCCCGAGCTCTGGAATCTCTACAACACGAAGGTGCGGAAGGGTGAAAGCATTCGCGTATTCCCGCTCTCAAATTGGACCGAGCTCGATGTCTGGCAATACATCCATCTCGAGAAGATCCCGATCGTTCCGCTCTACTTCGCTGCGGAGCGACCGATCGTCTGGCGGGATGGCGTGATGATCATGGTGGATGACGACCGGCTACCTCTGAATCCCGGCGAGGTGCCTGAGATGCGCCGCGTGCGATTCCGCACCCTCGGATGCTACCCGCTCTCCGGTGCTGTCGATTCGACCGCGACGACACTCCCTGAAATCATCCAGGAGATGCTTCTCACGACGTTCTCCGAGCGGCAAGGGCGGCTCATCGATTCCGATGAAGCAGGCTCGATGGAGAAGAAGAAAAAGGAAGGCTATTTCTGAGGCGGCGTTGGCTCCTGCCGTTGCAGCGGACCTTCGGCCGCTGAACGCCCTTGCGGTCGCTTCACAACTCTCAAAAAACATGTCCCATCAATCATCGCTTATCGCCACTGACATCGACGAATACCTCACGCAGCATGAGCAGAAGGAGCTTCTCCGCTTCATCACATGCGGGAGCGTTGACGACGGAAAGAGCACGCTCATCGGCAGGCTCTTCTACGAGTCGAAGATGATCTACGAGGATCAGCTTGCGGCGATCACGAAAGATAGCGGTCGCTACGGCACGACCGGCACCGAGGTCGATCTCGCACTCTTCACCGACGGCCTCGAGGACGAGCGTCAGCAGGGCATCACGATCGATGTTGCCTACCGCTATTTCTCGACCGAGAAACGAAAATTCATCATCGCCGACACGCCCGGCCACGAGCAGTACACGCGGAACATGGCCACGGGCGCCTCGACCGCCGATTTGGCCATCATCCTGGTCGATGCCCGGCACGGCGTCCTTCCACAGACCAAGCGGCATTCCTTCATCGTGTCGCTCCTTGGCATCAAGCACATCGTGGTGGCCATCAACAAGATGGACATCGTGAACTACGACCAGGCGGTGTTTGAGCGGATCAAGCGCGACTACATCGATTTCGCGAGCCGGCTCGAACTACCCGACGTCCACTTCATGCCGATCTCGGCGCTCAAAGGCGACAACGTCGTCACGAGCAGCCCGAACATGCCCTGGTATACGGGCTCGCCGCTCATGCCGTTTCTGGAGAGCGTCTACATCGGCTCCGACCGCAACATGGAAGACTTTCGGTTTCCGGTGCAGCTCGTGCTCCGGCCGAATCTCAACTTCCGCGGGTTTTCTGGCACGATCGCGAGTGGCATCATCCGCACTGGCGACGAGATCATGTCGCTCCCCTCGCGGAAGAAGAGCCGCGTGAAGTCGATTGTGACCTTCGACGGTGAACTCGAGGAGGCCTTCGCCCCCCTCTCCGTCACCCTCACACTCGAAGACGAGATCGACTCGAGCCGGGGCGACATGCTCGTGCGGCCGGGGAATGTGCCCAAGGTCGATCACCGCTTTGATGCGATGCTTGTGTGGATGGCCGAGGAGCCGCTCGTGCCCGGCAAGGAGTATCTCTTCAAGCAAACGTCGAAAGTGATTCCGGGCCGCATCGGCACGCTTCGCTACCGAGTCGATATCAACTCGCTCCACCGTGAGCCGGCCCCGACGCTCTCGCTCAACGAAATCGGTCGCTGTGGGATCACGCTTTCGGCGCCGATTGCCTTCGATTCCTACCGTCGCAACCGCACGACGGGCGGATTCATCATGATCGACCGGCTCACCAATGCGACCATCGCTGCGGGCATGATCCTCGATCGCGAGCCGGCTGACGGCGGCCGCATTGCACACTGGGAAGATGAGCCGGCGGTGGCCGAGGAGTCGGCCGAAGCGGGCGAGGTGACTGCGACAGAGCGGGCGGCGCGGTTCGGCCAGAAGCCGGTGACGGTACTCCTGACGGGGCTGCCCGGGTCGGGCAAGACATCAATCGCGAAGGCCATCGAGCGTCGGCTTTTTGATTCCGGCCATGCGGTGGTCGTCCTCGACGGCACGGGCATGCGGCAGGGCATTTCTCGGGATCTCGGTTTCTCGGCCGACGAACGCAGCGAGAACCTGCGGCGAAGTTCGGAGGTCGCCAAGCTCTTCAACGATGCCGGCCTTCTGTGCCTCGCGAGCTTTGTCGCTCCAGACGCAGCCGTGCGCGAGAAAGTTGCCGATCGGATCGGCCGCGATCGGTTCCTCGTCGTTCATCTGGCCGCGCCGGTCGAGGTGTGCCGCACCCGAGACACGAGCGGCCGGTATGCCGCGGCCGACGCGGGCGAGATCGCAGAGTTTCCCGGCGTCAGTGCGCCCTACGAGGCACCTGCGGATCCCGACCTCATGATCCCGACCCACGAGTGGCCACTTGCCAAGAGCGTTGACGCCGTCATGAGTCTCCTCGCCGACCGCGGTATCCTCGGCTGACCGACTCGCGCATCACCACCCTTCAAACGGAGCTTCGAGCATGGACATCAATTCAATAGATGTGGGTGACCCCAAGCAGGTTGCGGCGGCAGCGGCGAGTGAAGTGTGGTTTCACTCCATTGACTTAGGCCAGGGCGTTGTCACGAAAGGACAAAAGACGCCAGTCGCGCTCAAGCAGGAGCTTGATGTGCTTCGCCTGCCTCCCCTCGCCGGGAAGACTGTGCTGGACATCGGCACCTACGACGGCTTCTATTCCTTTGAGGCAGAGCGACGGGGTGCCGCGAGGGTCGTGAGCATGGACCTCCATGTCTGGCAGATCGATACGAGGCTAAGCGATGAGTACCTCGCGGAATGTGCCGCCAAGGGAACCGAGCCGAGCCCGCCGTACCGCACCGAATGGCTCCGATGGAGCCTCGACCCAGCCAGCATGCCGGGCAAACGACGATTCGACCTCGCCCGCCGCGCCCTTGGAAGCCGAATTGAACCGCTCGTGATCGACTTCATGCTTGCTGATCCCAATGTGGTTGGCCAGTTTGACGTCGTCTTTTTCCTGGGCGTGCTCTATCACACGCAGAATCCGTTGGCGGCGGTCCAGCGGGTTTCCTCGCTGACGAAGGAAGTTGCGATCATCGAGACTGAGGCGATGGAGGTGCCTGGCGCCGCCGACCTCGCGCTGTGTGAATTCTTTCCGACGAATGAGCTCAACGGCGACTATTCCAATTGGTGGTCTCCCAACATGCGGGCGCTTCGCGGTCTTCTCGAAGCCGCGGGTTTCAAGCGGGTTGAAGTCCTCCAAGGGCCGCCGGATATCAGCTCGGTATCTGCCGGTGCCTCTCCCGTGCGCTATCGCGCGATCGTCCACGCCTACAAGTAAGCCGATGCTCGTCTGTCTGCCCCATGTCGCTCATGTCGCTCATGTCGATACGGGCAGAAGTGACGAAAGTGCCCATGTCTGAGAACCCGACGTCGCCTGCCGTTTTCTTTCGTCACCTGCCGAAAACAGCGGGCACGTCGCTCATCACGACGCTCTCGAATGCGTATGGTGAGGCCCACTGCCACCGCTTTCATGACGTCGGCCTTGGTTTCCGCGATCTTTTCAACGAGGTTGTCCAGGAACGTGGCGACGCGCTCTCGCTCGTCACCGGCCATATTCCGCTTTCGCTCATCGAAGACGGGGCTTGCGGCACGGAGATCACGATCCTCCGCGACCCGATCGCCCGCTTGTTATCGATGCGGCGATTCTTCGAGGGGCGTTCCGAAGCCGAGCGAGTGCGACTCGGATTCAGTCCGCGAGTAAGCGTGGCCGAGCTGCTCGCGTCGCGAAACCCCGAGGTCTATAACCAGGTTCATAATGGACTGACCCGTTTCTTTTGTGGGAGTGATCCATTCGCAGACCCAGATGCTCCTGAATTCTGGTCAGCCACTCCGACGACCGCCGCGATCAGCGAGTGCGAGGCCGTCCTCGAACGAATGGCCGTCGGGACCGTCGAGGACATGCCGGCAGCGCTTCGCGGAATCGGTCACGCGCTCCGTGTCCCCTACGATCTCGAGACTCCGATCGAGAACACCACGTCGGAGCAGAATGATGATGTGGCTTTGGAAGAAATTCGCTCGCTCGTCGAGGCGAATACGGTCGATATCGCAATTTTTCATCGTGTGCAAAAGCGGCTCTCGGCACGGCCACCGATGCGAGGCCATGTGGGTGCGTACGACTTTGATCCCCGGACACTTTTCGATCCGCAGCCAGGGGCGCAGTACGAGCCACCACACATTCCTGGGCGGCAGGGCTTCCTCACGTGTTCGCCATTCCCGTATCTGAGTTGGCTTGGTCCCACCGGCCGAGCGCGGATTCATGTGGCGCCCTCGCAACGCCCACTTGCGCTTTCGTTCGTGCTTTATGGTGTCGTCCCGCACTATCCCATGGATGACATCGTCTTCACGCTCGACGGCTGCCCCTGGCCGCGGGAGTGTCACCGAGGCGGCGGTCACAGTGTGTTTGCGCTGGCGGCCATTCCGCCGCACGCCGGTCCGGTCGAACTGGCCATCATGCAGCCCTGTGCCATGCCCGTACGGCTCGTAGAACCCGAGTCTCCCGACAATCGCACGCTCGGCACGGCACTCGCGAGTGTCATTTGCGAGGCGGCCTGACCTGCCGCCTCTCTGGATGCCCGACGCCCTCAGTGCCCGCGCGTTGAGGGCCATGGCACGGGTTAGTAGACTCGTCTCTCAAGGGGCATGATCCACCGAACGCGGAGCGCGGCATGAACGTATGGAAGCGAAGCGCCTGGCGAACCGGCTTCTTCGCGACGTGCCTCGCGGTCACGGCGGGGTGCGGCGGCCGCGACGCGGAATCCACTGCGGGTTGGCGGCCATCACTGCCGCCGGTCAAGGTGGTCGCGTTCGACGAAGCCCAGGCGACCCTCGAGGGGATCGCCAACGGCACGGTCGTCGGCACGGTTGTCCAGAATCCGTATGAGTACGGGGCTCGCAGCATCGCCGTGCTTCACTCGCTCGGCGAGGGCATAACCGACGTCATCCCAGTAGACAAATTCATCAACGTGCCAGCGCGGGTCGTGCTTCCCGATGACTCCCGAAAGGATTTTTCTGGAGTCGAGGTCGTGCCGGTAGCGACGTTTCGAGCGGAGCTCGAGAAGCTCCTTGCCGCTAGAAATCCAGCGGCGATCAGCAACGGTCCTGAATACGCCTTCATCACCAATGGCGTGGCCGACTTCTGGACCATTGGCAAGGCCGGGGCCGAGAAGGCGGCGGCCGACCTCGGCGTGAGGGTGTCGGTCATTATGCCAAACACCATCACCGACCAGACCCGCAAGATCGAAGACTTGCTCACCCGTGGCACGGCGGGCATCGCCATAAGCCCGATCAATCCTGCGAACCAGGGCGACGTGCTCGCAAAGGCCGCTGCCGCGACAAACCTCATCACCCACGATAGCGACGCCCCCGATTCGCCTCGCCGTGTCTACATCGGCGTGGACAACTACGAGGCGGGAATCGTCTGCGGCAAGCTCGTGCGGGATGCCCTTCCCGCCGGTGGCAAGGTCATGCTTTTCATCGGCCGGCTCGACCAAGACAACTCCCAGCGGCGGCACCAGGGCTGTATCGACGGCATCCTCGGCCGCGAACCCGACCCTGCTCGCCGCGACGACCCAGGCGCCGTTGTCACGAGCGACGACGAGAAATACACCGTGCTCGGCACGATGACCGATCAGTTTGACCGCGCGAAGGCCAAGGCCAATGCGGAGGATGCGCTCCTGCGGCACCCTGACATCGCCGCGATGGTTGGGCTCTTCGAATACAACCCGCCGCTCATTCTCGAGGCGCTCGAACGGGCTGGCCGGCTCGCTGGTCCAACGGCCAAGTGAGCCCCGCCGTGCCCCCACTCCTCGAAGCTCACCGAATCTCAAAACGGTTTCCCGGCGTGCGGGCGCTCGATGACGTGTCTCTTACCGTTGCGTCTGGTGAGGTGCTCGCGCTCATCGGTGAGAACGGGGCGGGTAAGTCGACGCTTCTCAAGATTCTTGCGGGCGTGCAGCCGCCAGACTCCGGTGAGATTTTCGTCGATGGAAAGCTGGCGCGATTCCGGGGTGTAGAAGACGCCTTGTCGATGGGTATCGCACTGATTCACCAGGAGCTCAATCTCGCGGACAACCTCGATCTCGCGGGCAACATCTTTCTGGGCCGCGAGCCTACTCGGCGGGGCCTCCTCGACATTCCACGGATGCACCGCGAGGCCGCCCACTGGCTCACCCGTATCGGCCTCGAGATTGATCCCGCGACGCCGCTGGCGGCGCTTTCCATCGGCCGACAACAGCTCGTGGAGATCGCCAAGGCCCTCTCCACCAGCGCCCGCCTCCTGATCATGGATGAGCCCACGAGCTCCCTGTCGGCCCGCGAAACTGAGACTCTTTTTGATGTGGTCAAGGGACTCAGCCGCCAGGGTGTGAGCATCATCTGGATTTCCCATCGGCTCGGGGAAGTGAAATCGCTTGCCGATCGTGTCCTCGTCCTCCGCGACGGAAAAAACGCTGGCGAGATTCCGACCCGTGAGGGTATCGACCATGAGCGGATGATTCACATGATGGTGGGCCGCGACATCGACCGGCTGGCCCGCCGTCCAAGCCATCCGCCAGGTGAGGTCGTCCTCGCCGTTGACGAGTTGCGAACGCCTGCGCACCCGGAGCTCACGGTGTCGCTCGACGTCCGTTCCGGTGAGATCGTCGGCATCGCTGGTCTCGTGGGGGCCGGTCGCACCGAGCTCCTGACCACACTCTTTGGCGTGACGCCGGCCGGTGGTGGCACGGTCGCCATCGCCGGGCGTGCGATCACGCCACGCTCACCGCAGGAAGCGATTCATGCGGGGATCGCGCTAGTGCCGGAAGACCGGAAGGAAGTGGGGCTCATCCTCGACATGACCGTCCGTGAAAATATGTCGTTGGTCGCCGTGGCCAATGAAAGCTGGTTGGGGTTCATCGACTTCCAAGCCGAACACACCCTTGCAAACGCGATGATTCCCGCCCTTTCCATCAAATCCGCCAGTGATACACAAAGCGTGAAGTTCCTTTCCGGAGGGAATCAGCAGAAGGTCGTGATGGCCAAGTGGCTCGCCATGAAGCCTCGCGTCTTGCTTCTGGATGAGCCCACCCGTGGCATCGACATCGGAGCCAAAGCCGAGATCTACGATCTCCTTCACCGGCTCGCTGGCGAAGGGCTGGCCATCCTCTTTGTGTCGAGCGACATGGAGGAGGTTCTGTCGCTGGCCGATCGGCTGCTCGTCATGCACGAGGGGAGGATCGCGGGCGGTCTTGGCCGGGACGAGCTCACTGAAGAGAACGTCATGCGGTTGGCAGCCGGGGGTACCCACACGAGGATGTCGGCATGAACGCGATGATCGCGACTCTCGGCGGGACACTCCGTAGGCTGATTTCGCCGAAGGTCATTGGCATCCTCGGCATCCTTGCGGCCGTCTGTCTCTACACGGCCGTCGCGAGCGACAACTTCCTCCAGGCTGGCAACCTCGAACGCATCGTCCACCGCACGGCGCTTTTTGGAGTGCTTTCGATTGGGGTCGCGTTTGTGATCATCACCGGCGGCATCGATCTCTCCATCGGCTCGGTTGTTTGCCTGGTCGGCGTGTTGCTGCCGTGGCTGCTCGTCCACCACGGCTGGAGTGTGCCGGTCGCCGTGGCCTTCGTGCTCGGTCTCGGCGCGATCATCGGCCTCCTCCACGGCCTGCTCATTACGAGGCTAGGACTCCAGCCTTTCGTCGTCACCCTCTGCGGACTCCTCTTCTACCGTGGCGTGGCGCGTGGCCTCACGCAGGACAACTCCCAGGGATTTGGAACCGCGTTCAAGGGGCTGCGATCCTTGGCAACGGCGAGGATCCCTATCTTCGGTGACGCGGGCTTTCAGCTCCCGGCCACGACGCTCATCTTCCTCGTGATCGCGGTTCTTGCAGCGGTCTTCTTGAACCGCACGGTGTGGGGCCGTCACCTGGTGGCCCTCGGCTGCAACGAGCAAGCCGCCCGCTACTCCGGCATCAACACCGGCCGCATGACACTCCTCGCCTACGTGATCTCGAGCACGCTCGCGGCGCTTGGCGGCATGCTCTTCGTGCTCGATATCAATGCGGCCCAGCCGAGCGATTTTGGCAACTTCTACGAGCTCTACGCGATCGCCGCGGCCGTGCTGGGAGGCTGCTCGCTCCGTGGTGGCGAAGGGTCGATCCTCGGGCTGATCGTGGGTTCGGCCCTCATGGTCGTGCTCTCCAACATGATCAACCTCGTCCACCCGAGGTATCAGAATATCGAATTCGCGATCATCGGCGGCGTAATCCTGGCTGGCGTCATCGCCGACGAAGTCGTGCGGCGATTCGCCCGGCGACGCCTTGCCCCATGACGCGCGATGCCCGTGACCCACCGAGTATGACCGTCGCTGGCTCGCCGCCAACTACGACCGCTCCACAGTTTGGTCTCGCGACCGCTGTGTTTGTCGTCGTCTCGAGCATGATCGGCACGGGCGTGCTCACGACGAGTGGATTTACAGTCGCGCTCGTCGGTAGCAACGAGTTGATGCTTGTCCTGTGGGTCGTGGGGGGCGTGCTCGCAGCCTGCGGCGCCCTCACGCTCTGTGAGCTAGCCGCAGCGATTCCCGAGTCGGGTGGCGAGTATGTCTTCCTGAGGGAGGCCTATGGGCCCACCGCTGGGTTCCTATCTGGCTGGGTCTCGTTCCTGATCGGGTTCGGCGGTCCGATCGCGGCATCTTCGGCAGCATCCGCGAAATATCTCCTCATGCCGCTCGGGCTCGATGCGGCGACGGCCCCCGGGGCCGAACTTGGAACCGCGTCGGGAATCGTCATCGCCCTGGGCATTATTCATTGCCTTGGCCGGCGGGTCACCAGCCGCGCCCAAGCAACAATGACCATCGTGAAACTCGGTTTCCTGGTTCTTTTTGCCGCCGCGGGACTGGTTGCCGGCAGCGGCCGGTGGGTGACGCTTGCCGACCGCCCTGCCCTCTCGCCCAGCCTTGCCCTGACGATGGCCTCGTCACTGGTCTACATCACCTACGCGTACTCCGGCTGGAGTGCGGCCGCGTATGTGGCGGGTGAAGTTCGTCAGCCGCAGCGAATACTTCCTCTCGGGATTCTCCTCGGTACCGGCACGGTGACCCTCCTCTACCTCGCCCTCAACACGGCCTACGCACTTGCGTTGCCCGCGGCTGAGATCCAATCGATCGTGGCCGCTCACGGTCTTGATGCCGTGGCGCCGATCGCGCAGCTCGCTTCAGACCGGCTTTTTGGTGCGACCATCGCGATGCCCCTGTCGGTGGCCATTGGCTTGACGCTCCTGGCATCCGTGAGCGCCTATGTGCTCACGGGCCCGCGGGTCGCAGCAGCGATGGCCCAAGCCGGACAGTTTCCCTCAGCTGCCGGACGGGTCACGGCCCACGGGGCGCCTGCCATTGCGACCGCGATGCAAGTAACCTGGTCGCTCGTGCTTCTCTGGACCGCGTCGTTCGAGGTGATCCTCCTCTATGCTGGCGTCGGGCTTGCGATCTTTTCGATGCTCTCGGTGGCGGCGGTTTTCGTGCTGCGCGTGCGGCGGCCCGACCTGTCGAGGCCGTTTCGTACCCCGGGCTACCCACTCGTGCCTGCGGTGTACCTCCTCGGCACGGGCCTGCTCACCGCGGCGGTGTGCATCGAACGGCCCGTCGTGGCAGCCGTATCGATCGCCACAATCGCAGCTGGCGTACCGGTGTCTTGGTGTTGGACCGCAACGAGTGCGTGCTCCGGAGGCGTCACCCGACGCGAACCGTGAACACGGCGGGCCAGCGGGGAGAGCCGCCGTCTTCCAGCGAGGAGAGTCGGGCGGCGATGCCGTGGGCTTCGGCGAGCGTACGGCAGAGCGTAAAGCAGGCGCTGCCACTCCCAGTAAGCCGCGGAGAAAGTCCACCCGCTCGTTCGATATCGGCCAGGAGTCGATCGACGTCGGGTGAGAGCGATCGGGCTGGGGCCTCGAGCGCGTTGTGCATGAGGGGCATGGCAGCGGTAAGGTCGCCGCGTGCAAGGGTATCGGCGAGCCGCGCCGCCGCGCCG
>JBGTGN010000043.1:0-16661 GCA_041746715.1 Pirellulales bacterium | reverse complement strand
GCTGGCGGCCTTGCGGCGCCATCGCCACGCGGGGTGCCTGGCTGGCCGGAGCAGGCGGGGTCCTGATGACACGCACTCCGAAGAGGGCATCGGGCTGTGCCGGGTCATACGCACGGGTGGAGATCCCGTCAGTCAGGGAGGGGGCCCGCGGAGGTGCCGGTCGCATGGGACGGCTCGCGACAGTCGCTGGGAGCGTGCGGCGAACAGCCGGGGCAGGATTCACTGCCGGAACATCGTCGGGCAGCGTGACGCTCGCCGGCGCACTGGTGGTGGCCATGGAGCCGCTGGGCTCAGGTGCGGCAGCGACAGCCGGCACATATGCCTCCTGTTCGCGTTCACCCCGCGGTGCACTCGCTCGGTGCGGCGTCCACTTGAGCTCATCCGAGGCCTGGTCGGCTTTCACTGGAAGGCCGCCGAAGTGGAACGCGGCTACGATGGCCACGACCGCCAGGGACTGCGTGCGACACGAGCTGCTTCGACCGTTCATGAACGTCACCTCCGAGCGTGCTGCCGAGGCGGGCCACATGGCCGCGCCAAGGTCTGCTCAATCGGTAACGGTATCGGCACCGGCACGGTCGGAACTTCCGTCAAACTCCACGCGACCGGAAAATGCCGCCCAGTCGTCGTCGTCAGCGTGGGTTGCCGGCGGACTCGAGGGCCTGGGCAAGATCGGCAATGAGGTCGTCCGTGTCTTCTATGCCGCAGGCAAGGCGAATCATGTTGTCTGGAATGCCAAATGCAGCCCGCTCGTCGGGCGTGTAATTCCAGTAGCTCATCACGAGCGGCTGCTCGATCAGCGACTCCACGCCCCCGAGGCTCGGCCCGATTCGCGGGATGCGGACAGCATCCACCACATCCGCGGTCTCACGCCAGCCGGCCGGCGCTCCAAAGGCGTCCCTCACGAGGAAGGTCACAAGCCCGCCGCAGCCTCGCATCGTGCGGGCGGCCACCTCGTGATAGGGATGGCTCGCGAGCCCGGGATAAAACACCCGCTCGACCCGTGGATGCTCCTCGAGGAAGCGGGCCACGGCGAGGCCGTTGGCGTTGTGCCGCTCCATGCGGAGCGCGAGTGTCTTGAGGCCGCGTTCGAGAAAGTAGGCCGTGTGAGGTGAACTGATGCCACCCATGATGCCTCGCAGGCGACGGACTGGCTCGAGGAGCTCCGTGCTGCCGATCACGGCGCCCGCGAGGAGATCGTTGTGGCCCCCTAAATACTTCGTGGCCGAGTGGAGCACGAAATCGACACCGGCATCGAGCGGCCGGAGGTTGTAGGGCGTGCAGAGCGTCGCGTCGATGAGCGTAAAGGCACCAAAACGCTTGCCGAGAGCCGCAAACCGATCGATATCAACGACGCTCAAGTGCGGGTTCGTAGGCGACTCGCTGATGAGAAACTTTGTTTTCGCACTGATCGCAGATTCCATGGCGGCGTAGTCGCCTGTCGCAACCTCACGGGTTACGACGCCAAATCGCGAGAGATGCTTCCGGCAAAACTCACGGCTGCGGTGGTAGCACTCGTCAAAGAAAACAATCTCGTCGCCGGCGCTTACATGGGCCATGAGGAGGCCTACGAAGGCCGCCATGCCACTCGAAAACAACACGCTCTCATCGCCGCCGTCGAGCGCCGCAAGCTTCCGCTCCACAACCCGCTCGCCGGGGTTACCGTAGCGGCCGTATTCCTCGCGAGACTCCTTCTGTTCGAGGAAGTCCACGATCGCCTGCGTGTCGGCAAACGTGTAGGTGCTCGCGGCGAAGATCGGGTCGGTGATCGAGAAGCTCGGTTTGAGCCGAGCCTCACCGGCATGGACGGCCGTGGTCGAGGGGCCGCGGGACGTTTCGTGGTCAGCATCCGGTGCGTGCATGGGTGCGGATGCTTGAGGAGACTCGTTTGCAGCGAGCATGCCCATTTCCTGCGGGCGGTCACGGAACAATCTGGACGAGTGTAGTCGGCCCCATGAGCGGCAGCAATAATGCGTTTGCGATGTTCGTGCACGACCTTCAGGAGCCTCCATGCCGCGTTCCGTCGTTCTCCCCACGTCTGCCCCTCGTTCCCAATGGCCGCCGCGTCGCGTTTTCGTCACGCTCGCGTCCCTCGCCGCGGCGACGGCGCTCGTCCGTGTCGGCCTGCTCGAGCACGTCGTCGGCAGCATCGTCGATCAAGCAGTGCGGAATGTCATCACGGTTATTCTCGTACTATCTGGTTGCGTGTCGCTTCTTGTGTGGTTCCTTTGGGAAAGTGGCCACTCGAGGGAGACGAAGCGGTGGGTCGGCTGGGGGATTGTTGGGCTCGTGCTGGCGGGCATCGTGTGCCTGCGAATCGAGCGGGTCTCAGGGGATCTCATTCCCGAACTTCGGCTGCGATGGAGTCTTTCGCCTGACCGGCTTCTGCCAAAGGTGGCGCCTGGGATCACGAGCGGTGGCCCGTGGGAGGCGGGCCCAAACGACTTTCCAAGGTTCCTCGGGCCCGATGGGTCTGCCTCCTTGGAAGGCCCTGCGATCGATCCTGACTGGTCAGCGCGACCCCCTGAGTTGATCTGGCGGGCACCGATCGGCGCTGGCTGGAGCAGCTTCGCGACCTACGGCGACAACGCCGTGACGCTTGAGCAGCGGGGCGACGAGGAGCTTGTCACATGCCGGTCGATCACAGACGGCGCACTCACCTGGAGTGTGGCTGTGCGGGCCCGGCATGAGACGGTGCTTGGCGGAGTGGGGCCGCGATCGACCCCGACGATTCGCGATGGCGTCGTGTACGCAACCGGCGCGACCGGCCGGCTGCACGCTATCGATGGGGCGACGGGACGGGTGCTTTGGAAAAAGGATGTCCTCGCCGACCTCGGCATCGACCCCCGCGCCCACGCCGAGGCTGTGGCATGGGGGCGATCGGGGTCACCGCTCGTCACTGACTCGATTGTGATCGTGCCGGCGGGCGGACCGTTCATTGAACCTGAGTCAAACGGAATCCCCGCCGTGTCGCTCGTGGCCTATGACCGTGAGACTGGCGTGCTGCAGTGGGAGGCCGGCGACGAGCAGATCAGCTACGTGACGCCCGAGCTTGTACGCATCGGGGAGCAGTATGTGATTCTCGCAGTCAATGAGTCGCGGGTTGTTGCCTACGATCCGGCCGACGGCCGTGAGCTTTGGGGCTTCGATTGGCCCGGCCACTCAAGTTCGGATGCGACATGCTCGCAGCCCCATGTGCTGGCCGATGGGCGAATCTTTCTCTCGAAGGGCTATGGAATCGGTGCCGCGTTGTTTGCCGCTCCGAGTGGTGCCGGCACGCCAGCCTACGTCGCTGTCTGGCGGCAGCCCGGAATGCTCAAGACAAAATTCACCAACGTCGTGATCCATGACGGCCACGCGTATGGTCTCTCCGACGGCATTCTCGAATGCGTGCGTGTGGCCGACGGCGCACGCCAGTGGAAGAAAGGTCGCTATGGCCAGGGGCAGGTGCTCCGCGTTGGCGATTTCTTGTTGGTGCAGGCCGAAGGAGGTGAGATTGTGCTTGTCGAGTGTGATCCCGACGCACATGTCGAGCGAGCTCGACTCGAGGCGCTTTCGAGCCAAACCTGGAACAACCCATGCCTCACGGGTGACCGGCTCCTTGTGCGGAACGCCGAGGAGGCAGCCTGCTATCGGCTCCCGCTCGTGCAGGCAGCGAGCAACAAGCCATGAGCGACGACGTTGGCCAGCAACGTGTGGGTCGCACGGCGGTCGTCACCGGCGGCACGAGCGGCATTGGGCGCGCCATCGCCGTTGCGCTGGCTGCTGCCGGCTCACGAGTGGCGATTCATGGTCGATCGGCTTCGCGGGCGGCCGGTGTTGCTGCTGAGCTCGGGGACTCCTGGGCGGGAACGTTTCTCGCCGACCTCGCAGTGCCGGGCGAGGCCGAGCGCTTGGGCGACGAGCTGACGACCACGCTTCCGTCGCTCGATACCGTCGTGCTCTTCTCCGGAGCGGATGTGCTCACGGGCGAGGCTGCCGCGTGGCCGTTTGAGCGAAAGCTCACGGAACTGCTTCAGGTCGATGTGACGTCCACCATGCTTCTCGCGCGGCAGCTTGGTCGCTGGATGAAGGAACGCCACGGGGGCGTCGTGATCACCTGTGGATGGGATCAGGCCGGCGTCGGCATGGAGGGTGACAGTGGTGAACTGTTTGCCGCGACCAAAGGGGCTGTGATGGCCTTTACGCGAAGCCTCGCACGGTCGCTCGGGCCGGAGGTCCGCGCCAATTGTGTTGCCCCCGGTTGGATCAAGACCGCCTGGGGTGACGGCGCGAGCGAAGTGTGGCAGCGGCGAGCCGTTCGTGAAAGTTTGCTCGGCCGCTGGGGAACGCCGGAGGATATCGCCGCTTCGGTCTGCTGGCTGGCTTCGCCCGGCGCTGCGTTCGTGTCGGGACAGGTGATCCCGATCAACGGCGGCTTCCGCCGCTCATGACGTGACTTCCGGAGTGGCTCATCGGGTCGCAATATCCGTTCGGGACTGATCGGCTGTGCTCCACAGCCGATCAGCCGCCGTTACCACCTTGCGGAAGTGCCGTTGGCCGTCCTAACCTTTCTCGTGGGCGGCGTCGTGCTCATGCTGGTGCTCATGGGGCGCACGTGAGCACCTGGTCTTTTGACAGCCAGTGCAAAAGGAGGTGACGACATGAGCGAACCCAAAATCTCTTCGGGCATGGCCGTCATGAATCCACACGAGCCGGAGACGGTGCCGCAGCCGGATGGTCCGCCACCGCTGTCTATCCATAGCTTTGGGCTGACCGACGCCGGAAAGGTCCGCGCCAAGAACGAGGACCAGTTCCTGATCGCCATGCTGCTCAAAGCCTTGCAGGTGCAGCAGACAAGCCTGCCCCAGCGGAAGGTCCAGCACAGCACCGATCGGAGTTACCTGTTCGTGGTTGCCGATGGCATGGGCGGCCATGCCGCGGGTGAACAGGCCAGCGCCCTGGCCATCGACTCGGTCGAAACCTTCATCCTTGGAACCTTCAAGTGGTTTGCGGATTTCAAGGGGCCAGAGCAAGACCAGGTGCTCGCCGACTTTCAGACCGCACTGGGCCAGGCCAGCGCACGCCTCCTGGCTGAGGCAGAAGGGAACCCGGAACTCCGCGGTATGGGAACCACCCTGACGCTGGCCTATAGCCTCAATGACGTCCTGTTTGTGGCCCATGTCGGTGACAGCCGCTGCTACCTGTACCGCCGCGGGAGTCTCTCTAGGCTGACCCGTGACCATACCCTGGTGGAAGAAATGGTTCGCCGCGGTGTGATGAAGGCCGAGGAGGCGGCGGAGCACCGCTGGCGGCATGTCGTCACCAACGCAGTCGGCGGGGCATCGGCCGAGGTCAAGGTCGAGGTCCACAAAGTTCACCTGGAAGGCGGTGACCAGATACTCCTCTGTTCCGACGGGCTGACGGAAATGCTGCCTGAGGAGGAAATCAATCAAATCCTCCACACCGAAGCAGAGCCCGAGCAGGCGTGCCGGCGTCTCGTGGCGCGGGCAAACGAAGCGGGGGGCCGAGACAACATCACCGTAGTGGTAGCGCATTTTCGCGTCGCGACTGAGCCCGAAATGCACGCCCAAAGCCGGTTGTCTCTGGAAGAACGGAGTGCCCCGACCGATCCGGTGGTGGTGGTGGTGGCGATCCCGTTGGGAGGGGACCAAGGCTCTGCCTGACAACTGTCTTGTGAGCGGACGAGTGGCTCGCTCGTTGGTTTCTTTCGCTGGGCGTAGGCCGCTCGATCTCTTATTTTTCATTCAAGGGAAGGACGCGGTCGGGTGGCCCGGCCTGGTCTTTCGGAATCCATCCGGCGAGGCGGTTGATTGCCGCTTGCAGTTCCGGCCGGTCCGCGACCTTGGCGATGATGAGATTGTCGTGTTCGTGGGGATCGGCAACGCGATCGTAGAGCTCCTCGGAGCCATCGGCGTAGCGGGTGTAGCGATATCGCTCGTCGCAGAGCGAGTGGTTGCCACTGTACAGCGTCGTGAGGGCAGGGCGGTCTCGGGCCGCGTCAGGATTCTGGAGCCATTGCAGGAGGCTCAGCCCTTCGAGCAGGTCGTCGCTCGGCGCCGCTGGCAGGCCAGTGGCATCAAGCAGTGTGGGGTACACATCCAGGAGCTCAACCGGGCGGTCGCACCGCACGTCGCGAGGCGCTTCGGTGAGCCGCTTCGGTGGAACGATGATGAGTGGCACATGGGAAGAAGGCTCCCAGAGCGTCATTTTGGCGATGTGGTCTTTCTCGCCGAGATGCCAGCCGTGGTCTGAGAACACGACGACCCAGGTGGTGTCGGCCATGTCGCTGCGATCAAGCGCGTCGATCACGTCGCCGAGGCAATGATCCATCGCGGAGGTGCAGGCGAGATAGGCCTGGGTCAGTCCTCGCATGCGGGCTTCGTCGGCCATCACCCAATCCGTCGTTGGAATGTACGAACTGCGGCTGGACATGCGGCGTGCGATCGCGGGTACGTCGTCGAGATCGTCCGCAGGAGCCGGGGCGAGCACGATGTCCTCGAGCGCCGGGGTGGCATCGAACCATCGCTTGGGTGCGAAGAGAGGGACGTGTGGCCGATAGAACCCGAGCGCGATGAACCGTGGGGCCTCGCCTGCCGAGAGCGGCTTGTCGATCTGCCCGATCGTCCACTGGGCGATCTGCCAATCAGTGAATCGCTCGAGTTCAGACAACGCCCCGTAATCCCAGATCGCGTTTGGGGTCACGTTGGCTGGCACGTTCACCTTCTGCTTTGGATACGGTCCCTGCCCGCTTGGTGGCGCATGCTTGCCGCCAAGACCTTGTGTGCCGCCATGAAGCAGCTTGCCTGCCGCGAAGGTTTGGTAGCCAGCCTGTCGGAAGCGATCAGGAAGCCAGGGAACGTCAGCGCCTGGTCTGAGACGTGCCTTCGCATCGAAGGCCGCATGGTTGGCGTACACGCCCGTGGTCGAGGGCCGTAGGCCGCTGAGAAAACTGGTGCGGGAGGGGTTGCAGATCGGGGCCTGGCAATGGGCGTTGGTAAAGAGCACGCCACGCTGCGCGAGCCGGTCGAGGTTTGGCGTCGATGCCTGTGGGTGGCCGCGCCCCGCCTCCCTGTCGTGGAGACAAGAAATCCAGTCGTTCAAGTCGTCGATGGTGACGACCAGAACATGGTCACCCGTTGCTTGAGCGGGCCGCTCCGCCCCGCGGGCCTCGAAGTTGGCCAGCAAGACGACAGCGAAGGAGGTCAGGAAGTGGATGCGTCGTGGGATTCTCATATCGTCATGACGTGGCGGTGCGAAGAACGCGAGGGGGCTTGCGAGCACGTCGATCGCCTCACAGCCTCAGTGTAGCGGGCTGGAAAAACGCAGACGGCCCCGCGGGCCATAATTGGCACGCAGGGCCGTAACGCGAAAAATGCCCCGGCGTGGGTGAGCGAGGCGGAAAGCTCACCCACGCCAGTGGGGCATCCTTCTGGACGAAGGCATCAGGCGGCTCAGGCCAGTAGGCCGCCTGATGCGAAAAACTCTATGAGTGACCCGCGGAGGCGATCGAGAAGTCACTTGAGGCGACCCACTGATCCGGGTAGGCCCGCATGCCGTGCTCATGCACATCAAGGCCTTCCTGCTCTTCCTTCGGGCTGACCCGCAGGAGGCCGATCGCCTTGAGAATTCCGAAGGTGACCGCCATCGTGACAACAGCCCACGCGATGATCGCAAACGATCCAATAAGCTGTGCTGTCAGATCCTTGCCGGCACCGAAGATGCCTGTCGCAATACCGCCCCAGAGGCCACACAGACCATGGACCGGCCAGGCCCCAACCGGGTCGTCAATCCGAAGCTTGTCAAGGAGCACAATGCCCACGACTACGAGCAGGCCACCGACACCACCGATGATGAGTGCACTCTGCTGGGTGACGCAATCACAGTTGGCGGTGATGGCGACGAGCCCACCGAGCACACCGTTGAGTGCCATCGTCAAGTCGGGCTTGCCGAACATGACCCAGCCCACGATCAGAGCCACCACGGCGCCCATCGCTGCGGCCAGCGTCGTCGTGAGGGCGATGTACGTCGTCATCTGGGCGTTGGCAATGCCTGAGTATGTCAATTGACTACCCGGATTGAAGCCATACCAGCCGACGAGCAGGATGAACACGCCGAGTGCAGCAAGCGAGAGATTGTGGCCAGGGATTGGCACACTCTTTCCGCTCGACGTGTAACGACCAATTCTTGGTCCGAGGAAGATCGCCCCCACAAGACCGGCGAAGCCGCCGACCGCGTGGACAATGATGCTTCCTGCGAAGTCGTGAAAGCCAAGGTCTGCCAGCCACCCGCCGCCCCACTTCCACGAGCCGCTGATCGGGTAGACAAGCCCGGTGAGGATGGCCGTATAGATGAGATAACCGCCAAACTTGAGACGGCCGGCCACGGCCCCCGACACGATCGTCGCGGCAGTCGCGGCAAACGCTACTTGGAACAGGAAGTCGGAAGACGAGGAGAACTTCGCAGACTTTCCGTCGGCGTTGTAGAGCGGCGTCGCAGTCCACACAGCTACCTCGTTGCCGTCGGCGTCCTTTTTCATCTCGGTTTGCGCGTCGAGCGAGACAAAGGATGCAGGCGTGCCAATCCACTTATCGACAACCCATGAACTCGGATACATGAGTCCGAAACCAATCACCAGGTACAGAAGCACACCAATGCAAAAGTCCATGACATTTTTGGACAGGATATTCACCACATTCTTGGCCGAGTTGAGGCCGATCTCGACCATGGCAAAACCTGCCTGCATAAAAATGACGAGCACCGCGCAGATGAACATGATCAATGAATTGATCGTGTAGTCGTTTGCCTCGTCGTAGGAGATATCAGAGACGGGATCCCCGACATTCCATCCCTTGGGGTTGGTCTCGGCTGCCGCAGCAGGAGCCACCGCCTCATCCTCAGCGAATGCTGGAACCAGGCCGCCGATGGTCGTCATCGCGACAAGGAAGGCCAGAAACAATGAACACCACGGGGAACGCAACGAGCTACACCAAAACATTTCACGCCTCATTAAAGAAAGAAATCGAGCACCTCCGCTGTGCTGAAATCCTCAAACCACGGCATCCCGCCGGGTCAGATTTCCGCCGACGAACGCAGGGAGCAAGTCGCGTGCCAAAACTTTGGCTCAAGGACGACTGGGCGCCTGAAAGTCACTTGCTCTCGAGGGCGAAAGAGTGCGAGAATCTCGTGAAAACAATTCGTTTCGCCTTGAGAGAAAAGTTTTTTGCCGTTTCAAACGGACGTCGACCAGGGTGGCCTCGCTTGCCCTATTCGCCCATTCCGAGTGCAGTGGCGTGACAACGGAACGGGCAGTGAGGCCCCCGCTGCCCGCAGTTCCTGGATACGGTCGCTCAAAACGTGACCACACGGCCACTGGCCGCCGTGGACGGCCGAACGGGCCCAGCGCTCTGACTGACGATGTCGTCGTCCAGCAACGTGGCAAGACGGCTCGAATGGGCCACCCCAGCAAACCCGAGGAAGTTGGCCAGGAGCCGGAAGCCGTTCCTCGTGAGGATCGACTCTGGGTGGAACTGCACGCCGTAGATCGCCCGCCGCTCATCGGCGATCGCCATAATCGTGCCCGATGCATCGCGGGCGGTGACCAGAAGCGATGCAGGGAGCGACTCCGGGGCCACCACTAAGGAATGGTACCGGCCGGCCGTCATCGGGCTCGGGATGCCGGCAAAGAGATTGACGGCGTCGTGATGGATTGAGCTTGTTCGGCCGTGGACGGGCACCCCTTGCACAACCCGGCCACCGAGCGCGGCGGCGATGGCTTGGTGCCCAAGGCACACGCCGAGGATCGGTACTCGGCCATGAAACGCCCTCACCGCCTCCATGGAGCAGCCCGCCTCGGCCGGCGTACACGGGCCAGGTGAGATCACGATCGCCGTAGGCCGAAGCCACCCAATCTGGGCAACGGTCACTCGATGCGCCGGAACGACGATGACTCTCGGGCCAAGCAGTTGAAGATGCCGCGCGAGGTTGAACACAAAACTGTCGCGATTGTCGAGGACGACGATCATGAATCGAGCCCCTCCTCGGCGACCTGCGTGGGCACGTTGCCGCCGATGCCGAGTGCGTCGAGGACGCGGAGCATGCCTTCAGCCTTGTGAAGCGACTCCGCATACTCCGCCGCTGGGGTCGCTTGCCGCGGTGATGCCACCGCCGGCCGAAAAACTCACAACGCCGTCGCCAATGACAAACGTGCGAATGAGGAGATTGAAATCGGCCGAGCCGTCGAGTCCGAGGTAGCCGAGGCAGCCACAGTAGGGGCCGCGTGCAACGGCCTCGAGTTCGGAGATGATCTCGCAGGCGCGATGTTTCGGCGCGCCGGTCACGCTGCCCCCCGGGATCGAAGCTGCGATGGCGTCGAGCACGCTCAGGCCCGGCCGCAATCGGCCCGCCACGACGGAGACGAGGTGCTGAACATAGCGGTACCGCTCGAGCCGGCAGAGTGCCTCCACGCGAACACTCTCAGGGCGACAGACCTTCGCGAGATCGTTTCGCACAAGGTCAACGATCATCACATTCTCGGCGCGGTCCTTGTCGCTCGCCTCGAGGTCGGCACCGGCAAAGAGGTCGGCCTCGGGATTCTCGATCACACGCCGCGTGCCCTTGATGGGATGCATCCGGATAGTGCCGCGGGCCGCCCGAAGAAATCGCTCTGGCGACATGCTCACAAGATAGGCCTCGTCCGCATCAAAATACGCGGCGAAGGGGGCGGAGTTGATTCGTCGGGACGCGAGGTGGATCGCCACAGGATCAACGTTCGATGCGACCGAAAGCCGCTGTGCCAGGTTGACCTGGAAGATGTCACCCGCGCACACACAATCGATTCCAGCTTGTACCATCGCGAGATAGCGGTCACGGTCGTGGCTCGTGGAGATGGCAGGCCGAGAGGGGAGCGACGCACCAGTGGCCGCGAGGCCGCATCGCGTGGACTTGGGAATCGTGTGGCCTCGACCCACGAAAGCTTCGAGCCGCTCTGCGGCACGACGACGACGACTGAGCGGTCCTCGGGCCGGGACGCCCTGGGAGATGAACCAGCCGCGGGAGAGGTCATGGTCGTACGCGAAGACGACGTCGTAGAGGTGGAGGGACAGGAACGGCACGTGCGGCGCCGATGCAGGCGGCGGCGTGAGGCCGAGCCGCACAAGGCCACAGTCATACGACACAAGGCCGGCGAGCCCACCTTGAAACGGGGGGAGGCCGGGGATCGTCGGGCATGCCAGGTCAGCAAGAATAACGCGGGCTTCCGCGAACGCATCGGCCAGGTCGGCCGCGGAGCCGCCCGCCGTGACCACGAGTGAATGAACTGGGTCGGCCGCCACAAACGACCACCTGCCTAGTCGTGGAATCGTTTCGATACCTGGTGTCGCTTTCTTGTCAATGAGTGCCGAGTCGAGAAAGACCGCATGGGGAAGCGCGGCGGCATGCTGGAAAACGATCAGCGGATCGATGCCGAGCGTGGCCTCGACCACGATCGCGCCTGATGCCGTGGCGCGGCCATGAGCGAACCACGGGTGACGAGGAATGCTCGGGGACTCGCCTTCCGTCTTCGGTTGTGGGGTGGCGTCGTGCATCAAAGTCGTGGTTTGGAGCGAGAGGATGTGGCCTCGGCGGATGCCCCTGCATCGGCCACGCTGGCCGCGACTCGCGATGGGCCGTGCGCGATCTCAGGCTGGGTGAGAAAACCCCAGTCGAGGGCCTGATCCTGGCGGTAGTCCTTGCCGATCGTGACCGCTGTCACAGCCTTTGCGACCTCGTAGCCGAGGTAGAACGCGTGCGACGGATCGATATCCGTCCGACCCGCGGCCTGAAGGTTGCCGAAGAGCGCGAATGGGTCACGGGAGTGGAGGTGGAGACCCGCGGCCACCAGGTGAATTTCCCCTCCCTCGGCGAAGACTCGAATATTTGGGTCGCGGATGGCGGCGGCGAGTTGATCAAGGACTTCTGGGCCGTGCGCCCGCGGCTTGCCAGAGCGGAGCGTGACAAGCCGCGGCTCGACATGCTTGGGAAGCGTGCGGTGCGTGACGGCATGCCGCGCGAGCTGCCTCGCGAGATCGCATTCCTTCACGCTCGATGCGGCCCAGTGGATCACTTGTGTCGTGAGCACCGATCGAATGCCCACTTCCTGGCAGAAGCCAATGAGCATCGCGTTTACTCCCGCTGAGTCGACATCGGTGAGCTCGGTGAGGTTGCCGATGCCCATCATGATCTCGGCTTCAGGGTAGCGCCTGCGGACATCGAGATAGCGGCCGAGGCTTTCGGCGAACCCGAACCCGATCGGTTCGAGCACGGGATCGAGTCGGTACGGCACGCCGGCTCCTTCGAGCCTCGTGATCGTTGCATCAAAACCTTCCATCGTGGATGGGACGTCGGGGACGACGACGACCTCGCAGCCCCAGTCAATGGCCGCAGCCACGTTCGAGGAGTTCACCGAGAGAACGAGCGTGGCACCTGCCTGCACGGCGGCCTCCACCTCGCGGGCATCAAAACTATCGATCGATACACGAAGGCCTTCTTCGACCAGCATGCGGACGGCGTCGCCGACGCCTGCCCAGGATGCTCCGGGGTCGCAGCCCACGTCGATCCGGTCAGCGCCGTCGGCTGCGAGGCGACGTGCTTCGGCGAGCAGGTCGGCCAAGGCGAGTCGGGCCGCGTGGTTGATCTCGGCGATGATCTCGATGTCATGCTGGCCGTAGTCGGCGAGATCACGTGACTTTTGCCCAAAGAATTCGTCAAGGGCACGCAGATCGGCTGGACCTCGTTCGACGGGCAAGGGAGTCACGCCCGCAAACACATCGAGTGGGCCGCGGCAGCCCCCCGGGATGATCACGCGATTGGTGCCCGACGGCACGTCGAGCCGTTTGGCGATCCACGGCGTGGGCATCAGCGCGGCCACCGTGATCGGCATCACCTGCACCGTGGCTGCAAATCCGACTCTCGGCGCGAGCCGTTCGAGCACCTGTCTGAGCGAATGCTCTGCAAGCCGACCGGTCACGAAGTGGATGCGGGCGGGCTCGGCTGACATCGCGGGACGACTCGCAGGGGAAGAACCATCACTTTATCATGACGCTCTCATGATCCTCGAAGGTATCGTTTCCACCGTGACTGCCACGGGCCGGCCGCATCTGGCCGCCATGGGCCCGGGTATCGACGAGGAAGACTTCGCGACCGGACAGCTTCGTGCGCTTGTGCTGCGTCCGTTTCCGACAAGCCAGACGGCGGCGCACCTCCTCCGTACACGGGCCGGCGTCTTTCATGTGTGCGACGATGTTTTGCTGCTGGCCCGCGTGGTCCTTGGTGAGGCAGGTGAGGCAGGCGAGCCCGAGGTGCAGCCGGCGAGGCATGTCAACGGGTTTGTGCTTGCGGCCGCATGCCGGGCCTACGAGTTCGAGGTGACGACAATTGACGACACGGGCGAGCGGCTGCGGCTCGAGGTTCGCGTGGTCGCCATGCACGACCTGCGGCCGTTCACCGGCTTCAACCGCGCTGCCCACGCGGTCATCGAAACAGCAATCCTCGTCACACGGCTTCACCTCTTGGACGCAAGCGACGTTCACCGCCGGCTCGCAGACCTCGCCGTCCTCGTCGAGAAAACGGGCGGCCGGAGGGAGCACGAGGCCTTTCGGATTCTCGAAGCGCGATGCAACGCCTCTCCGTAACTCCGGTAGCTCCGGGGTCTATTCTCATTCCGTGCCAGGTACTTCATCTGCGCATCAGTGTCGCTTGACACTCCGGGTCGAGCGATCTGCGTCAGAATGGCCTTGGTTGGTTGCCGCCGACAGGTCGCGGTATGCTTCATCCACGATGCCGTTCACGTTGCCCTCTCCCTCCGCCATCGAGATTCGCACGCCCGCTCGGATTCATCTGGGCATGCTCTCGTTTGGAGCCCCCGGTGTCCGTTCATTCGGCGGCGTGGGGGTCATGCTCGATCGTCCCGGGGTCGTTCTGCGTGTGCGACGAGCGAACCGAATCGAGGCGCGGGGGCCACTTGCCGAGCGAGCACTCCAGTTTGCTCGGGCGGCCATGAAGGCTTGGGGTCTTGGGAACGTGGGCTACGGTCTCGAGGTCGTGAGTGTGCCGGCGAGTCATGCGGGCCTCGGGAGCGGCACGCAGCTTGGCCTCGCGGTCGCGGCGGGGCTGCAGCACCTGTTTCAGCGGGCACAGCCGGAGCAAGCCGGAGCCGAACCAGCCGGTGCGGCTTCGACGCACCCGCTCGAGTCACCGCTCGAGGCCTCCGAGCAGGAGTGGGTTTTTGATATTCGCGAGGCGATCGACCTGGCCCGCGTGACGGGCCGCGGCCGTCGGTCCTGCGTCGGCGTGTACGGATTTAGCCGCGGCGGACTTATCGTCGAGGCGGGCCGGCATGTGAACGCCACGCAGACCCAGCCCGATGACGCCGCCCGTGAATTCTCGCCGATGGTGGCCCGGGTGCGGCTGCCAGAGGCCTGGCGGTGTGTTGTGATCGCGGCCCGAGGCTCGTCTGGTCTCCACGGTGACGATGAACGAGCCGCTTTCGCGAGGCTGCCCCCTGTGCCTGCCGATGTGACGGCGGGCCTCGCAAAAATCGCCCTGGTGGATCTCCTGCCGGCAGCCGTCGAGGGGAAGTTTACCGAGTTTGCCGCAGCGGTGCGGTCGTATGGCCATCTCGCTGGCAAACCCTTCGAAGCTGAGTCGGCTCACCTGTCGCATGCGGCGGCGACGGCGCAGCTCCTCGAGCTTTTAGGCGAGCTTGGCATCACCGGATGTGCCCAGAGCAGTTGGGGTCCGACGGTCATCGCGTGTTGTCCGTCGCTCGAAGCCGCAGGCAACCTCGCCGAGGCCATCGATCGCCTGGGCCTCACGAAGCTTCACGATGTCGTGATCGCGAGGTTCGACTCTCAAGGGGCCGTCCTGCGAGCGACCGAGTGATCCCGCGGCGTCGCGTCAGGTCGGCTCGAGGCCGTAGTCGATCAGCACGCGGCGAAGCTTTGCCGCGAGGTCGGCATCGAGCGGCACGAGTGGCAATCGTACGTCGCCCGTATCGCGGCCCATCATCGCAAGGGCCGCCTTGATCGGGATCGGGTTGCTGGCGAGGCCGAGAAGATCGCGGCAGAGCGTAAAGAGCTTGAGATGCCAGGCACGTGCCGCGGCGAGGTCGCCCGAATCAAACGCCGCGCAGAGCGCCTTCATATCAGTCGGCACGAGATTGCCCACCACCGAGATGACCCCGCGGCCACCGATGGCCATGAGCGGCAGCGTCATGCTGTCGTCGCCGGAAAGAAGGGTGAGATCGGTCGCGGCAAGGATTTGCGAGGCCTGGTCGAGCGAGCCAGTCGCCTCCTTGACCATCGCGATCCCGGGCAGCTCCGCGAGACGGATGATCGTCTCGGGCTCGATGTTGCGGCCGGTCCGTGCCGGGATGTTGTAGACGCAGATCGGGATGTCGACGCACTCCGCGAGCGCGTTGAAATGCTCCTCGATGCCACGCTGGGTCGGCCGGTTGTAGTAGGGGCCGACGACGAGCGCCGCGTCGGCACCGGCGCCCGCTGCAAACCTCGTGAGCCGAACGGCTTCGGCGGTGGAGTTGCTTCCGGTGCCGGGCATCACGAGAATGCGGCCAGCCGCGATCTGCACGCTCTCGGCGATCACTCGTTCGTGCTCGGCATGCGAGAGGGTTGGGGATTCGCCGGTCGTGCCGACTGGGCAGATGCATGTGACACCCGCGGCCACTTGAACCTCGATCTGCTCGCGGAGCCTGGGGATATCGACCGCACCGTCACGGAACGGCGTCACGATGGCGACAGACAAACCGGCAAAGCGTTCAGCACGGGTGGGCATCAGAACCGCAGCTCCAGAAATCGACGGCAGACCCGCGGGGTTGCCGGTCTCGTCGATGTCGCGAGAAGATATGATTTTCGCGGCCTCACGGCAAATGCCATGCGAATCTCACTCGGTCCTATGCACGTCGTCCGCGACCATCCTTGTCCAGGTCGGTTTTCACCAGCTTTCGGGTTTCCGCTTTCCAATCGGATGACTGCCATTTCGATGTCACCCACGACCATACCAAACGTGAAACCGACATGCCGAGCAGCCCTATGATGAATGGTATGCGGCCCATGCTCCGGCCCGGCCGTCCTCGTCGCGGGGCTGTTGAGGCTGCCGCGAAGGTCATCGCCGCGGGCGGACAGCGAGCTGCGGTGGGGGCGATCCTTGGCACGGGCATGGGCGGCCTTGTTGATCGAATGGCTTCGCTCTCGACGATCCCAGGCGTGGAGACTGGCTGGCTTGCCCGATCGATGGCCACCGGACACGCGGGGAGAATCGCGTGCGGCACTGTCGAAGGCACGCCGGTGATCATGCTCCAGGGCCGCGTGCACGGCTACGAGGGCTATCCCCATGAGATGCTCACGCGCGGAGTGGAGTTGCTTGCGGCACTTGGCGTGAGGCGGCTCCTCATCACGAACGCCTCCGGGGGCCTGCGACCCACCATGCAAAGCGGCGAGCTTGTGATCATGACCGACCACATCGACCTCGTGCGTCGGCCGTGGGGAGAGGCCCTCGAGCCGGGGCCGCCGTCCGACGATGCCGCCGATATTCACGCGACCTCCTACTGCCCTGCGCTCGCGGAACGGGCCGCGGCTGCCGCACGACGCGCCGGCGCGGTTGCGCGACGC
>JBGTGN010000042.1:0-52023 GCA_041746715.1 Pirellulales bacterium | reverse complement strand
GGCGGCCCGTACCGGCGCCGGCTTCGGTGGGCTCGGGCTGCATCCCGCGGTCATCCCGCCGACGGCGATGATCGCGGCTGTCATGGCCTGCCAGATGCGCATCACTCGAGCCTCAAAGCGTGACGCAGCTCGGCGGCCGCTTCGGAATCAACCGTAGCCGCTCCTGGAAGGCCTGGGTACGGGCCAAGCCCGTGGTGGGGCCCGAGCCCGTGGTAGCCGTGGCATTCGACACAGTCGAAACGGGCTCCGCCGATCGGCTTTCCGGAAGCATCGAGCCCCGCCGGTGCGTGGCAGGCAGTACACGACTCTCGTCCCGCGATCATGACGAGGCTGTTGTCGAGCGGAGAAAGGTGAGTGGTGCCAGCCGCGTTCGTGGCCGTGCCGGAGGCTTCCGTATTGGTATGGTGGTACGCCGCCTCGTGGCAGAGCCGGCAGTCAAATCCGCGGTGCGGAGCGTGATCAAACTTCGCCTTCGCAAACCATACGTCGGGCACGTTCACCGGTGGCACGCGAAACCATGTCTCCATCCGGTTGCCGCTGCGTCCGTCGCGAGCCGCGTCAAGCAAGGCTGCCATCGGCAGCTCAGCGTCAACAACGTCGTGACACTTTCCACAAGCGCCTCGCGAAAACGTGCGGGAGGCATTGACTCGCGCCTCGAGTCTCGTACGAATCGTTTCGGCCGGCGGCGTCTCAGGAGGCCTGTTGGCGGGCAGAGCCTTCGGCGGCTGCGGGGCGTCGAGAAGCGACTGGGCGGAGGGCGATTGCTCGAGGAGCGTCGTCAGGATGAACCGCCGCATTTCCTCGGCGTCGAGGCCATGCGGAAGGACGGTGTCTGGCTTCTCCGGCTCCAGCGGCAGCGGGTGGCAGGCCACACAATGACGCTCGAACGACACGGGCAGCGGGTAGGCTCCGGGTTTTGATGCCATCACGCCCGCCGTCGTTTGTCTGACATCGCCAGGGGCGATCGATGGGGCGAACTCATGACACGACCCGCAGTCGAGCTGCACGAGATCGCCCGCCGTGGCAGCCTCCGGCATCATTCGATCGCGGTCGGTTGTGGCGAGCATCTCGTAGGTCATCGGCGGATTTTTGGAAGGTCCGCCAAACACAAGCCCCGCCGTCATGTGCCGGCCGTGCGAAAACTTCAGCGTGCCTGGGTCTTTCCTCAGCGACTCGAATTCCGGATGGTGCTCGTTGTCGAATCGCGTAATCGGTATGGTGACGACGGACGGCGGGATGGTTCCCGCCTGCCCGGCGAGGCGGTGTGCGGCAATGTCGGCATGACAGACGGTGCAGGTGCGGTCGGCCACGCGGGTGATGTCAGCACCGCGGCCTCGGTGGTCGGTATGGCACGAGGCACACGAGCCGGCATCGGCAGCGATTTGCAATGGATGATGGACAGGGCCGCGGTGACATTGCTCGCACTTCGCATCCATTTCCGCCCGTGTCTGGTCGGTCGAGAGCCAGGTGTCGTTCTTGATCGGTGTAAACGGAACATGGCAGGCCTGGCAGTCGCTCTCCACCCTCGCGTGGGCGGCGATCACCCCGCCTGGTGAGTGGTGACCTGGCTGATCAAAAGCGCCCCAGGCGCACCAGCCCACCGCCGCGATGAAGCACGCGGCGCAGAGCCAGGTCCGCCACGAGCGCATGAGGCTTGGCCGCCGGTAGTACCCACGGTCGATCCGCGACACCTGCTCGCGGGACGTGACGCGTCGACCGGCATCATGAATGTCCATCGTGCCGACCTACCAGTACCAGAGTGCGACAGGAATGTGGACGGCGAGCAGCACGCCGAGCGCCAGCGACAGTGGCACATGGACGAGCAGCCAGCCGTGAAGCCAGTCGTGGAGTCGCGCCTGAAGATCGTACTGGCGGCGATGCTCGCAGGCTCGCTCGAGCCTGGCAATCACATCGCCAGCCGCCGCGGGCGACGCGGCGCGAAGCGTGGCAAAAAACGTTTCCGCGGTCCTGCGGCTGGCAAGCGGTGATCGTCCTGCGCGGCCAACGAGCAGATAGGGTTTTACCTCGTCGCGAAAGTGTCTCGCGATGTCCCGCGTGCCAGGGATGACGTTGTAGACGGGAACCGTCTCGATCACGCGTCCCTGAATACCCGTCATGGCTCGGAACCCCGTCACGACCGCGAAGTCGTCATCGTCGGCGTCATCCGCGTGGGTTTCGGCTTCACTGAGCGGTTCACACACCGCACGGATGAGCCGCTCCATATCCAGACACTCCCGCGCCGCCACGTGATCGATCTGCTCGCGGATCGTCTCTGCAGGAACCTCGTCCAAAAACATTTGCGGCAGGAACTGCTGGAGAGCCAGGCCCCAGATGCCACTGGCAATCACGAGCAGAAAGAGTGTCATGAGGGCCACGTTCAGGAGGCCACCGATCACGAGAAGCCGTGCGTGCATGAGGACGATCGGCAGAGACAAAAGGCCGAGCCACACATGCGCCCGCAGCCAGGTCTGCGCCGAACCCAGGCGCCAACTCCTCACCTTCCGCCTGGGCCAGAGGAGCAATTCAAAGACGATGATAAGGCCGCCGGCGATCCCGTAGATGAGTCCAGGCTGGCTGCTGCCGCCGGGAATTCGTCCAGTCGCGGCCCAGTCCTGAACGTACCACGCCGTGGCGGCGATGGTGGCCACAAGAATGGCGATCACCCAGGGTCGATCCCTGGGCCAGGTCTTGCCGCCGATGATCACACGTGTGCTCGCAAGGATGCTGGGCTACCGACAACCGATGCTGGTTCGAGGTCGGATCGACCCCAAGAGTACCCAACCCGACAGGAACTTTGGAATCGTGACAGTCGGCACAGGCATCGTAACCAGTCCTTGAGTCGCCCCCTTCGCCTGCAAAAGTCGAAGAACCCTAGGGCGAGGGGAGGCACGAGGGAAGGGCGGGCGACGTGATGAACAATTTTGCCACCCGTTCCTCTGTCGGCCTCCTGAATGCGGCACTGGTTGGCCTCGCTCTCTCCGTCGCACGGTCAGGCGACTTCGAGCCGTTGCCGCTGCCCCACGGCCTCCCACCGGCCGCCCCGCCGCAGGCATGCCTCGAGGGAGTCTATGGAGGGACGGGCCCCGATCGATCGATGACCGCCCTGTCGGCCGCGAGCTGCGCGACGGCGAGCTGCCACGGAGGGCCCGAGGCGGGCAATCATGCCGTGCAGTCGTTTGCCGCGACGATCTGGACGAAGCGTGATCCCCATGCCAGTGCCTACGAGACCCTCTACCAGCCGAGATCAAAGCGGATGGCCGCCATGCTCGGCATCGGCGAGGCTCACCGTGCCCGCCAGTGCCTTGTCTGCCACTCGGTCCAGGCCGCTTCGCAGGCGCCACTTCCGCCGGCGGTATTGGCCGATGGCGTGGCCTGTAGCGCCTGTCACGGCGACGCCACGGAATGGCTCGCGATCCATCACCTTCCCGACTGGAAGCACATCGACCATGAGTCGCGAGCCGAGCTTGGGTTTCGCGAGCTTGCGGACGTGGCATCTCGAGCCCGCACTTGTATTCCTTGCCATGTCGGCGATGCTTCGCGTGAGGTTGATCATGACATGATCGCGGCGGGGCATCCGCGGCTTGCCTTCGAGTTCGCCGCCTACCAGCGGCGTTTGCCTCGACACTGGAGCCCCCGTGGCAAGGCCGAGTCTCAGGCCGACTTCACCGAGCGGTCGTGGGCGGCTGGCCAGGCTGAGACGATCGCGGCCATCGCTCGTCTCCTCGCCGTGCGGTCGGAGCGGGCCGTCGAGGCGATCGACGCCGAGGCACGGCAAGGAGAAGAGAGGCCGGTTCGCTGGCCCGAGTTTGCGGAGTTCGATTGCTACTCCTGCCACCGTTCGCTCAGCCCCGAACGGGTGGAGGCCGCTGCCAAGGGGCCGCTTCGCCAGCCGTTTCCCGGCGTTCCGTCGTGGCAGCCGTGGAGCGTGTCTGGGGCACGGCTCCTCGCGGTGGGCATCGATGACCCAGCCACGGCGTCGGTCGGTCGAGCGGCAGTGGAACTTCGCTCGACCTTCGAGCCTCACTGGACAGCGTCTGATCGCGAACAGATGAATCTGATCATGGCGCGAGCCAAAGCTCTGGAGAAGGCGGCCGTCATGGCGGCGCGGGCCATTGCTGCGCGCCAGACGATCGTGCTCGATGCGTCGCCGAAAAGGCTCGACGCCGTCGTGGCACCAGATCGCCCCGACTCGCGATTCTGGGACTCAGCAGCGCAGACCTACCTCCTCATGGAAGCCGTGGCCGACGGTGGCCCGGCCCACATTGGCCTGTGGCCTGGCAGGACCATGTCGCGGGGCGTGTCGCCCGCCCGCGAGTCGCTCGATGCCATCCGCGCAAGCCTTCGGTTTGCACCGGGGTCGGGTGGTCCCGATCGCTTCGATCCTGCCGTATTTGAGCGCGACCGACGGGCCATCCCCTGACGCGGTCGCGGAACGGGAGCCGGACCCTACCGTCGGCCGGGTGAACGGTAGAGCGTGGCATCAAACGGATCGTCGCTCACCTTCCAGACCCGTCCACCGCGGAGGTACATCCTCTTCTGGGTCTCGAGATCGAGGGGCTTCGCGCCAACGCGGCCAAAGACGGAGAGCTGGTTGCCCGATTCATCCACGGCGCGGTCGCGATCGACCCCCTCGGAGATCGAAAGCGCGACGCCCCCCTTGGTCACCGGGTAGCTTGCCACGAGTTGCGGCGTGGGCCTCGGGCTGAAGCCGACGTTGCCGGGCGTGTCAGGCCCTGAGAGCTGGACCACTCGCAGGCCATTCTTTCCGTCGGCCACGTAGGCGAACTGGCTCACATACGCGATCCCGAGCTTCACGTCGCGGACATCGTTCATGCACCCACCTCCATCGAAGAACTGATCGATGAAGGGCTTTCCGGGATTCGTGACGTCGATGATCGCCAGGCCCTGCGGTCCGGCGGCCACGTAGGCGTAGGTTCGAGCCACGTAGGACTTGTGGGCCTTCGTGAGGGGAACCACGGCGAGTGGGATCGGGGCGGCGACATCGGTGATGTCGAAGGTCTTGAATCCCTCGACGTCACATACAAAGGCATGGCGAAACTGAATCTCAACCGATGTCGGGTTGATGACATGCGGCGAACTGATCACGGAGACGACCTTGGGGCATGTCGGGTCGTCGATCGACACGACCACGATTCCGGCGTTGCAGCAGATCCAGGCGTTCGTCCCGGCAATCGTGATGCTCCGTGCTCCCTTGAGGATGCCGCCAGGATTGAAGGTGACATCCCGCTTCAGGAAGTTGTTGAGGGGGTTGCCATCGAGCAGCGTGCCGGCGCCCACCATGACGAGCCCCTCCTCGAGGTCGCTCACGTAGAGATAGCCATACATCGCATGGACCGTGTCCTCGAAATTCTCCGGATCATGAGTCCGCGTCGGGTCGGGCGCAGTCGTGGACGGTGACGCCACGCCGGTCGCATAGGCTGTCTTCACATAGAACTGTTGGCCGAGCGGTGAGACAGGCGCCGTGGTGATCCGCTTCGAGAATCCCTTGTCGTCGATGAACGCAACATCGAAGACTCGCAGGCCATCGGCACCGCATGCGGCGTAGAGGTACTCACCCCGCACCTGCACCTCGAGGACTTCACGTTTGGCCAACGGATTGAGGATGAGCTGGCTGACATCGCCGGCCGCGTGGTGGTGGCCATTCTGCAAGATGCCGTTGTTGGCGAGGTGCTTCGCGAAAAAATCTGGATAGGCGATCTTGTGGAACGAGCTGCCTATGACCGCCTGCGGTTCCTCCTGCTCGGTCACGATCACGCCCGCAATGCCGCCGCTGCCGAGGCCGACCCAGGCGTGGCGGCCGATAAAGTTCGTGGCATTGGTGCCCTGCATCAGGAGCTGAGCCATGATCGCGTTATTGTCGTCTTCCTTTGAAACGTGGCAGTCAGAGCACATCTTGGTTTCATGCGCCCCTGGCCGATGGGCCGAGAGATCGCGGGGCAAGGAGCGGTCGGGAGCACCGCGGACGGTATGGGGCACGTTCGTCGAGAAGGCGATGCCGCTGTACCCTTCTGCCGAAATCGTCTGCTGCTGGCTATAGATCAGTTCGCGGTTGGCGTTGTAGGAGCTGACATGGATCGCACAGCTCGACCGTGAGGGACCGATGCGGTTGCCGGTGGCGTTGCCATCACGGGCGAGCATGAAGACGTCGTCGCGGAGTGTCTGGAAGTTGTAGGCCACAAGGTTCCGCGAGACGTCGCCCTCGTAGTGAAGGTTCGGTGACTTCTTGTTGGCCTTCTGCGGGAGGTGGCAGCCGAAGCAACTCGGATTCCAGGAACTGTGGCAGGCGATGCAACTGATCCGTTCATTTTGGTGGGCGCACTGTTCCTTGGCGGGAGCCCCGCCCCACTGGAGTACGCCGTCGTCGTCCCAGCGGATCGTCTTCGCGAAGGCTGAGACCGGGTTGTAGTGGTCATTCCCCGGGTCGATGGTTGCCTTGGTCTGTTTGATCTCCCAGGTCAGATCCTCTTCCACCATCGAGTTTTGGTAGATGCGGTCGCCCTGGACCACGAACCGCCGCTTTCCCGAGGGCGTGCGGAGCGTTCGCAAATCGCGACCACCTTCGGGGCTCGATGTGTTGGATGCCGGTCCACTCGTCTGGAGCGTCGCAATCTGGTCGATTGTGCCATGGCAGTCGACGCAGGTGATCTCGATTGCGGCCCGCACCTCGCCGTAGAGTTTCGTGTTGCCGTGGGCGTCCTGAACGAAGTGGCAGTCGACACAGTGCATGCCCCGTTCCATGTGAATGTCGAGCATGTGGACCGGCAGGCCGTCGCGGGCCTGGGCGACCGCAGCCTCTTCGGCGCGAATCTGCGGGCCTGTTTTCTGGTCGGCGTGGCGATAGATTTCCTTGATCAGTTCGGGAACCTTTACGGCGGCCTGCCGTGCGGCATTGCCGTCATCGGGGACGACATCCCCCCTGTGATCGAGAAGCCTGCCCTGGCGGTCGTGTTTGAACACGGCCCGGTAGGCCCAGCCGTGACCATGAAAGTCGGCGAACTGCGTTTCCCTCGTGCGGTCGTTCAAACTGGTGAGCTCGGCGAGAAACTCGGGGTCGGAAAGCAGGTTGCGGGCGGCCGACTCATTCGGATTTCGGAACTGGGCGTTGATCGCCTGTTCGGACGTCGGATACCGTTGCTGCTGCGGATAGATCAACTCAGCGTCGGTCTCCTCGTCCCACCACATGTATCCGATGTAGCTGTTCATGACCGTCGTGCCCGGGTGCATGTGACACACGATGCATTGGCTCGTGGGGATGCCGTTGCCGGGTGCGAACTGATGGTGGATCGGGTGCCCGCTCTCGTTCTTCGGAATGGTGGGATCGGGCGAGAAACTCATGCCACGGTTGCCGTACACGTGATACGGCCCCGAGTGCACCGGGGAGCGGTCGTTGGCGTAGACCACGTGGCAGCCCGAGCAGCCGCTTGAGCGGTAGTCCCCGGGCTGGTCGTTCGTGCCGAGGAAATTGAGGGTAGGGTCGAGGAGCCGTGTTTTGTTGAGGCTCACAAAGACGGGGTCGGTGCGGTTCTCGGTGCCGAGACCGCGGGTCGAGAGTCGTGTCCTCGGTCGGCCATTCTCCTCGAGACGCTCCGGGTTTCCGACCTCCGGCCGGAACCTGCCGCCACGCTCGAAGATCCGAAGGATGTTGCCAGGCTGCTGCCGTTCGAACCGGGGAAGCGGGTCGAGGTATCGAACCACGGCTTGGTAGCGGCGCTCATGGTCGGTGGGGGGCGGGACCGTCTGGAGCCGCTGGCCGACCCCCTCATGGCTGTAGCTCTCGCCGTAGCTGGCCGGTTTGTTCGGGATTGAGCCGTTGTTGTAGAGCGCCGCGTTCCAGAGCATGCAGCCGTGGGTCATCATGCTCTTTTGCACTTGGAGCACGATCGATGAGTGACAGCCGCCGCAGCTTTCATGGGCCACCCGGAGGTCGCCTGGATTCACGAACCGGATAAACTCTGGCGACTCATGATTGAGGAGCGTGTAAGACCGCTGGGGATTGGCCGAGGAACACCAGACTTCAGGATGCTTCGAGTGAACATGGGCCTCGTGTTTGGTGGTGGCATGGGCGTCGCCCCCATGGCAGTCGGTGCAGCCGAGACGGACATTCGGGCTTCGGTGCATGTCACCGACGCCTTGATGGCAGGAGATACACCCGTGGCTCTTCAGGGCAGCCTGCGCGGCCGACTGGCCGGCATGGTGATGGCCACCATGTTCTTCCTTGACGGGAATCAGGTTCGCCGGTTCCGTCGGTGGCAGTGGGAGAACCTCGTCGGCCAGTACACCACCAGCGCCCGAAGCGAGCATCACGATCGCGATGAGGCGTGACGCCAGGGGCATGGAGGAACTCCGTTTCCAGCGGGAAGCGGGCCAGTCCATGGCCCGATAATTGCCCGGATTTTATGGGTTTCTCACGGGACTGTCGAGGGAGGAACTCCGCCCCTCGTGGCTTACTTGCCCGGCAATGTCCATACGGGCGAGAAAGTCATGGGCTCTTCGATGAGGCAGGCCGCCGCCCGTGACAGCAGCACCTGGGCCGGCCCGTCTTGGGGTGTTCCCGCGAGCAATTCCCCGAGGATGCGTACGGCGGTTGCAAACCGCCCTGCGTCGAAGGCCGTCAGTGCCTCTTCGTAGGCTGCGAACAGCCCCGTGGCATCACCTTGTTCGTCAAGGGCGAGTTCGAAGAGATCGACCGGTTCTGCAATGTTGACCACCCGCACACTGCAGAGCCGGCGGACGCGGAACGAGTTGTCGAGAAGTCGCCGCGTCACGCCGGTGACGATCGCCGGAACACGCAGATACTTCGTTGCCCCCTGCACACGGCTCGCGAGGTTCACGCAGTTACCAAGCGGACCGTACTTGAACTTTCGCCGGGAACCGACATTGCCCACTCGGGCCAAACCAGAGTTGATGCCGATGCCGAAGGCGGTCGTTGCGCCGGTGACCTGCTGCCAAATGCTATCGATCTCCGGTGCCGCGCGGAGCATGGCTCGGGCTGCCTCGCCGGCACGGATCGCGTGGTCGGGTTGAGGTGTGGGGGCACCCCACATCGCCATCAATTCGTCACCGACATAGTCGACGAGCACGCCTCCTGTACCGGCCACGCAATCGGACAGCGGACTGAGCACGCCCCCGATCCAGTCCATTGTCTGGGTTGGCCCGAGCCTTTCGGTGACGCTGCTAAAGCCGCGAATGTCACAGAACATGACGGTCACTTCAGCATCGCGGCCGGCCAGCAGATCGGGGTGCGAGTCGAGCTGCTCGGCGAGCTCCGCTGAGAAGAATTGTTCGAACTGCACCTTGCGGGCCAGGCTCGACCGCTCTTGATCGAGTCGTGAAAGGCCAGCGGCCACGCCACAGGCGAGTGTCTCGACCAGGAGCGCTTCAAGTTCCGTGATGTTTGGCGCTCCACCGCTTCCCTGCACGCGATGGCCATAGATTGCCCCGATCACGTGGCCTTCTCGATCGAGGATCGGCGATGTCACGAACGCGTCGAGCGAGGCGAGGCTGGCCGTGACATCCATCTGGGTGTCACTACAACTGAAAAATGTTCGCTTCTCGGCGAGGAGTCTGGCCAAGACGCTCGTGCTGGGCCTGGCCGACATGATGCCTGCGGTGCGGATGGCCGCGGGCCGCCATCCCTGGTCGCCGTGCAGGAAGACGGCACCCAAGTCGAGGCCCACGAGCTCGACCACCGCGGCGGCAGCTTTGTGGAAGAAGTCGTCGGAACTGGCAGCGCTTTGGAGCACGCCGATCATGTTTCGCCACCAGCGGATGTGCCCTTGGCCTGCCTCGGCGCGGAGCCCGGAAAGGTCCTTGTGGCCAACGCTCTCGCTCGAACCTGCCAATGGGGTTGGCGACTGAAGCGTTTGCAGGGTGCCGCTGGTCGTGGGATCGAACTCCGCCGTAACGATGATCGTCGCTCGGCCCACCAGGATCTCGACCGGCAATGGATACTCGGCCGTTTGGCCAGCGGGAAGCAGGGGGCGGTTCCCAAAGCGGACCGGACCGGTTCGACTGAGATTGGTGAGTCTCACGCAGTCGTTGGCAAGCCCCTCGATCCGCACCTGCTTTCGTGACACCGAGCTCTCGGACGGCTCGGCCACCGGAAGCCGCGTTGCTTCCGGGCCAGGCCGGAGCGTGTCGAGGCACTCGGCCTCCCCGGCTGTCAAATCGACCCGTCCCAGTTCGACGGGAACGCTCAACGTGTCTCGGAAAACCTCATCACCATCCCGCGTGACCGAGATATTCAAGCCATGGGAGCCGGAGCCATGCGAACTGGTCTTGTCCATGCGCGGCAAGATAGCCCACTTCATGGTACGTTCGCAAACCGATGAGTGGGCCGCGGCCCGAATGCACCCCTGAGGAAAACAGTCGCTTCCATGGACTCGCTCTCTCACGAATCCCGACGACAGCCTCGCACCACCGAGCACCCCGTCGCCTTGGCCGGGATACTGGTGATTCTTGGTGCCTCGGGCGATCTGACCAAGCGGCTTTTGATCCCGGCTCTCTACAACCTCGCCTGCGACGGACTCCTCCCCGAGGGCTTTGCCGTCGTCGGCATGGCAAGGCGGGATCTCGACACCGCCACGTTCCGCAAGCAACAGCGGGACGAGATCGGCCGCTTTCACACTCGTCATGCGCTTGACCCCGACCGGTGGGAGTGGCTCGAGTCCCGGCTGCACTACACGTCGGGCGATTTTGGTGATATCGCGGCGTACGAGCGGCTGCGAGAGACCGTGGCACGCGTGGCCGAGACGCACACTGCCGGTGGCAACACGCTTTTTTACTGCGCGACCTCACCGGATTTCTTTGCCACCATCAACCGCTTGCTCGATGCATCAGGCTGTACCAGCCTTCCGGGGTTGCGGCGGATCATCGTGGAAAAACCCTTCGGAAAGAATATCGACTCGGCGGTGGCCCTCAACCGTGAACTGCTCGGCCGATGGCGCGAGGAGGAGATTTCCCGCATCGACCACTATCTCGGCAAGGAAACGGTGCAAAACCTGTTGGCCTTTCGAATGGCCAACCCGATGTTCGCCCCGCTGTGGAACGCTGCTCACATCGATCACATTCAGATCTCGGCGGCCGAGACGGTTGGCGTCGAGACCCGCGGCGACTACTACGATACGACGGGGGTCGTCCGCGACATGATTCAGAATCACCTCATGCAGATTCTGGCCTACGTCTGCATGGAGCCGCCGGAATCGCTCGATCCGGAGTCGATTCGCGAGGAGAAGTCACGACTGCTCGCCGCCGTGCGGGTGCCGACGCCCGCTGATGTGGCTCGCGACTGTGTCCGGGGGCAGTATGGGCCGGGCCGCAAGGCCGACGGAACCCCGGCTGTCGGGTATCGCGAGGAAGCGCGGGTCGATCCTCAATCCGAGGCTGCTACCTACGCTGCCTTCAAGCTCCATATCGAGAACGATCGCTGGGCGGGCGCGCCTGTTTACATGCGAAGCGGGAAGGCGCTCTGGAAGCGGGGCACGGAAGTCGTCGTGCAGTTCCGACGCAAACCCGGGGCTGACGAACCGAACACGCTCGTGTTTCACATCCAGCCGCACCAGGGGGTGGAGATTCGCCTCAATGTGAAACGGCCTGGCCCCACGCTTGTCCTTCAGCGGGCCGGCATGAGGTTTGACTATGCCGATACCTTTGAGGCGTCTCGTGGAACGGGCTATGAGGTGCTCCTCTACGCCGCACTCAACGGTGATCAGACGCTCTTCTCGCGAACCGATTTCGTGGAGCAGTCGTGGAGGGTCGTGCAGCCTGTGCTCGATGCCTGGCACGAGCGCTCGGCGACGGAGTTTCCGAACTACCCGTCTGGCACCTGGGGGCCGCAGGCGGCCTACGAGCTCCTTGCCCGCGATGGCCGCCGGTGGCATGAGTGCCTTCCACGAGAGGTGCTCGCCCGTCAGTCCTTCTTCAAGGACGCGCCGGCCGTTCTTCTCAATAGCCTTGCGATGGCATTTGAGCCGATCGCGGTTTCCGCCGGCGGCGTTGTTGTCGCACGAGGTGAGCAATCGGGGGATGTCTACGTCGTCTGCCGAGGGTCGCTCGCGGTTGAAGGAGCAGAGGGCGAACGGCTGGCCACGGTCGCCGACGGGGATTGCTTCGGGGAGATCGCGGCGCTCCATGACATGCCGAGAACCGCAACCGTTCGCGCCGTTTCTCCCTGCGATCTCTTGCGACTCGAGCGGGCTGAATTCCTCCGGATCATCAGCGATTATCCACAAACCGAAGCCGCCTTTCGGCAGCTTGCCGAGACGCGACTGGCGGCCCACGTGGAATCCTGATGTCGTTCCTTTTCTCTTCACCTCTGTCCGGGGTACGATCATGGCTCGTTCGGCCCCTCGGTGAAAGGCTATGACGTCGCCGTCGCAGCGGTTGTCCAGCGGCCGCTGGCTGGACTACGCGTTTGTCCCGCTTCTCCTCATCGTCTACGCGACTTCCACGTTTGCCCCGGCGCCCTCCTGGCTGGCCCGTGTCACACTGCCAGCCTGGGCCGGTGCGGCCGAAGTTGGAACCGCCAGGCTCATTCTGGCAGTCCTCCTCTTCATAGCCGGCCTGAGAACGGCGGCACCGACGTGGCCGAAGACACCATTGGCTGCCATGGGGCTCTTGGCACTCGGTGTCGTGGGGCGCTTGGTTCCGTTGGCCGCGATGATCGCCATTACGCATGCCCTCGTAACCGTGGCGGCGCCTGGGGTTTCGGTGGATATTGCAACTGGGCTGGTCTTCGTGGCAGCGATGCCCTCAGCCAACACGTCCACGGCCTGGACTCGCAGGGCAGACGGAAGCCTCGCCGCATGCGTGGGAATCGTACTCCTCACCACGATCCTCGCGCCCGTGGTGATTCCGACTGCGGCCGCCATGGCTGCTGGCCCGGCTGCGACGATGGGGAGTGTCGGGGATCACGTGTTCACGGGCGTGGGCTACGAACTGGTGGCATGGGTGGTCATCCCGATGGTGGCCGGAATGATGGTTGGGTGGCTGGTTGGCGCCCGTGATGGGGTGCCCTTGGGTTTGCCGGGTTCGCTCGGCGCGCTCGCGGCGATCTTGGCGGTCAACTATCTCAATGCGTCGCGAGCGCTTCCGCAACTCCTCGTCAATGGACATCTGTTCCCGCTGCTCGGAGCCACGGCCGCGTCCGTGGTGCTTGTGGCCGTGACCTATGCGGTCGGCGGTCTGATCGCGCGATCGACGCGAGCCACGCCTGAGGTGGGTGTTGCGATCACGTTCGCGGTGGGCATGAGCAACACGGGACTCGCCGGGGCGCTCGCCAGTGAGTGCTTCGCCGCTCCGGCCGTCATCCTTTACCCGATCGTGCTGTGCACGCTCGTCCAGCACGTCATGGCAGCGCTGATCGATTCTGCTCGGCAGCGGAAGGCTTCCCCGCTGCCATCGGCGTCTTGCACAATTGAACGATGACGACCAATCCTGGGTAACGCTGTTCCGGGTTTTCACGGGATCGGTTGGCTATCACAACCGGCTCGAAAGACGCCAGCCAACGGGCCGAAGGATCAGCCCAAAGGTGGTCGATGTAATCGGCCTCGACCTCGGTTTCAAACTCCTCACCAGCCCGCGAGAACCTCAAGAGCCTGGCGAGGCGATCAACCACATCGCGTTGGAGAAACGACGGTTCGGGAGTCTCGCCAGCCCCGATCTTTTCCTTCCGGAGCCTGGGGAGGTCGGGGTGATGGAGCACCAGTCCCTGCGGATCGTCGGCATTTTCGCCGCCCCGAATGTCGGCAAGCACCGCCACCTGTCCACGGCTCAAGCCGCGGTGGAGGATCCGAAACTCACCGGCCTTCGCCGTCATGGCCAGCACGCCAATCGGCCGCTGCCCAGCGGTGTCTTTGGTCAGGGGCCAAATTGGCACTGAGTAGGCGATCTTGAGCGAGCCGTCACTCGAGCTCTCGTAGGCTCGTGAGAGGTGGGGGCCACGAATCGGTTCAGCGCTCGCCCCGTCTTCGAGCTCCCTGCCTTGCCCGTGAAAGTAATCCCGCGTGGCATAGGAATGGCCGATCGTCTTCTTCTCGAATGGCCGACGGGCCAATTGCTTGCCTGCGGCGCTCATGACGAACCAGCTATCGGCCCCGATGCTGTCGTAGTCCTGGATGTGTTCGAGGAGCCATCGCTGGAGCTCGCTCTGCTGCTCCGCCGCCGCGTCGTCGGCATCATTGGGGATCTCTCCGAGGATTTTTCGGAGCTCTGGTTCGGCGGCAAGCGCCTCCAGAATCCGCCAACGGACATCAATTTCTCCGGCCACCGTTTGGGCTGCGAAGGTGGCTGCCAGTCGTACGCCTTCGCGCTCGGCCTGCTCGGCGACAATGCGGGCCTGCTGTTCGCTGTTCGCCTGCTGCTTGAGCCACACGCCTGCAAGACATGCCACCACCGCGACTGACACCAGCCCAGCCGTCACCGAGAGCACGATGCCGCGGTGGTGCCGGGCGGTGCGACGGCACCGCTCGAAAAGGGACTCGCGGAGCACGCTGACAGGCTCGTCTTCAATGAACGATTCGATGTCGGCAGCCATCTCGAGCGGCGATGCATAGCGGTATGACGGGGCTACCGCCATGGCCTTGGCGCAGATGGCGTCGAGCGGCCGCGGTATGGACCTGTCGAGCTTGCGTGGCGCGGGGAACGACCCGGTGCGGATCGTCGACAGCGTCTCCGATGTTGCCCCGCCGGTAACACTCCGACATCCGGTCAGAAGGTAGTAGAGCATGCCACCGAGGCTGTAAACGTCACTGCGGGAATCGCACGCGAAGCCTTGATTGTCAAAACTTTCAGGGCTCAAGTAGCCGATGGTCCCGGCCGCTTGCTGGTTGCGTGAGTCGCCAGAGCCTGATGCCACGTGGATCGTCTGCTCACCGCTGGCCCTCGCCTTCTCATCCCGCTTGATGGGCACTGCCAGGCCCCAATCGACTACGAGCGTTTCGTTGAATCGACCGATCATGACGTTCTCTGGCTTGATGTCACGGTGGAGAATGCCGCGACTGTGGGCATAGGCCACGACGTTGCAGGTCGCCACCAGATGGTGCAGAAGCCGATTCAACTCCCGCCGGCGTTCACTCGGTCCAGCCGCCGAGTTCTTGTGATACTCGTCAATCACTTCGCGGAAGGTCTTCCCGTCGATGAACCGCATTGCCAGGAACACGCGGTTGTCAAAAGTCTCGCCCAGACCGTAGACCGGCACGATCCCCGGGTGGTCAAGCCGACCCGTAATCTCGCCCTCCAAGAGGAACTGTTCTCGGCTCGCAGGTTCATCAGCTCGCGCCGGGCGAATGAACTTTACGGCGACGTCGCGGCGCAACGTTTCATCGTGGGCACGAAAAACCTCACCGAGGCCGCCGCGGGCGTGGAAGCGGAGGTTCGTAAACCGACTGGCGAGCGTGACCGGACACGCCTCTTGTGAGGCCGCCTCGATGCCTACGGTTGCCCCCTCATCATCAATCGTTTCGTTCGGCGATGCTACCGCAGGAAAGAGCTCGTGGATCACGTCCCGGTAGCCCTCGAACCGTCGCTCGTAGTCGGCCGGATCGACCAAGAGGCCACGGTGGCGGCGATGGCCGATCTCGATGCGTAGGAGCTCCCGAAACAGACTTCGCCGCTGGTGGACGTCGAGCTGGCGAACGCCATCGTCGGCGAGAGCGCTTCCTAAATCTGCCTGACCGTCCTGCTCGAGCAGCGCCTCGAATTGGCCGCGGAGCCGCTCGATGATACGATGGCTTTCATTCATGCTTGGAAGCGGTACGACTGGCATGTGATTGACCTCGCATCGATTGACCTCGCATCATGGTTTCCTCGTCCCATGTTGTACGTCCAAAATCGGGAGTCGAGAAGTGGTCTGCCGGCTTTTCGCATCCCTCGGCGACCCATGGGGCTGTGCAGGACGCACGAACGGCAAGGTCGTACGCGGGTGAAAACTCGTGATTCAATAATTCACCCATCAAGAACACCATGCTGCTGAATTGTTTGGGGACCGTTGGCTACCACCCGAATGCCCAGCGACACACGTCCTGCTATTTTCTGCCTGAATCGGGAATTCTTCTGGATGCGGGGACGGGCGTTTTCCGTCTCGCGCCGTTGATCCAGACGGATCATCTGGATGTGCTCCTGAGCCATGCCCACCTCGATCACACGTTTGGGATGACATTCCTGCTGGATACGCTGTATCAGCGGCCGGTGAATCAGGTTCGCGTGTGGGGTGAACGCGAGAAGCTCGAAGCCATCCAGCAGCACCTTTTCCATCCGCTCCTCTTTCCGGCAAGTCTGAATGCGACCTGGTGCCCCATCGACGACCTGGAGTCGTTCGAGGTCGCAGACGCCGTGATCACGTGGCAGCGGCAGGAGCATCCGGGGGGATCGGTGGCCTATCGAATCCACTGGCCGTCCTGCGGCAAGACGCTCGTGTATGCCACCGATACCGTGGGCGACACGAGCCGTGAATCAGGGCAATGGAAATCCGGCGCCGACCTGTTGATGCACGAGTGTTACTTTCGCGATTCGGCTGTGAAATGGGCGACCAAGACGGGGCACTGTTTCACGAGCCGACTCATCGAAGTGGCCCAGGGCTGTCGTCCGAAGCAGCTTCTGATCACGCACATCAACCCTTTGGAAGAGTCGAGTGATCCAGTCGATAGAGAAGCGATCCGCAGGGCGCTCGATTGTGATGTCATCCTCGCCCAAGACTTCCTGACCGTCGATTTCTAGCACAGGAAGTGCGATTGACAGTGCCCCGCCGTTCCTGGGAGTTCTCTCACCGCGCGGCATTCATCCAGGGCCCAGGGCGAGCGATTCCATGGCTTCATCATCTCCAATGGTGCACGCCCTCAACGAGAAGCGGGCGAAACAGACCGTCGATCCGTCGTGGAATCCGATTCTCGCGCCGACGCAGGCGATTGAGGGGGTTCGCATCGTCGAGATCAAAAATCTCGTGATCCGCGGCGGCACGCTGACGGAGATCTACAGGCCCGAATGGTTCGACGGCATCATGAAGGTGGAGCACGTCACCCACGTGACGTCGCTGCCCGGCTTTCAATCGAAGTGGCACTGCCACCACGATCAGTCCGACGTGATTTTTGTAGTGGGCGGATATTTTCGCGCGGGCCTCTATGATGCGAGGTCGGACTCGCCCACCCGCGGCCACTCGTTCGTGGCCAATCTCCATCTCATGCGGCCGCAGGCGCTCCTTGTGCCACCGGGCGTTTGGCACGCGCTTCGGAATGTCGGAAACACGGAGGCGGCGTACATCGTCTTGAACGACCTTCCGTATCACTACGAGAACCCGGACGATTGGATTCTGCCCGCCGGGGCTTCCGAGATCCCCGTCTCCCTTGAGTGATTCCATGGCGAGTGCCTCACGGGCCAACGACTTCGTGCTCACGCTCCTCAGCCGCGATCCCGAGTGGATTCACGCAGCCGATCGTGCTGGCATCGAGCGGATCGGCATCGACATCGAACGGCATGGCAAGCGTCGGCGTCAGGCGAGCGTTCCTGGGACAAGGATTTCGACGCATCGGCTGGCCGACCTAAAAACAATTGCACGCAACGTGAAGAATGCCCGCGTCTTCGCGAGGCTCAACCCGCTCTTTCGTGGCACGCGTGACGAGATCGAACAGGCACTCGATTTCGGTGCCCAGTCGCTCATGCTTCCACAGTTCGAGCGGGCCGAGCAGGCGGCGCGATTCGTCGACTTCGTCGATGGCCGGGCCGAGGTCGTGCTTCTTCTCGAGACCGCGCCAGCCGTGGCACGGGTTCGCGAGATCGTCGCGGTCCATGGCGTGGCCGAGATCATGATCGGCCTCAACGATCTCGCGCTGGCCCTCAAGCTCGATCATCCGATGGAGCTCGTGGGGTCTGATCTGATGGAGCATCTTTCGACGGCCATCCGCGGGGCGGGCCGTCGATTCGGATTTGGCGGCGTCGCTGATCCGCGGGTGACAGGCCTGCCGTTTTCGCCTGATCGACTTCTGGCCAGGCATGCCGAGCTTTGCACCGGTTCGGCGTGGATCGCGCGGTCGTTCTTTACGGGTGGTCTTCGGCCCGATGGCTTTGCCGAAGCGCTTTCGAGCCTGCGAGCGAGGCTCACCTACTGGCGTACGAAGAAGGGGCAGGGGGGCGCGGCGTTTGGCCCCGGCCGCCGACGCATGGCAGCGTGAGCCATGGTTGTCACCCGCCACATCGCCACCTATTTCGATTCAGCCTATGCCGCCCGCGGGCTGGTCATGCTCGAGTCGCTGCTGCGCCATGCTCCGCGCACCCGCATGACGGTGCTCTGCTTCGACGATGCTGTGGTACCGATCATCCGCCGTCGTTTTGGCGACCGCGTGGAGTGTATGCCGCAAGCGGCGCTCGAGGCGGAGGAGCCGGCGCTCGTACCGCTGCGAGCGTCGCGGACTCGCTGGGAGTTTTACGCGACCCATAAGGCCGTTTTCATGAGATGCCTGCTTCGCCTGAGCGAGCCCGACGAGGTGGTTGGCTACGTGGATAGCGACACCGGATTCTCTTCCGATCCGGAGCCACTCTTCGTGGCGATGGAGGGAGCATCGATCGGGATTACCGAGCATCGCTTCACTGAGAAGGCGAGGTTTCACGAGCCGACGGCTGGGCGATTCAACGCTGGCTTTGGCATGTGGCGGAATGACGAGCAGGGGCGGCAGTGCCTCGACGACTGGGTCGGTGAGTGCTTGGAGAGTTGTTCGGCGAAGCCCGACGGCCAAGGGAGGTACATGAACCAGGGGTACCTCACGGCATGGCCTGAGCGATACTCGCGGATGAAAGTGCTTGCGCATCCCGGCGCGAATCTCGCGCCGTGGAACCTTGGGAGCCATCGCGTGACGCTTCGTGGTCGCAACGTTCTCGTGGATGACCAGCCGCTCGTGTTCTTTCACTTCAGCGCCCTCCGGAAGCTGCATGACGGCACATGGCGGATGCACCACTGGTATGCCACAGACGCCATGAAGCGACGTGCCGTTCGTCGCGGCATTTTCTATCCGTATCTCGCCGCGGTGGATGCCGAGCAGGAGAAGCTTCTCCGAGAGTGGAACACCCCCGGCCTCGATCTCGAGCATCGTGTCAGCGAGGCGGTGAAGGCCGTTGACCTCGGCTCCACCGCATCCCTCGCCTGGCCTCCACCGGGACCGCTTCACGACCGCCTCCTCTGGTGGTTCCGCGACTGATTGGCGAAAACGCGAACAGACGTGTCGTCGGAAACTGATTTCTGCGACATGTCCGGAGAACGTGTCGCAATTTCTTGGTTCGTGCGACACATTGGGGCCATGGCCCTACGACCCCGGCGGCGCATGCGTCGCCCCTCCAGAGGGAAGGCATGGCTGGTCAAGAATCGCAGGCGGGAATCGAAGCACGGACGCAGGCCATCGGCCGCGAGCTCTTGGAGCGGTCGCGGGCGGCGCAGCCCGGCGTGCTTTCGCCCACCTACTGGACCGAGCAGGCAGGCGAGTGGGTGCTTGCTGATGATGATCTGAAGGTACGTCTCTTCAGGCTCGTCGACTGCATGCCAATGCTCGACGACCCCGCCGCGGTCGATCGTCATCTCAAGGAATATCTCGACGACGAAACGCTCGAGAAACTCCCCGTGATGCTGCGGATGGCGCTTCAGGCCGCCCGCCACGGCCTTCTCGCGCCCGTTGCAGCACGCATGGTGCGTGCCGCCATGCTCGCCCAGGCCAAGCGATTTATCGCTGGCACGAATCCAACCGAAGCGGCGAAGACGGCTATCCGCGAGCGATCGCGGCACCGCGGTTTCTCGCTCGACCTGCTCGGTGAGGCGGTCACAAGCGATGCGGAGGCCGATGCCTATGCCGCGGCATACCACCAGCTCCTCGAAGAACTACCCTCCGCAGCGGCTCGCTGGCCACACGATTCCCTCGTTGACGACGGCCTCGACGGACCGCTCCCGCGGGTTCATGTGTCGCTCAAACTCTCGGCCCTCGATAGCCAGTTCGACGCGATCGATCCCGTCGGCACGACGGACCGTGTGCTTGCACGGCTACGACCGCTCTGGCGGCTGGCACGCGACCGCGGGGCGCAGGTTCACGTTGATATGGAGAGCTACGCCACAAAAGACGTCGCCCTTGCGATCTTCAAGACGATCGCCATGGAGGACGAGTTTCGCGACTGGCCCCACTGCGGCATCGTGGTGCAGTGCTACCTCCGGGAAGCTCTCCATGATCTTCGGGCGCTCGCCAGGTGGGCCCGCACCCGCGGCACCTCTGTTCAGGTGCGGCTCGTGAAGGGGGCCTATTGGGACTACGAGACCATCCACGCGACCGCGTCGGGCTGGCCGGTTCCCGTGTGGCAACAGAAATGGGAGACCGACGCCTGCTTTGAGGCGGCGACGACGGTCGTGATGGAGCATTCCGATGTGCTCAGACCCGCGCTCGGCAGCCACAATCTCCGATCGCTCGCCCACGGCATGGCCGTTGCCGAAGCGCTTGGCCTCGACCGCCGCGTCGTTGAAATGCAGATGCTCTACGGCATGGGCGACGCCGAGAAGGAAGCGGTCACGTCCGCTGGGTGGCGGATGCGGGTGTATATGCCCTACGGTCAGCTCGTGCCGGGTATGGCCTACCTCGTGCGGCGCCTCCTCGAAAACTCGTCGAATGATTCGTTTCTACGGGCCGGGTTTGTGAAGCAGGTCGATGCGGAGCGGCTTCTCGCCCCGCCAACGCCATCAACGGCTCCCGATGCTCCCGCGGCGGTCTCCGTCGTGGCCACCAAACACTTTCAGAATGAGCCGTTGACCGATTTCGCCGTGGCCGCCAACCGCGAGGCGCTGGGGCAAGCGGTCACAAGGGCGCGGCCGACTGCGCACCCGCCGCTCGTGCCGATCGTGATTGATGGCGCACGGATCGAGGATCGTGAACAGTTTGAGCGGCGTGACCCGTCCGATCACAGACGCGTGGTGGCCGAGGTCTGTGCCGCGAATTCCGATGACGCTCGCCACGCGATGACGATTGCCCGCGACGCGGTCACCGCATGGCAGGCAGTCGGTGTTCACCGTCGCGCCGACATCCTTCGCGCGGCCGCCGCGAACATGCGCGCCCGCCGGTTTGACCTCGCGGCCTGCCAGGTGTTTGAAGTCGGCAAGCCCTGGCGTGAGGCCGACGCCGACGTTGCCGAAGCCATCGACTTCTGCGAGTTTTATGCCGTGGAAGCGGAGCGGCTGCTCGCGTCACGCCGCGTCGATGTGCCAGGCGAAGAAAACGTGACAACGCATATCCCCCGCGGCGTCGCCGTCGTCATCGCCCCGTGGAATTTTCCGCTCGCGATCCTCTGCGGCATGACGACCGCCGCGCTCGTGACGGGCAACACCGTCGTGATGAAGCCCGCCGAGCAGTCGTCGCTTGTCGCATGGCAGCTCTTTGAGATTCTCAAGTGTGCAGGCGTGCCGCCGAACGTGCTGTCATTCCTGCCAGGCCGCGGCGAGGAAATCGGCCCCGCACTCGTGTCGCACCCCGAAACGGCGCTCGTTGCGTTCACCGGCTCTCGCGCCGTCGGCCTCGCGATCAACACGCTCGCGGCGGAGTCGGCGGCTCTTCCGGGAAGCCGCATGGTCAAGAAGGTGATCGCGGAGATGGGAGGCAAGAATGCGATCATCGTTGATGACGATGCCGACCTCGACGAAGCGGTGTCCGGCGTCGTCGCCAGCGCTTTTGGCTTCCAAGGCCAGAAGTGTTCTGCCTGTTCGCGGGCAATCGTGCTTGACCACATCTCCGACGCCTTTGTTGAGAGGCTCGCCGAAGCCACAAAAAGCCTACGAGTCGGCCCGGCGGAAGACCCGGGTACGCGAGTGGGCCCTGTCGTCGATGCGGAAGCCCGCGGTAGGGTCGCATCGTTCATCGAGATCGGTTCGCGAACAGCTCGCACGGTGGCCGCCGTCGATGTCGGGCCGCTTGCCGACCGCGGCTGGTTTCTTGGTCCGCATGTCTTTGCCGATGCCGATCCCGCCGGGCCGCTCGGCCAGGACGAAATTTTTGGTCCGGTGCTTGCGGTTTTCCGGGCCCGTTCGTTTGAGCATGCGATCGATTTGGCCAACGGCACGCCCTATGCGCTCACCGCCGGCGTCTATTCACGTAGCCCTGCCAGGCTCCGCCGCGCCGCCGAGTCACTCGCGGCAGGCAATATCTATATGAACCGCGGCATCACCGGCGCCTTCGTCCATCGCCAACCCTTTGGTGGCTATGCGATGAGCGGCACTGGCTCGAAGGCAGGTGGCCCCGAGTATCTCCTCCAGTTCACGCTCCCCCGCACAGTCACCGAAAACACGATGCGCCGCGGCTTCGCCCCGCCTCCGTCCGCGTAGGAGCCCCCGCCAACTCGGACAATCCATGCGCGACGAGATCGCCAATCAACTCCCGAACCTTTCGCGGCATCGCCTCGCATCCACGAGGGAGAATCGCCGGGCATATAACGTGCGATGACACGTGGCTATGCTGTGGGTCCGCTCTTCCCCGTCTCCCTCGAGAGTCTCCATGAACAACCGCGTCCACGTCGTCGCGACCAACGCCCTGCTGCTGGCCCTCACGCTCCTCGCGGCTTTGCCCGCCGCGGCGGACGTGCTCCCCGTTGATCTCCCGCCGCCGGCCGCGACGCCCCCGGCCAAGGACAAGCCGGTGAAGGTCTATATCATGTCGGGGCAGTCCAACAGCGTTGGCTTCGGGGCGATCAAGCCGGCGGCGTCTCACTACGCCAACGTTTTTCTCTCGGCCGATCCTGCCGTGGTGCCGACGGCGCTTCCCGTGGGCCGAGCCCTGCTTGTGCCCTTTGGTCTCAAGGCTTCCTGGAAGGATTCGGAAACGGGGGTTGTCGAGGCCTTGATCGACGTTCCCTACGACGGCAACTACGTCGTTCACCCTGGGCATGGACCGAACAGTGATTGCGTCGCCGAGCTCGACGGCAAGGTGGTCTATCGTCTCGATGAAAACGGGAAGCCGGTTCGCGAGAAGGTGTCGCTCGTGAAGGGCAAGCGGTATCCGATCCGCATCACTTCCACGAAGGAAGGCGCGGCCAATTTCTGGATGGAGCAGGTGGACCTGCACGGGTACGGCGACCTTGGGTTCGTCATCGACACGCTCGGTCGCTTTCGCTATCTGCGGTCCGACGATGGCTCATGGGTAAAGCGGCCGGATGTCGTCCTCAACGACGCGTATCTTGGCAAGGGGCAAAGCGCTCCCTTGAGCGTCGAAGCCTGTGGCCCGACGTTTGGTCCCGAGCTTGGTTTCGGGTTTGTCATGGGCACGTTCCACGACGAGCCGGTGGTCGTCATCAAGGCCGACATCGGCAACCGCAGCCTCGGTTGGGACGTCCTTCCCCCAGGCACGGAGCGATACTCGTATGAAGTGGATGGTGAAGTGAAGGTGTGCCCCGGCTACGGTGAGAATGAACGCACGATTGCGGAAGGGGGCAAGCCCACCGGGAACGAGTGGTATGCCGGCAAGCAATACGACGACTACACCGCGGCGGTGAAGGCCGTACTCGGCAACTTCGGCGAGCGGTACCCCGAATACAAGGATCAGGGCTACGAGGTCGCGGGGTTTGTTTGGTGGCAGGGCCACAAGGATGGCGGGAACCCGGGGCACATCGCTCACTACGAACACAACCTCGTGAACCTGATCAAGGCATGGCGGAAGGAGTTTAATGCCCCACATGCGAAATGGGCGATCGCGACGGTGGGCTTTCACGGCAAGGATATGCCTGAGAACTACGTGAAGATCGCCGAGGCTCAGCTTGCCGTCGCCGACCCGAAGCGGCATCCCGAGCTGGCCGGCACCGTAAAGACGATCGACACGCGGCCCTTCTGGCGGGAGCCAAACATCTCACCCAAGAACCAAGACTATCACTACAACCACAACGCCGAGACGTACATGCTCTGCGGCGACGCGCTCGGCCGAGCGATGGTGGAGCTCGAAGGGGGCGCGGTCGAGTATCCCGAGGGCGGCATGACAAAGCCCGTCGATGCCCCGCCGCTGCTCCAGCCCGCCGAAGACGAGGCCCTTGCCGCGATGATCCCCGCGATCACACCGATCGTGACGGACCGACTGCTTCCGGAGTTTGTCGGCGAAGCAGATTCGATTCCATCGTATCTCCGCCGCGGCATTCCGCTCGACAATATCCTCAGCGGCAACGCTCCGGCCAGGAAGAGCCCGGTGATCGAATCGCAGCTCGATCAGATGATCGACCACTACAATCTCTGCGGCATCCATACCTACGACTGGAAGCCGTTTGGCCAGGAGATGAAGGGGGCCGAATGGCAGTATTTCACATTCGATCCCCCCGAGGTGAAGGCCAACCCGGAAGGCGATCGGTATCGGCCCGTCACGCTCCCCGCCGGGATTGAGAACTGGTTCTCCCCCGACTTCGACGCCGCGAAGGCTGGTTGGAAGACCGGCAAAGCGCCCTTCGGCCAGAAAGACGGCAAGCAGGAACCGCTGATCGCGAGCTGCACCGTGCCGCACTGCGGGTGCAGCACGCCGCCGGCCACGCTTTGGGATAAGGAAGTGCTCCTCATGCGGCAGACGTTTGACGCGCCGCCGCTCGACGAGAACCACCGCTACCGCATCGTCGTCGGTGGGGGCGGTCACGCCTGGTCGGGTGAGGGGTTTGCGCTGTATCTCAATGGCAAGCTCGTCAGCGAGGCGACAGGCGGCTACTACAAGAACGGCGGCCAGGCCCGCGGCGCGATCGTCTTCGACGACCTCCTTCCAGAGTTTGCAGGCGGCAAGGTCACGATCGCGGTCAAGGCATTCCTCAGGCAAAACGGCCATCGCAACAAGCCCGCGGCCCCGTCGGGGCATATGAGCGTGTGGATGGAATCGGCCGAACTGTCGCCAGTAGCCCTGGGGACCACTCCTGCCCCGGAAGGCGGGGCTGCCCTGCCTCCCTACACGCGTGCCGCGGGTGAGGTGGCCGGGTCGCTCAAGAGCGTCGGCTCCGACACGATGAATAACCTCATGGCTCTCTGGGCCGAGGGCTTCAAGAAATTTTATCCCAACGTGCGCGAGGGCATCGAAGGCAAGGGCTCGGCATCCGGGCCGCCAGCGCTCACCGAGGGCACCTGTTCCTTCGCACCGATGAGCCGGTCGTGGAAGCCATCGGAGATCGACGAGTTCAAAGCAAAGCACGGTTACCCGCCGACCGTCATCCCAGCGGCGATCGACATGCTCGTGGTGTTTGTCCACCGTGACAACCCGCTGGCATCCCTCTCGCTTGAGCAGATTGACGCCATCTTCTCCAAGAACCGCAAGGGGGGGGCCACCTACGACATCCGCACATGGGGAGACCTCGGCCTCGAGGGAGCGTGGCGGGACAAGCCGATCAGTCTCTACGGCCGGAATTCCACGAGTGGCACCTATGGCTACTTCAAGGAATTCGCATTGTTCCAAGGCGACTTCAAGGCCACGGTCAAGGAGCAGGCCGGCAGTTCCGCGGTTGTGCAAGCGGTGGCGAGCGATTCGTTTGGGATGGGCTACAGCGGCATCGGCTACATGACGCCAAACGTGCGTGCCATCCCGCTCGCTCCAGCGGGCGGTGGCAAGGCGGTGGCGCCGACTCCAGAAGCCGCGTACTCCGGCGAGTTTCCGCTGGCACGCTTTCTCTACTTGAGTGTCAATCGCCGACCGGGCACCGAGCTCGACCCGTTGCGGCGTGAGTTTCTGCGATACGTCTTGAGTCGCGACGGCCAGGGCGACGTGGGAAAGGATGGGTATCTTCCCGTCACGGCCGCCGTGGCCGCTGAGGCCCTTGCCGAAGTGGGCCTTTCGCTCTGAGGCAACACGGCATGGATGCCAAGGGCACGCTCACGGGTCGGTCTCGCCGCCGAAAGCGGCCGTGGGATCGCTTCGGTGACACGCTTGCCCGTGTCATCATCACGGCCGGGGGCATTGGCACGATCGTGGCCGTGCTGCTGGTCGGCGTTTTTCTTTTGGTCGTGGCGGCACCGCTCTTTCGCCCCGCGCGGGCCACGCCCCAAGGGGCCACGGCCTTCAGCGGAACCGAGCCACTCGCCGTGGGCAGTGATGAATCAGGCTCAGTCGTTTGGATTCTCACCGCCGATGGCGTCCGTGGCATCAGCGTTGCTGATGGTGCGACCCTCCTCGAGCGGCCTGCGGCGGCAAGCGGCCTCGAGGGATGCTCGGCGGTATGTGTGGCGCCGGGCAGCCTCATGACGGCCGTGGGTTATCGCGATGGCTCCTTTCGGACTGGCCGGCTCGGTCTCGATTCGACGTATATCGGCGAGGCCGGAATTCCGGAGGATCAGCGGCCATCCACCGACCGCAAGACCGTGTTGCGGGACGACGCGGTGATCGTGCGCGGCAGCAGTGGCCAGCTCTCGCGGGTGAGCCTCGTCACCGATCTCACGACGGCGGGAGCAGCAACGCTTCCGAGGCCGATCATCGACCTTGATGTCGCACCGCTGGCGACGGGCAGTCTCGTGGCAGTGCTCGACGAGGGCGGGGCGGTGCGGGTCGAATCGTCACGATCCCGTCTCAACATGGTCACCGGCCAACGGACCGTATCAGTCGCCGGAGCCACGATTTCTCCGGCCGACAATTTTCGACCGCGGTTTGTTCGTGTGTCTGAACTCGGAGACCAGCTCTTTCTCATCGCGGCCGATGGCACGGGCCGACGGTATGTGATCCGCGATATCGAGAACCCCAAAGCGATGGAGTCGTTTTCGGCTGGCGGCCCGGTCACGGCGGTGGCACGACTCTTCGGCGGAACCGCGCTCGCCGTCGCGAGAGATGATGGCACGATCATGATCATGTTCACGGCCAGGCGGGATCCAGCCGTGCCTCACGGCGACATCATGGTGGCCAAGGACGGCCTTCGCATGGTGACGGCTCGTGAATTTCCACCAGCCAAACGCGGCGTGGCCGTCACGGCCATTGCCAGCTCGCCGAGGTCGCGGCTCTTTGCCGCGGCCGACGCGGAGGGCGGCATTCGGCTGCTTCAGTCGACGGCGGGCCGTGAGGTGGTCAGTCTTCCACGCGTGACGACATCGGCCAGAGCCCACCCCATCCCCTCGGCGATTGCCATTGCCGATCAGGAAAATCGAGTCTTCGCCGCCGGTCGAGGAGGGCTCGCCGCATGGGCCATTGATGTGGGGTACCCGGAGGTGTCATTGCAGACGCTCCTTATGCCTGTCTGGTACGAGAGTTATCCCGGCCCGGTGCAGGCATGGGAGACGACGGGCCACGGGGCCTTTGAGTCAAAGTTTGGGCTTCTTCCGCTCATCTTTGGCACCATCAAGGCCACGATCTATTCGATGCTGTTCGCCGCGCCAATCGCCCTCTTGGCGGCGATCTATACGAGCCAGTTCATGCACCCAGCATGGCGAGCGCGGGTCAAGCCCACGATCGAGATGATGGCGAGTCTGCCAAGTGTGGTGCTCGGGTTTGTCGCTGGGCTCGTGTTCGCGCCCTTTGTCGATGCATTCCTCATGCCGGTGCTGACGGCCATCTTTGTCGTGCCAGCCGTTGTTGTCATCGCAGCCCATGCCTGGCAGATCCTTCCCGTCGCCATGCGAAGCCGACTGGCCAGTGGTCGGTTCGCGGTCGTGGCGCTGGTCGCCCTTCCGCTTGGGCTTGCTACATCGTGGGCCGCGGCCCCCGTGGTCGAACGCCTGCTCTTTGAAGGCGATGTGCGGGCCTGGCTCGACGGGCGTGGGAGTGGCTTCGGTGGCTGGGTCGTGGCCACGCTCCCGTTGGCAGCCATCGCGACGGTGTGGCTCGTGGGGGTGGCCGTGAATCCGTGGCTTCGGCAGATCGCCGCTGGATGGAGTCGCAGCGGAGCAGCGGTCGTGTCGCTTGGCGTGGTGGTCGGAAGCGGCGTGGCCGCCGTCCTGCTGGCCATGTTTGCCGCGAGTTTTTTTTCGTCGCTCGGGCTCGAGACCCGTGGCGGCATGTTTGGCACCTACGTGCAGCGAAACGCCGTCATCGTGGCCCTTGGCATGAGCTTCGCGATCATTCCCATCGTGTTTACGATTGCAGACGACGCGCTGGCGAGCGTGCCAGAGCACCTCCGCAGCGCCTCGCTCGGCGCTGGCGCCACACCCTGGCAAACCGCGATTCGCGTGATCGTGCCGACCGCGGCAAGTGGGCTCTTCTCGGCGGTCATGATTGGCCTGGGCCGGGCCGTTGGCGAGACGATGGTCGTGCTCATGGCCGCGGGGAACACGCCCATCGAACGGTGGAACATGTTCAATGGTTTTCAGACGCTCTCGGCCGCCATCGCGACGGAGTTGCCCGAGGCGGCCCAAGGCAGCTCGCACTACCGCGTGCTCTTCTTGGCCGCGCTCGTGCTCTTTGTGATGACGTTTGTAGTCAACACGGTGGCCGAGCTCGTGCGGCTACGGTTTCGGAGGCGGGCACATGAACTCTAACCGCTTCCGCTACCGTCGGGCGAGGAATGCCGCGTCGGCACTCGTGGCCCACGGTGAGCCGTGGGTCTGGCTCACCGCCGGATGCCTGGCAACGGCGCTCGCCATGATCGTGGGGCTGCTCGCGCTCATCACGATCCGTGGGGCGTCCAATTTCTGGCCCGTGCCGCTCGAGCTCGTCGAACTGAGCGATGGCCGGCAACTGCTCGGCGAAGTCACGATACGCGAACGGGCGGTTCCGCCAAGCGACAAGACCGCTGGCACCCCAGCCCGACGGCTCCTTCGGGTGGCGGGGTCGGGCAAGGACTTGAGTCAGTTCGAATGGGTGAACGATGCCGCGATCGAGCGGGTGAAGCGTCCCGAGTGGGCCACCGTGGTGGAGCGACTCGAAGGAGGGCGGCTCCATGCCATCCCGAAGCGGCTCGTGCACAGCGATACGGTGGTGGCTGACGGGGCCGCGGCGACATGGGCTGCGTATGAGCGGGAACATCCGGCGGTGCGCCGTCGCTGGCGACGCATTCGACGAATCGACCAGGTTGATCGTGGCGAGATTCAGCGCCGCCTGAGGGCCGCTCGGCTGGCGGTCGTCTCCGCTGTCTTGGCGTCGGGAGACGACAGCCCCGAGGCCCGTGCGGCAGCGGTACGCGAAGCGCGGCTGAAGGAAACGCTCGCTGCGGAGGATCGCACCCTCGATGAAAAAGCGGCGACTCTCCGGGCAGAGAATGCCGGCTGGGCCGTGGAGTTTGAAACGCCTCGTGGCCGGATCGAGCGTGTGCCACTCGATGCGATCGTGCGGGCCTGGCAGCCCAACCAGCTTGGCATCGTAGGCCGGCTCGGGGTCTACGCATCCCGCTGGGGTGAGTTTCTCACGGATGACCCACGTGAGGCCAACAGCGCCGGGGGAGTCTTCCCGGCGATCTGGGGCACGGTGGTGATGACGCTCATCATGGCCCTCTTCGTCGCGCCGTTTGGTGTTCTCGCGGCCCTCTATCTCAGGGAGTATGCAACCCAAGGGCCGGTCACGACCACGGTGCGGGTGGCCATCAACAACCTCGCGGGCGTGCCGAGTATCGTCTACGGCGCGTTTGGACTGGGCTTTTTTTGCTATGGCCTCGGCGTGGGCATCGACGAGCTCTTTTTCAAGGCGAGCCTCGAGGCCGATGGCCAACCGGTGTTTGGCACAGGGGGGCTGCTCTGGGCGTCGCTCACCCTCGCGCTCCTCACGCTTCCTGTTGTGATCGTGGCCACCGAGGAGGCGCTTTCTGCGGTGCCCAATTCCATGCGCGAGGGGTCGTATGCCTGTGGAGCTGGCAAATGGCAGACGATCCGCCGCATCGTCTTGCCCCGGGCCATGCCGGGCATCATGACCGGTCTCATCCTTGCCATGGCGCGGGGCGCCGGCGAAGTGGCGCCGCTCATGCTCGTGGGCGTCAAGAAGATCGCGCTCGACCTTCCGGTCGATGGCTCGTTTCCGTTCGTCCACCCCGAACGTGAGTTCATGCACCTGGGCTATCTCATCTATGACGTCGGGCTTCAGAGCTCCGATAGCCAGGCCGCCCGCCCCATGGTGTTTACGATTACCTTCCTGCTCGTGACGATCATCGCGCTGCTCAATATCGCCGCGATCTGGCTCCGCTCTCGTCTCCGACGGCGTTACGCGTCGCAGGGTTTTTAGCAGTCGGCCACGACCGGCACGAATGGGTAGAATTCCGGGCTTCACCAAGGGTGTATTTCATGCAGGCTGCAACGAAGAGCGATCGGCACGAGCCACGCGGCGCGGCTCCACCGGCCGACCGGCTCGTGGCCGTGGCCCGCGGCTTTGAGGTCACCTCAGAAGTGCATGCGAAGGTGCTCGCTGAGCGGCCCGTGCTTGAAGTAGACCGTTTCAATCTCTGGTATGGCACCAAACAGGCGCTCCACCGCATCACGATGCCTGTTCCGCACGGCAAGGTGACGGCCCTCGTGGGCCCGAGCGGGTGTGGGAAATCGACCCTCCTGCGGAGTGTCAATCGGCTCAATGACCTCGTGCAGGGTGTACGAGTCACCGGCGACATGCGGATCAGTGGCGATTCGATCTACGATCCGCGGATGAACGTGATCGATCTCCGGAAGCGGATGGGCATGGTGTTTCAAAAGCCCAACCCGTTTCCGATGAGCATCTATGAGAATGTCGTTTACTCGCTCCGGATCGATGGCGAGCGAAACCGTGGCGTGCTCGATGAGGTCTGCGAAGCCAGCCTGCGGGGTGCCGCCCTCTGGGACGAGGTGAAGGATCGGCTGCAAGATAGTGGGCTAGGCCTTTCTGGGGGTCAGCAGCAGCGGCTCTGTATCGCGAGGGCGATTGCCGCCGAACCGGAAGTGCTTCTTCTCGACGAGCCTTGTTCGGCACTCGATCCGATTGCCACCGGAAAGATCGAAGACCTCATCCAAGAGCTCCGAGGCCGCTACTCCGTGCTCATGGTCACCCACAACATGCAGCAGGCCAGCCGCACAAGCGATTACACCGCCTTCATGTATCTTGGGAGGCTTATTGAATACGGCCCCACGACCGACATCTTCACCAAGCCCGTCCGCGCCGAGACTGAATCCTACGTCACCGGTCGTTTTGGCTGAACTGTGGTCTCCTTATTTCCTTCAGGTCATTCATGACACGACACATCGAGCGGCAGATTGAGGGCCTCAAAGAACGAATCCTGAAGGTTGGCACACTCGTCGAGGAAGCCATCTCAAAATCGATCACAGCCCTCATCAATCGCGACACACCGCTTGCCCAACGGGTGATGGCAAACGACGACGCGATCGATCGGATGGAGGTGGAGGTTGAAGAGGAGTGCCTCAAGATCCTCGCGCTCTATCAGCCCGTGGCCGCCGACCTCCGCTTTGTCGTGGCGGTGCTCAAGATCAACAACGATCTCGAGCGAATGGGAGATCTCGCCAAGAACATCGCCAAGCGGGTTTCGCAGCTCGCTGACTGTCACCATATCGAACTCCCTCCCGAGATCCGCTCGATGGCAATGCAGGCCCAGGAGATGGTGAAGCACTGTCTTGATGCCGTCGTGCGTGGTGACCCTGCGCTCGCCCGGCAGGTGCGGGAGGACGACGATCTCGTGGACGAGGGGCGGCAGCGGATCCAGCGGCGAGTGATGCAGCAGATCAAGGCCGAACCCGCCATGGCCGAGAGCCTCCTGCGGATGAACTCGGTGTCGAAGCACATCGAGCGGATCGCCGACATGGCCACGAATATCGCCGAAGACGTGATCTATATGGTGGAGGGGGAAATTGTTCGCCACCGAGCCGAAGCGACGTAAAGCGGCGGTTCACGCGGAGCAGGCTGTCCATGCGCCCGGAGGCCAACCGGGCCTTGGGCCGTTCGTTTTTTGGGGCCGTGGTACCCTTGGAGTACTTTTTTCCGTGGGAGTTTCCATCATGGTGCCGAGATTGCCGTTTATTGTGCTTGCCGTGCTTGCCATCGGCGCGGTTCCGCCTGCCGCTCGTGGTGAGGAGCTCGTGCTTGTGTCCATTACCGGGCCGATGGTTGGCCGCGAGGGGGAGCGGGTTTCCTTCGAGGTGGAACTGGTCAATCGCTCGGGCAAGCCGCTCACGCAACTTCGGGTAATCGACTACTTCGACCCGGGCTTCCATCACGATGCCTCGACGAGCCCCATCGAGCAGAAGGGCACGATCGACCTCGCACCGAACACGGCCCGTCGGCTCACGCTCGACTTTCTCTTAGTCGAAGACGGCCGGCAATGTCACCGCGTGGCGATTCTCGATCAGGCCCAGCAAAACCTCGGCGGAGCCCAGCACTGCGTTGAAGTGGCTGCCAATACCGCCTTCACGCCGCCCCCGGCAGCTCCGCCATCGACCGTGAACGCGCCCCTCCCGTCGGTCGTGCCACCGCTTTCACCAGCGACTTCACCCCCGCCCTTGATGACGCCGCCGTCTTCCAGTTCGCTGTCGCCGCTTGCTGCAACGGCCCCCGCGCTCGAGCTCGACCTTACCGGCCCGGCCCAGGTGCTTTCAGGCGACGTCGTCAAATATGTTGCCATCGTGAAGAACACCGGTACAGCCAAGTCGGAGCCGACGACACTCGAGTTTTCATGGGATGCGTCGCTCAGCCCGCTCGAAGCCTCCGATGGCTACGCCCTGGCTGGCTCAAAGGTCACCTGGACGATTCCCGCGATCGAGCCCAAGGGGGCACAGGAGCGGCAGATCAACCTCCGCGCCGAGGGGGCCGCTGGGGCATTTCGTGATTCCCCTCCGGCGCGTGGCTGCGTGCGTGCGGTCCTCACTGGTTTACCGGGCGGCTCCATGATCGCCGACGACGCATGCGTGGGCATCACGGCGACAGCGTCACGCCCGCAGCGGCGTTCTGCCGTGAGCTCGGGGCTGCGGCTGTCGCTTGCCGATCTTGACGACCCGGTTCGGTCGGGTGACGCCACCACGCTTGTCTGCACGGTGACCAATGGTGGCACGGACGCAACGGGAAGGCTCGATCTGGTTGTTCTCTTGCCCGACGGCGCTCGGCTCGTGGGGGATCCGATTCCATCGCGGGTGCGCGTGGAAAGCTCCCGTGTGACATTCGAGTCGGTCTCGTCGATCGCGCCCGGGGGGCGGCAGACTTTTGAGTTGGCGTATCGGCTTCCGACGGCCGGCACGGGCAGGGCTTCCGCTATTCTCACAGGCAGTGACCTCGACGGCTCACTCGAACGAACCTGCCAGACGACGTTTCTCGAGCCGTAGCATTGGGGGGGCTCGGGGTTGCCCGTGCCGCTTCGCCGGACGCTTGCGACGGGCTTCGTGCCCGTCGCTTCGCTCGGAGAAAAATGAGCTTCGCCCTCCAGGCTGCGCTCATTTTTCTACGCCGGCTCCGCGGCACGGGCAACCCCTCGCTTGAGGCGTTTTGAAGGACAGCATGCCACGGCCGCCAGGAGGTGCGGCCTCCGGGCGGAGGCCCGGCAAGCTCGCCGGGGCCAGGGATGGCCCGCCGAGCGTGAAGATAGAGCTTCGCCCTCCAGGCTGCGCTCATTTTTCTACGCCGGCTCTGCGGCACGGGCAACCCCTCGCTTGAGGCTTGTTGAAGGACAGCATGCCACGGCCGCCAGGAGGCCCGGCAACGTTGCCGTGACCGGCACACGTCACGCAGTGTGAAGGCATATTCCGTGTTCTTTCGCATTCCCGGGAGGCACGGCCCCACGGTCGCCGAAGAATCGATCGGAGGTGGGAATGCTTGCAGTCACGGCAAACTGGTTGCTTACGGATGGCACGCTTGCGGCGTCACGGACAGCCGCCGCTGAGGAGTGGCTCCGGAGTATCCGCCGGGCGGCGATTCGCGCCGGGCGCGGGCGGGACGGTCGGTATCAGCCGGTCGAGTCACTCTGCCTCGTCTTCGCGGGCGACACATTCGACTGGCTTCTGAGCGACGTATGGGCGGGCGACGACCGGCCATGGCACGCCGGCCAGCGAGGACGTGCGGCGAGGGCACGGGTCGCGACTGCGAGCCTGTGGTCAGCGCGATACGCGCTTCGGAGCCTTCGACGATGGCTGCGGCGAGGCATGCCCGTGCCGGCTGCGGATACGCATGGCCGGCCATCGGCCCGCGCGATCCGTCACGCGACCGTTCATGTCGTCATGCTCACGGGGGACCGCGATGCGTGGATCGACGAGGCTGCACCGGCAGCGGCTCGATGGGGAGGGCTGGTTGGCGAGATGTGGTCTGACGCCCATGTGAGTATTCGCCATGGTCATGACATCGATCCGCTCTGTTCGGCGGCCATGGCGGCTCCTGAGCGAGCGATGGGCCGCCCTCCGACCCTGGGGGAAAGCCTTGCGGTCGATCTCGTCGTGCCGTTTGTGATGGCGCTTCGATCGGAACCGGCGGTGTGGTCGCTCGCACGTCCGCGAATGGCGGCGCTGGCCAGCGCCTCACCAGGAGCCCTGCCGCTCGAGGTCGCGAAGCTGCTCCGCCCCTGGGGCCAAACGAGCGTGACGGGCCGCCGGCTCCTGAATTCCTGGCGGTCGAGCATTGGCGGCTGGCGGCTCCGCGCGGTTCGCGAGCCGCCTTCCTGGGACACCGAACATGACGTGCTCGATGCGATTGCAGACTGGTTTATGACCGCTGCAGATGGCCACGCGGCGACCGTACCAGCGAGCATTGCGAGACTGGCCATCCCGAGGATGACGCACGACCAACCCGGGCATCTCCTTGGCCACGTCGGGCGTGAGGGTGCCGCGATCGGCCTCGGCCGTGCCGGCGTGCCGTGGTTGGCAGTGATCAATCGCGTCGGAGGCCCCGAATGGACCGAACCCCTCGGCCCAGTACCCGGTGGTTCTGGGGTTGTCGCGATCGGCGCGACGCATGGCCGCAGGATCGTGGAAGCGGCGTGACTGAGGGTGTCTGAGCAAGGAACGAACGATGAACCGGGATCAGCTCGTGGGCGGTCTGGTCGAGATTCGTACGACCTTCGATTCTCGCGACGCGGCCATGGGCTGCGCCGAACGGCTCGTGCGTGACTGCCTGGCTGCGTGTGTGCAGGTGGATGGGCCGGTGACAAGTACCTACGTTTGGAACGGGGCTCTTGAGCAGGCCGAGGAATGGCGGTGCGGCTGCAAGACCACCCGGGCGATGAGCGATGCCTGCGTTGCCGCCATTCTCGCGGGGCATGGATACGAAACACCCCAAGTCGTCGTGATCCCGGTGGAAGCCACGCCGGCCTATGCGGCCTGGGTAGACACTGCCGTGGGCTCACACGCGGGTGATGACGATTTTTCGGGCCGAGCAGGATCGCCGGGGACGAGGCCGGTATGATTGACCGATAGCAACCGACGAGCCGCTGCGATGTTGGGTCGCGGCCGGCTGCGGAGACACCGACCGTGATGCAGCGGATTTTTTCAACCCGGATGGGCTGGCGGCTGGCGGCCGTCGTGGCGGCGTGCATGACCAGCGGCCAATCGCTCGCGGTGGGCCAGACATCCCTCCCCCTGGGCGACGATGCCGCCATCACGAGGGCTTTTGGCAGCGGCGCACACGCGTTCTTCGGCGGCGACTACCAGCGAGCCTACGATGACCTCACCCAGGCCATCGCCGCAGGGAGCAAGGACCCGCGGGCGTTCTACTTCCGCGGGCTCGCCGCTCGCCGGATGGGCCGCATCGATGAGGCCGAGGCCGATTTTGCATCGGCGGCTCGGATCGAGGCCGATGCCCTCGGTGATTGGCCGGTTTCGCGAACGCTCGAGCGGATTCAGGGCGACGACCGCCTCGCCATCGAACGGCACCGTGTTCGCAGCCGCATCGAGGTGCTTCAGGCTCGCAAGGACGCGGCTGCCCGTCGCTACTCCCAGATTGAATCGGTGCAAGACACCTATCTCCGCCGCCGCCGACCCGAGGGGGTAACCCAAGACAACACCGCTGCGTTTGGGACTCCGGAGGCCGCTCCTGCCGAGCCGATCCCGCCCGGCCGACCAGTGGAAGCTATCCCCGAGGAGCGATCTGAAGAGACGATGGCCGAACGAGAGCCTGTCGTGGAGCCTGTTGAATCTTCACCAGTGTTTGAGCCCGAGCCCGAGCCCGTGCCCGCTCCTGCACCCGGCAACGCCCCTCCGCCGGCTGATGCACCGGGCGACGCGATTTTCGAGTGACGCGGAAGCCATTCACTCGTCGCGAAGTGTCCATGCGGCAATCGCCAAGATTGCCCAGCCTGCGATGAGCAGCACGCCGCCGATCGGCACGATCGCGCCGAGCACCTTGATGCCGGTCACCGCGAGGATCGCGAGGCAGCCCGAGAAGATGAGCATGCCGACAAAAAGGCAGGCCGATCCAGCCCGCAGAAGGGCCGCGGGAGGTGGCGAGGGCAGCCGTGCGAGGAGGCCCGTCGCGACGAGTGCCAAGGCATGGGCGAGGGCGTAGCGGCTGGCTGTCTCCCAGTTGTCGGTCTGTCCCGACGCAGCCAGCAATGCTTTGAGCCCGTGGGCCCCAAAGGCTCCCGCAGCGACGGCGCACCCGCCAGCCAGGGCACCAGCGATGAGAGCGAAACGTCCTGGAGAAGACCGGGTCACTGCTGGGCCGTTCCCATGAGCCGGGCCTCTTCCTCTTCCTGGATGATGATCCGGGGGGTCACCATCAGCATGAGGCTGTCGGTCGTTCGGCCGAGGCCCACGTTCTTGAAGAGTCGATTGACGTAGGGAATCTTCGAGAGAATCGGCACACCGAATTCATTCCGTCCCTCGCGAAGCCGCTTGATGCCGCCGAGGAGCACGGTGCCTCCGTCGGGCACGCTCACGGTTGTCGTGACGGTCGTGAAGAGGAACTCGGGCAACTGGATCGTCGTGCCGTTGGACTGGAGCTCGATCTCATTGGAGGCCGCTTGGCCGGTCGTCAGTCCTGCCAGGCCGGAGACTCCAGGAAGCTTCACGTCACCCCCCGACTTCTCGTCGGAGCTCTTCGAGCTCGTTGATCGCGAGCCCTCAAACTGAAACTCCTCGACCTGGCCAATCTGGGAGAAGAACGGCACGAGCGTGAGGCGTACGAACCGGCGGTCATTCGAGACCACGGCCTGGACGTTCACGGCGGTGCCTTCGTTCAAGACCGTGATCACCGGCTGCTGGGCCGCTGAGAAATCACCGACCACGGGCACCACGGCGGTCACAAACGGCCGCTGTCTCGTGTCTGACACAAATGCCTGTTGGCCGTTGAAGAGCGTGACCTTCGGGGCCTGCATGATATTGGATCGCGTATTGCCCTGGGCAGCCTGGATGAGGAAGTAGGCCTCGATATCGGAAAGAATCGCAAAGCCGAAGTTGGCCGCCGAGGCCGCCGGATCGGGGAGGCCTGGGAGCTGGGGCACCGTCGCGGCATTGAAGCTGCCCTGGCGGAAGGGAATCGAGAAGAAGCTGCGATTCGCGTTTGGCACCCCAGGAATCGTGGCCGTGGGGGAGAGCGCGACGCCCGGGTTGCCCGAGTTGTCGAGGCCGATGGTCTGCGATCGGCCGCCAGGATTTGCGGTAATGCCGACCGCCGCCGGATTCGTCGAGCTGTTGTCTGGCGTCGGAATGGCCGTCATGTTGAGCGGCTGATTCACACCCGTCTGGATGTTGAAGTCGAAGTCGACACCGATCCGCTCGAAGAACGTGTCGTTGAGCGAGATAAACCGCACCTCGATCGTGACCTGAAGATCCTGGAGCCGTCGGAGCTGCTCGAGGAGGTCGGCGATCTCGTCGTGCACCTCCTGGGTTTGGCTCACCACGAGGCTGAGGTTTGTATCGAAGGGCCGGATGGCGCCCTGGCCGCCGACCATATCCCAGGTCTCGGCCGCCACGGTGCTCTGGATGAGCTCCATGAGTGGCCCGAAGTTCTGCTGGCCGCCACCGACCGACGGGGGACCAAATGGGATTGAGGGTATCGAGCCCGTCGAGGTTCGGCCACTGCCTTGAATCTGGGCGAGCGACCCTGAGCCGAGGTTTGATCCCGTGGCGGCGCCCGCCGGATGGATCCTTTCGGGCGGCGGCCCCACCTGAACGGCCAGCGAGTTTCGCATGGCGGCCTGTTCGTACCCCTTTTGGAGCGCGTCAGAAATGCCGAGACCATCGGACGTGAAATTCGGGATCGCCAACACAAGGTCCGCCACGGGGTAGGTGACGGCATAGACCTCGCCGCGAACAAGCTGCGGGCTCGTGATCTTGAGCACCTCGTCTCGCACGACATAGCTTAAGTGGAGCGGCTCGAGCAGCAGTTTGAGGGCGCTCTTGAGCGAAATTGGTTGATCGAGCGAAAGCGTCACGGGCGTGTCGCTGCGGACAGCTTCCTGGTCGAGGCCAACCATGTCGAGATGGATGGCCACGCCAGCTTCCTTGGCGAGCGAGTCGAGTACGGCCGCGAGCGGCTGGTCACGGAAGCCAGGCTTCACCCGCGCCTCGAGCCGTTTTTGAATGGCAACCTCGGCCGCGGTGACCCGCGAACGTCCTTCGGCGAGCAGTTCCGCACGGCTCTTCGTCAGGTTTTCCCAGGTCTTCGTGTTCGGAAATGAAAAATCTTCCGAGGACGGCGTCGCCGACCGTTCCACAGCCGCCAGGGTGTCGAGCACCCCGGCCCGCTCGGCATCGACAATGGAGTTTTGGGTGTGGATCTGACGGATCGTCCTGCTCTGGATCAGCATCTGACGAACGACGACGTTGTCTGGCGCGAGCTGCCCCGCTTTCTTCGCAACGGCCTCGGCCTCCGGATACCGCTGATCCTTGATGAGGGTGTTGTATTCATCGACCCAGAGCGCAATTCGCCCATCGACCTCGACCTTCTTGGCTCGTTCGCGGTCAATCTCGCCTTCGATCTCAGCGTTTCGCTGTTCGAGCGCGAGCTCGGCGCGCCGCGTATTCGTGGCCTGTTCGATATCAACCCGGGTTCGCTCGATGCGTCGGCGAAACTGCGTCTTCGCCTCGGCAGGGACTGGCTGGCCTTCGAGGCCGGCCTCGAGGTCGTCGAGCATCGCCATCGCTTCGGCGGGAGATTTCTGGGCGCGACGCTTGGCTTCGAGCTGCCGCGCTGCCACCTCGGCCGATAGGCGAGCCAAGACGAGCTGTTCAGGCTCACCAGCCGCTGCTGTGGGCAACGGCGCCGTGGCACGACCTTGACCTTCGGTCGCGGCTCGATCCATGGCTTCCTGAATCACGCGTCGAGCGTCAGCCGCAGGTGCCTGTGGCCCTGGTGCTGGCAGCTCTTCGGCGGGTGCCATGGAGGTCCACGCCATGAAGAGCAGGCCGGCCAGCGGGACGAGCCGACCGCGAAAGCGGGTACAGAAGAATGATGCGCAGGTGCAGGACATGCTCGGGAATTCCTGGGCGGGAATGAAACCGGGCAGGAGAATTAGCGGTGGCCGTCCTGGTAGGTCAAGGCCATGTCCACGATCGCTTGGCCACGAACGTCCAGGCTTCGTGGACCGCCAATCTCCTCACCTACCCTTCCTGAATTGCCATGCATATGCCCAGCCGTCACCGCTCGGGGGCGATCGGGGGCAGCGGGACCACAGGGGGCAAGGGCTGAGGCGTTGTCATGAGCAGCTCGGGCGGCGCTGGCTCAAGGCCAAACTCGTCGAGTGAGGTGTCGGCCGCCCGGAGATCGGCGTCGGCTCGCCAGTATTCTTGACGCGCTGCAATCTCGAGAAGATCCGCGTCGAATTTCGCCTGCTCGCGGAGCGTGACCCGAAGAATGTCACTGCGGCCGAGGCGAAACTGCTCCCGTTCAGCCTCGGCCACGAGCGCCGCCAGTTCTTCTTGCTGCACGGCCTGCTTGTGAAATTCATACGCCCGCTCGAGTTTCGAGTAGGCGTTTTGAACCTCGGCCCGAACGGTGTCCATCGTGAATTCGAGGCGGCGATCGATCTGCACGAGCTGGGCATCGGCGGATTGCATTCGGCCTCGTGCGTCTCTCCGTTGGGCCGGCATCTGAAACACGAGCGCGGCCTGCAAGACCTGCCGGTCCAGCCCTTCGGCCCCGGAGAGCGCGCTCTTGCCGAAGCCTGCGTCTTGGTTGCCGAAGACCTGGGCATCGATGCCAGGAAGCGTGTCGTTGGCCGCGAGCCGTCGCTCGACGCCGAGCTTTTGCCGCTCGAGCGAGAGCTTTTGGAATTCCGGACGTGCTGCGAGCGCCCGGGCCAGGGCCTGGTCGTACATGGTTGGCTCGGGAACGACAGGCTCCGGGAGCTTCAGCATCCTTCGGCGCGTGGGCAGAAGCGGGCGTCCGGAGTCGTCTCGCAGAAAAAGCGACAGATCAATCGTGGACTGCTGGACACCACGGTCTGCTTCCACGAGGAGGCCGCGTCGCAGGGCGATGTTTTTCTGGTTATCGACCCGCTCGATGTTGGCCATCACACCGCGATCGACCTTGGCGGCGATCTCGCCGTCACGGCGAACCGCCAAGGCTTCCAGTCGTTTGGCCGCGCCTTCCCGTTCACCGCTGCCGAGCCATGTCCAATAGGTCAGCGCGGCGGTGCGCATGTAATCGAGCCGACTGCGGGTAATGACAGGCTCGGCGATCGCGCGATCAAGCTGGGCTTTGTCGCGGCCAGCGCGGGCCGAATCAATGCCGCGGTCGCGGGCCAGCGGCATCGTGATACCGCCCCGCACCTCGCCGGCATCGGCCGTCTTTTGGCCGAGATTGTAGGTCGTAAAGTCTCCAAGCCCGGTGCGATAGCCACCAAAGACCTGGATGCCACCACGCTGGAACAACTGCGAGGCGCCAAAGTCGGAACGGTAGTTCTCGTAGGTGCCAGGAGCCAGTGCGTTGCCAGCCATGTTGACGTTGGTGTCGAACGCTCCCATCGCCGACGTGAGCCGGCCAGCCGCGACGCTCCGCTCGCGCTCGATCGCCTGGAGCAAGGGGTAATGTCGCCGCACGCTTTCGAGCACCTCCGCAAGTGTGAGAGGCTCGGGCCGTTCATCGATCGCGAGGTTTCCAGGCAGCCTCGCTGCAGCCGGGGGTACGAGCGCCGGTGCCCCCGGGGCGGAGGGAGGCATCGGCCCTTCCGCGAACATGTCTGGATACGGCAGGATCTCTGGCACCGCATCGGGCTCAGCCCCCCTGACGATTTCCGCGGCAAATCCCAGGGCGCAGGCAGCCACGAAGCAGCATCGTCGCACGGCGAGGCTCAGCCAACCTTGATCTTGGGTGGTTTTGGTCCCTTGTCTTTCGGGGCTGGCGCGAGCACCGGCGGAAAACCGTTCAGCCGTCGCCATATCTCGAAGCCGAGCGGCACGCGATTGAGAAACACCCAGCCGATGACCTGATTGCCCTGCCGGAGAAACTCCGTGTCGGGCCAGTCGTCGCCCGGCATGACCGGGTCGGGCTCGACGAGAATTCGCGACTGGCCGGCCAGACCACTGGCGGCATCGACCTGCCGAATGCGGCCCCCGAACGTGCCGATCGCCATCTCGGGCCAGCCCGAAAACTGCACCGCTGGCCAGCCCTCGAACTGGAGCCGCACATGCGGCATCTCCTTCTCGCGATCGGCATAGGCCAGCACGATGGGCGCATCGACGCCGTCGAGAAACAGCTCCGCCACGCGGTCGTTGGTGTCGGGCACGATCGTGCACAGCTCGTCGCCTTCTTTCACGTACTGACCGCCCTGGATGACATTCGCCGCCACGCGGTAGACGACGCCATCGCAGGGTGCGACCACGCTCCGAGCCTTGAACCGCTCGATCCGATTGTCGATCTCCTGGATGTCCCGCTCGATCGAGAAGAGGTTTTGCTCGGCCTTGCGGAGGTTGCTCCTTGCGACGGCGATCGCCGAGAGGCCAGTCGCGTCGGCCTGCACGAGGAGGGCTTCCTGCGTGAGCAGGGATGCTCGGGCCCGGGCGATCTCCGCGACGGCTTTGTCGGTGTCGGTGACGGCTCGATCGGCCCGCATGCGGGCTTCATCGCGGTTGAGCCGGCTCTCCAATCCGCCAAACTTCGGATTGGTGAAAAGGTCATCAAACATCTCGAAGCGGCTGTGTTCAAATTCACGGGCGAACACGGCGTTGGCCTTCGCCTGCTCGGAAACCTCGATGGTCTGCTCGGCTGCTTCACGGTTTGCCTCGGCTGCTTTCATGGCCGCATCACGGGCCGCTTCCTGGGCCTTCGCGGCCGCCGTCAGCTCCGTAAGCTCCTGACGTGCCGCCGACAGCCGGCTCGAGAGGAACGAACGCTGCGCGTCAAGACGCGTAGAAAGCTCAGGATCGTTATCTTCGATATCGACCAGCGGATCGTTCATCTTGACGCGGCTTCCCTCGACGGCGTGCCAGCGTCGTACCTGCCCGGAGACGCGGGCCGTGATCACCTGCATTCGCTCGACGGGCGCGTAGGCGACGATCGTGCCCCGACAGAGCACCGTCTGCTGCCATGGCACGAAAGCCAGGACGAAAGGGAGGGACAGGAAGATAAGAAAGACCAGGCGGGCCAGCCGCCGAATGGATTTTGGGGTAAGAGAGTGGGCCAGCGAAACGCGGGCGGATGCGTCCCGTTCCGGGGGCAGCGATGGCGGCTTTACTCCCATGAGATCACCCTCCCGCAACGATCGCGGATATCGGCCCGGGCAGTCGCGACCACGAGGGTCCACGGCGCCGAGGCATTGAAAAGGATATCGAGCATGTCTGGGCATGCGGCAAGATCGAGCCCGTCAACCATCCCGTCGATGAGGAGAAGCCGCGGCCGGCCGACGATCGCCCGGGCAATGGCAAGTCGGCCGACTTCATTCGTTGACAGCGGCCGGCCGTCGGGCGTGAGTGACGTCTGGAGACCATCAGGGAGCCTCGCCAAACGGTCTGTGAGTCCGACCATGTCGATCGCCTGACGAATGTCAGCGGCCGAGAGATCCGCACGGCCCAGTTTCACATTCTCGGCGATCGTACCAGTAAAAACTTCGGCGCGGCCGACCAATGAAATCTGGCGACGCGTGGCTGGCCGATTGAGCGAGCGAACGTCGATCCCGTCGAGCGCGAGGGTGCCTCGCGCGGGAAGACGCAAAAGTGCTAGCGTCTCGAAGAGGGGCGTCTTTCCTGAGATGCCCACGACCGCCACCCGCTCTCCCGGCTTGAGCGTGATCGGCCGCGGTCGTCCGTCGGCGGTCGGGAGATCGGCTACCACGGCGAGCGGGCCGCCCGCTGAATCAAGCGTTTCGCCTTCGGCAGATTCGGGTGGGAGACGGTCGAGCACACCGAGTTTGTCGAGCGTCGCCTGGAGGTCGTAGAAAATCTCGACATACTTCCCAATCTTCGAGAGGGCCGCGAGCACAAGCGTGACGATCAGCTCGCTGGCGACGAGTTGGCCGAGCGTGAGCTGGCGATTGATGACCAGCCAGCCCCCCAGGCCAAGCAGCACGGTGCTTCCAACGGCTTCGAGCGTGAGGGCAAAGAGGGTTTGACGCCAGACGACGGAGAAGTGCTGCTGGCGGGCGGTGATGTAGGCATCGGACAGAGCGTCGGCCCGATCGAGCGCAAGCGCTGCCCCTTCGCCACCGCGAAACGTGTGGGGGCAGCGGGCGATCTCCTCGAGCCACGAGGCGACGTCAAACTTCGCGTAGCTCTCGTCAATACTCGTGCGGACACCACCGACTCCGAGCCCGAGAAGCAGGAAGACCACGAGGCCCGAGAGGACGAGGGCGAAGGTGAGCAGGTAGGGATGGTAAAAGGCCAGCACCGTGAGGCCGACAATTGTCAGCATAATGATGCCAACGCCTTCCACCAGCAGCGTGGCGATCGACTTCTGACCTGCCGCGACCTCGAAGAAGCGGTTGACGATGTCAGCCCGGTTGGCGCCATCAAATGATGAGAGGCTCGTACGAGCCAGTCGATCGGCGAAGCCGAGCGCCGTGCGGACAAACAGCCGTCGTTGGAGACACTCCGCCACATAGACCTGCATCCCGCGGAGCGCCGACGATACGATCAGGAGGCCGAACATCACGATCGCCAGCACGACGACAGGCCAGAGCAGGATGCCGAAGGCGACGGTGTTGACGAGCGCCTCGATCGCGGCGGGGGCGACGAGCGAAAGCAATCCCACGCCGAGCGCGAAAGCCAGGAGTGTGGAGACATCGCCCCACTCGAGCCGCATGAGGTCAACGAGCCGCTGCCACGGTCCCTTGCCCTGCGGGGGGTGGCTGGCGTGGGCCATCACGATCCGCGTACGGCCGTGATGCCGCCCGAGCCTGTGCGACGTCCCACCGCCTTCTCGACCGTATCGAGGAGTTGATCAACACGAAACGGCTTGAAGAGCACGAGATCGACACCTGCCTGCCTGGCTTTGACGATCGAATGCCCCGGGTCGTAGCCAAAGCCGGTCATGAGAACGAGCGGGACAGGATCGAGCAGATCCTGAAGCCGGAGAAGAAGCTGGTGGCCGCTCATGTCTGGCAGGCGGATGTCGGAAATGATGACATCGTAGGCCTCGGTGCCGACGGCCTTGACCATCGAGACGGCCTCGGCCCCATCGCGGGCCGTCTCCACGGTACACCCCGATCGCTCGAGAAGGGCATGGGCCGCGGCCCGCACCTGCTCGTCGGAATCGACCACGAGAATCCGGCGGCCTTCAAGCGCCTGGCGACGGCCAGCCTGTCGCCGCTGCGTGTGCGCCGAACTCGGGGCCATCTGCTCGCCCACCCGTTGGATCACCTGCTTGATGTCGCGGGCGTTCTTGAGAATCCGCTGGAGCCGCTCGACGACGTCGGCGTCATGACCGATATACCGTTCCATCACGGCGACAGCGTCGTTGAGGATGTCGTCGACCGGCAGGGCCACGGCCCCATGGATGGCCTCGATGCTCTCGGCTGCCGTCGAGGCCTTCTCGGCAACGAGGAGCTCGAGGGTGTTGAGCGCCGCTGCCACGTCGCGGGAGAAGATCTCGAGAAACTGAAGGTCGGTCGCCGAGAAGCCGCGAGGCTCTGGGCTTTCCACGTTGAACGTGCCGATGACCTCGTCGTGGAGGAGCAGCGGCACGGTCATGGAGCTGCGGGCATCCTTGGAGCCCTCGAGGTAACGGATGTCTTGGGTGGTGTCGTCGCAAAGGTAGCTCCGGCCCGTGGCAGCGACGTAGCCGGTGACGCCATTACCGTCGGGCTTGGCGTAGAGCGTTCGTGACTCGGCCTCTGGCTGCATTCCCTCGGCGAGGAGCGGTTCGAGTTTTCCTGTCTGACGATCGAGCAAACGAATCTCGACGACGTCGAACTGGAGGAGGTCTTTCGAGTAGTAGATGATGTTGCTCTTCAGCAGCTCGATTCGCTCGTCTACCGTCATGTCGGCCAGTTCCGTCGGCGACAGATCGGCAAGGTTCTGGCCGGCGGCATGGATGGCCGCCCGCTTCTGCTGCTCGAGGATTGCGTGGGTCACGTCGCGGACTGTGATCACCGATCGCGATGCGCCAGGTGCCTCCGAAACAACGAAGGCCGCCGAAGCGGCCACGTCGAAGTAGCGGTTGTCGTTCGTGCGCACCGTGGCCGTCGCGGTGCGACCTGCGGCGAGGGCCTGGCGAAACGCCGAAAGGTCCTGTTCCGGGAGGTCGAGCGCGGCAAAGAGGTCGCAGCCCTTGGGGCAATGGCCACACCAGGCCTCGAAGTGGGCGTTTGCCCACAGGATGCTGCCATCGCTGGTGAGCACCGCCACTCCCTCAGGGAGATGCGCGACGATGTCGCGATCACCACACAACGACACGTCGTCGTCCATTGCTTTAGCAGCCTCCGCCACCAACCGGCCTCCGCAGCTTTCAGGGATCACCGCGAGCCATGAGTCTAAATTGGAGTGGTCCTCACCACAAACTGGCAAGGGCGTTGTCGCGGCCACCACACCATCTATACTCCCCATGGTCCCCTTCCGAAACCATCGCTTTCGGAGCCGCTGCGGCCGGGCGGGACACCCGGTCGGTTTTCCGCCGAGAGAAGTTTGTGAGCGAGACACCCTCCTTTCTGGAACGCCACCAGTTCCTGATCTACCGGCTCTTTTCGCTGGCCGGCATCATCCCGGTGGGAGCGTTTCTGGTCGTGCATCTCCTCACGAATGCCTCGGTCTTGGGAGGCGCCGAGTCGTTTCAGTCGCGGGTCGATCTCATCCACTCGCTCGGGCCGCTCCTCATCCCGGCCGAGGTGGCCTTTATCTTTCTGCCAATGCTTTTTCACGCCGCGATCGGCTTCGTGATCATCGCCAACGGGCTGCCGAACGTCGGTTCGTATCCCTACGCCGGGAATGTCCGCTACACGCTCCAGCGGGCCACCGGGATGATTGCGTTTGTCTTCATCGTATGGCATGTCATCCAGCTTCATTGGCTGGGGGCACCGCTCGGCGGCGGGCAGTTCGACCCGCACCATGCGACGAGCACAGCGGCCGCGGCGCTTCGGCCAGCCTGGGTCACGGCCCTCTATGCGATCGGCATGCTGTCTGCCGTGTTTCACTTTGCAAACGGCCTCTGGAGCATTGGCATCACGTGGGGCATCTGGACAAGTCCGGCGGCGATGCGGCGGGCCAACGTGTTGAGCATCGTCGTGGGATTGGTCCTGGCTGCGGCAGGCCTGGGCTCACTCGGCGGCCTTCAACGAATCGATATCGACGAGGCTCGCATCACCGAAGACGCGATGGGGCAGGACCATGCTCCCGCAAAGCCTGCGGTGCATTCCCCGAGCCACGAGGGAGAGTGACCAATGGCGAAGCCACGGATTCTGGTGGTTGGCGGCGGGCTCGCAGGGCTCTCCTGCGCGATGCGGCTGGCGGAGTCGGGCGTCGAGGTTGATCTCGTCAGCCTCGTGCCGGTGAAGCGGTCGCACAGCGTGTGTGCCCAAGGAGGCATCAATAGTGTGAATGCCCTGACCCGTCAGCAGGGCGACACCGAATGGAAGCATTTTGACGACACCGTCTACGGCGGCGACTTCCTCCAGCACCAGCCTCCCGTCAAGGAAATGACCGACTGGGGCCCGCGGATCATCGATCTCATGGATCGCCTCGGGGTGCCTTTCAACCGTACCACGGAGGGCTTTCGGGATCAGAGACGGTTCGGCGGCACGCTCTACAAGCGAACGAGTTTTGCGGGCGCCACGACCGGCCAGCAACTTCTCTACGCGCTCGATGAACAGGTACGTCGCCGCGAGGTCGAAGGCCTGGTGAAGAAGTGGGAGTTTTGGGACTTCCTCGCGCCGGTTCTCGACGACAGCGGCCGCTGTCGTGGGGCCATCTGCCAAGACCTCGTTACCATGGAGTTCCGGGCTTTTGAGGCCGACGCCGTCGTGCTCGCCACCGGCGGCAACGGCCTGGTATTTGGTCGCAGCACGATGTCGATGGTGTGCACCGGCAGTGCCGTCAGCCGCGCCTATCAAGCCGGCGCCTGGTATGGCAATGGTGAGTTCATCCAGGTACACCCAACCGCGATTCCCGGAGCCGACAAGCTTCGGCTCATGAGCGAGAGCGCTCGTGGGGAAGGGGGGCGCGTGTGGGTGCCGAGGAAGCCGCAGGATTCCCGCGACCCACGCGATATCCCCGAGGCTGAGCGATCCTACTTCCTCGAGGAGCGGTATCCGAAGTACGGCAACCTCGTGCCCCGCGACATCGCCACGCGGGAAATTTTTGATATCTGCACGACCGATGGTCTCTCGGTGGAGAAAGATCGCCTCTGCGTCTATCTCGACCTCACGCATATCCCGAGGGAGACGCTCGACCGCAAGCTCGGCGGCATCCTCGAGATCTACGAGAAGTTCCAAGGGGTAGACCCGCGGTCCGTGCCCATGAAAATCTTCCCGGCGGTCCACTACTCCATGGGTGGGCTCTGGGTGGACTACGAGCGAAGCCACGATGGTGGCATGGTGGAAGGTTCGCCGCGAAACCAGCAGACCAACGTGCCTGGTCTCTACGCCATCGGCGAATGCGACTATCAGTATCACGGGGCCAATCGCCTCGGTGCCAACTCCCTGCTCTCCTGCATCTTCAGTGGCCTCTTTGTTGCCCCGACGCTCGCCGCAGCAGGTGATGCGCATCGCGACAGCGTTGACACGAAAAAACTCTGTGAGGCGGAGCTTCGCCGGCAGGAGGCACGGCACCGCGACCTGCTCGCACGGACGGTTGGCGACGAGAATCCCTATGCGATCCATCAGGAGTTGGGGAATGTGATGACCCGCGCGGCCACCGTGGTGCGCCGCAACGAGCAGATCGCCGAGGCCTACGAGGAGGTGTGCGAGCTCGCGGAGCGATGGAAACGGTGCGCCGTCTCCGATACGGGGAGCTGGACAAACCAAAACGTTGTCTTCACGAAGGCCGTCGGTGATATGTTCCCGGTGGCGAAGCTCATTCTGAAGGGCGCCCTCCTGCGGGACGAGTGTCGCGGGGCCCACTTCAAGCCGCAGTTCGCGATGCCGGGCCTCGCGGCGACCGACCCCGTCGAGAAGCGACGCGAGGCGGAAGCGTGGTGCGATCGGTTTGCCGAAAATACTGCCCGTTGGCTCAAGACCACGATCGCCGCCTGCGGGCCAGATGGTGAGCCCGAGATTTCTTACCAGGATGTCGATACGTCGCTCATCCCACCGCGGCCCCGGCTCTACGGGCTCGTTGGCGCCGAGGCGATCGAGGAAGTCTGGAAGGAACGCGAGCAAGTGACGGCATGAGCATCGAGAAAGGACACACGCGATGATCAAGGCAGTCGAAAGTGATTCGCACTCGGGGCATGCGTCGGCGATGCCGGCCCGCCGGGTGCGTGTGCGTGTGCTGCGGCAGGATGTGGCCGGCGGCGAGAGCTATTGGGAGCGGTTTGAAGTTCCCTACGAAGCCAACATGAACGTGATCAGCGTTCTCCAGAAGATCGCCGCTCAGGCTCGTACGGCCGATGGTCGCAAAGTGCCCCCGGTCGCATGGGACTGCGCCTGCCTCGAAGAGGTCTGCGGCTCCTGCACGATGCTTATCAATGGTCGCACCCGCATGGCCTGCTCGGCCCTCGTCGACAAGCTCCTCGACGAGAACGGTGGCGAGATCGAGCTCGAGCCGATGTCGAAGTTTCCGGTGGTCCGCGATCTTGTGGTCGATCGGGCGAGGCTCTTTCGATCGCTCGAACGGGTGCAGGCCTGGGTGCCCGTAGACGATTCCTACGACCATGGCCCCGGCCCGCGGATATCCCCCGCCCAGCAGCAAGACACCTACCCGCTCACCGAGTGCATTTCGTGTGGCTGCTGCCTCGAGGCCTGCCCGCAGTTCACGAAGATCGAGCTGTCACAGCGCGACGGCGAGTCGGAAGCGGACTTTGAGGCCAGGCGACGCAAGGCCTACGACGCGGCGTTTGTCGGGGCCCACGCCATCAGCCAGACGATGCTCTTCAATTCGCACCCCGTCGGCGGGATGATCGCGGATGAAAGGCTCGAGACGCTCACCGGCCCTGGCGGCATCCAGATGTGCGGCAACGCCCAGAATTGCGTCGCTGTCTGCCCCAAGAAGATTCCATTGACCCGCTCAATCGCCAGAGCCGGCCGAGCCGCCACCGTCTGGGTGGTCAAACGCTTCTTCGACCGGTAACTATGGCGCTCGGTTTGCCGGGGCAGCCGGCGGCGTGGTAGTGTTGCGACATTCAGGGGCGGTCCTCAGCGGGTCGTCCACCGTAGTTTCGCTGGCAATAGGGGGCATCCAAATGCTCCGGGCTTCTTTGCGAGATTGCAAGACAACGATCGCACCAGACAAGAGGACCACGCGTGTTGATGGAAGACAGAGGCAGCCGCCCGGAGGATTCGGGTCGCGCCGCCACAGACCGCCGGCCTAGGCCCGAGGCTGACGGCGAAAAACCGGCTCTCCGTAGGGAGGCCGACATGGCGGGCGACTTCGGGGCGCTCGGGCTTTCGGAAGCAACGCTCGCGGCGGTCACGCGAGCTGGCTACGAGGTGCCCACGCCTGTGCAGGCGGGACTGATCCCGCGGGCCATCGCGGGCGTCGATGTGCTTGGCCAGGCTCGTACGGGCACCGGCAAGACGGCCGCGTTCGTGCTGCCCATCCTCGAGGCTGTTTCGAAACCAAGCGCGGTCGAGACACCGCGGGCCATTATCCTCGTGCCCACGCGTGAGCTGGCCGTGCAGGTGAAAGACGAGTTTGAAAAGCTCGCCCACGGCTCTGGCATCCACTGCGTAGCCGTGTATGGTGGCAAGCCGCTCAAGGGCCAGATCGACAAGCTCGCCAAGCGGCCCGCTGTCGTCGTGGGCACGCCTGGGCGTGTGCTCGATCATCTCAGCCGAGGCACGCTCCGGCTCGACGCGCTCGAGATCGTGACGCTCGACGAAGCCGACCGCATGCTCGACATCGGCTTCCGGCCAGACATCGAGAAGATCCTCAGGCGGTGCCCCGACAGCCGCCAGACGCTTCTGCTGTCGGCTACGGTTCCGCCGCCAGTCCACAAGCTGGCTTCCCGCTACATGCGGGATCCCGAGATCATGGACTTCTCCACGAATGAGCTCGCCGTAGAGACGATCGAACAGCGGTATTTCACCGTCGATCCGACCCGAAAATTCGAGCTGCTTGAAAAGCTCCTCGAGCGGGAGCAGCCAACGCAGGCGATCATCTTCTGTCGCACCAAACGCGGCACCGACAAGATTTTTGAGAAGCTGGCTCGACGACGGAGTCGCCGAAGCGGTGGTGGTGACCCCTCGACTGAGGTGGCCTGCATCCACGGCGATTTGGCCCAGAATGTTCGCGACCGCGTGATGCGGCAGTTTCGCGACGGCACCGTAAAAATCCTTGTGGCCACGGATGTCGTGGGGCGTGGAATCGATGTGTCGAGCGTGTCCCACATTGTGAACTACGACATCCCCGAGTTCTGTGATGACTACGTGCATCGCGTCGGCCGCACGGGCCGCATGGGCCGCGAGGGCATCGCTTTCAGCTTTGTCAGTCCCGAGGAAGGCCCGCAGCTGACGCGGATCGAGATCCGGATCGAGCGACTGCTTGCCCGCGACGAGATTCCCGGATTCGAGGCGTTTGACAGGCGTCCCGCCCTGGCGCCGGTCGAACAGGTGCCAACCGGAGGCTTTGCGCAAGCGGCGGCTGGCCGCGCGAGAGAAGGGGCGGCGGATTCGTCTGCCGCTCCCGATCAACCCCCCAAGCCCACGCCGTCGCGGCTCGGCAAGGGCCGAGGGCCAAAGCGTCACCGCCGAGCCCTGTAGTGTCTCATCTCGTGGTATGCACATCGTCTGCCTGCGTCTTGGAGAGGGATTTGTTCTCCGGCTTTTCGCTTTCGTTTGAGGATGATGATGGACGCTCGTGAGGCCCGAGGGGTGCGGCAACGGCTGGAGAGCCTCGCGCGGGCCGGAGTGACGCAGATGCCAAAGCCGCAAAACAAAACAGCGTCTCGATCTCCGGCAGCCTCGGCTCGGCAGGTGGTAGCGCCGCGAGCAACGACTGCCGTTTCAGCGTCGTCGCCGTCTGCTGATGCGGCTGGTCCGTTGGCCGTGCTTCGCGAGGAAGTTGCGGCCTGCACCCGCTGTGCGGAGCTTGCGGCGGGTCGCACGCAGACCGTTTTTGGGGTTGGTCGCCCCGACGCGAGGCTCGTGTTCTTTGGCGAGGCGCCCGGCGCCGACGAGGATGCCAGCGGCGTGCCGTTTGTAGGGCGGGCTGGCCAGCTTCTCACGAAAATTATCGAGGCCTGCACGCTTTCCCGTGATGATGTCTACATCATGAACGTCCTCAAGTGCCGCCCGCCGGGCAATCGGCCGCCCCAGCCCGACGAGGTGACTGCCTGTCGGCCATTTTTCGAGCAACAGCTTGCCATCATCCGGCCGGAGTTTATCTGCTGCCTCGGCGCCTCGGCTGCCAGAGCCCTCCTCCAGACAGACGAGCCGATTGGCAAGCTCCGCGGCCGCTGGTTCACCTACGGCTCGGCCACGGTTATCTGCACCTACCACCCCTCGTATCTCCTACGAAATCCGCCTGCGAAGCGAGATGTCTGGGACGACATGAAGCTCCTCATGGCCAAGATGGGTGTGGAGGTTGAACCGGCTGTGCGGTCGTGATGTTCCGGATTTGCTGAAGATTCGGGCCCTGACGGTCCGATCGAATAGTCCGGTGTCTTGCGGGGGGGGAACAGCCGCTGACCCAAGTTGGATGCGTCGTGGGGGCGGCCCGGGGGGCGGCCCCCC
>JBGTGN010000041.1:0-12927 GCA_041746715.1 Pirellulales bacterium | reverse complement strand
CCGCTCCTCGAGTTCCGGGTCCCACGTTGCGCCGCGCGCCATGGCGACCGGGAAGCAGGTGGCGTTGCCGACGACGCAGCCCCGAGGGCCGTCGGCGAAGCTGATGCCCGGCAGCCCGACACGCTCGACCCGACCGGCGTCGAAGGGCAGCAAGTGGTAGCCGTCTTCACTCAGGAACCGCAGGCCGGCCCAGAAAGGCACGTCACCGTCAAGGCACCACAGCCTCTCCTCAGGGGTCATCGACGCGACCAGTAGGCTAGCCGCGACGGCGGGGGCGGCGCCGGTGAGCACGGCCGCTCGGGCTTCATCGAAGGTGGTGATCATCTTCGTACCGGCGTTCACCTAGACTCGCTGTAGGGCGGATCGCTTGATCGGAAACACCTTGCACGTATCTCGCACGCTGTTGAACCCAAGGCCGTTGGCAACAGCCCATATACCCGGGCGGTCGTGCGATCACCAGACAGCCGTCAGCGAACGGATACACGGCGACAAGATTGAATCCCGGTATCACGCGCGGCTGACGATCTCACGCGGGCGATGATTGAAGTCCCTCGACCGCGGTGCCCGGAGATCCGATCGTGAAGTAGATCGTCGCGCCCCGCTCAACCTCGCTCTCGGCCCATGCCTCGCCGCCGTGGCGGTGTACGATGCGTTGCACCGTCGCGAGGCCGATACCCGTGCCTTCAAACTCTCTGACGTCGTGCATACGCTGAAAGGCGCCGAAGATATCTCCAGCCTTTGTCATGTCGAACCCGGCGCCGTCGTCGCGTACGAAATACACGCGACCCTCGTCGCGTTCTGTCATTCCAAACTCGATGCGGGCCGACGGGTGATGGCTGGTGTATTTCCAGGAATTGCCGAGGAGATTCTCCATCACCGAGGCGAGCAGGTGAGGATCGCCCTCGACGACCACCTCCGGTGCGACAATGACGTCCGCTCGTCGATTCGGTTCCCCCCGGCGCAGCTCGGCGATAATTGAACGAGCGATGGCACTGAGGTCGACCGACTCCAACGCCATCTGCCCGTGCGTCGTCTGGGAGAGCTTGAGGAGGTCGGCGATGAGCTGTCCCATGCGAGCCGCGCAGCCCGCGATGCGCGTCAAGTAGTCCCGCCCTTCGCCGTCGAGCTTGTCCGCGTAGTCCTCCATCAACAGCTTGCTGAAGCTCTCGATGTGGCGCAACGGCGCGCGCAAGTCGTGCGAAACCGATTGGCTGAAGGTAGCCAGCTCGGCGTTGAGCGCATCGACCTCGATCGTTCGCTCGCGAACTCGCCGCTCGAGCCCCTCCGTCAAGGATGCGATCTCCAGCTCCATTCGCCGGCGCGCGGTAATATCGCGAATATTGCATTGGATGATGCGGTCGCCATCCACGTCATAGACGTTGCTGACGAACTCAACGTCGGTCCGCCGACCGTTCTTGGACTCCAGCGGAAGATGCTCGTATCGGATGTACTTCTCGGCCTGGAGCTTATGAAACGCCTCCTTGTTCGCGGCAATATCGCGAAAGGGAGCGATCTCCCAAAGCTCCTGCCCCACCAGTTCCTCGAGACGATAGTCGAGCAACTTGAGCAGGAACGGGTTCGCGTCGATGATCCGGCCGCTGTCGGCATTCATGATGATGATGCCGTCCTTGGCAGACTCGAAGAGTCGCCGGTAGCGCAACTCGGACAGTTTGAGCGCCTTCTCCGCTCGTCGACCCGCCCGTCGCGCCGCCGCTTCACGCAACTCGCGCTCGATGGCCGGCCCCAAGCGTACCAGGTTCCACTTGCTGACGACGTCGCACGCGCCGGCCTTCATCGCGGTTACGGCCACCTCTTCAGCAGCCTGGCCAGAGACGATGATCACGGGACACGCCGCCTCGTGCTGCGAAAGGATATTCAGGGCCTCCGGTGCCGAGAACGCTGGCATGACCCAATCGCACGTGACCACGTCCCAATTTTTCCGCAGGGCATTCTCGAGCGACGCTGCGGTGTCGACGCGCTCCCAGCTCACTTGATAGCCACTGCGCCGCAACTCGCGCACGATCAGCCGCTCGTCGTTGTCGTCATCGTCGATGATCAGCAACCGCAGCGGCATCGATGGAACGGTCGCAATCGCGCCGGCATTGCCTTCGACCTGCCCGTCGCCGTTCAGAGCACTCGAGTTGATACGAACCATCTCAAACCTCGCCCAGTGGATACACCTAGCCCGCAAAATTCATGAATTCTGCGGAGAGGCCTCTTGAAGCCGTTGTCACACATACTCCAGAGATGCGTTTCGGAGTCGCCTTCGCAACGACACTTTGTCGAATCCTCACGTCTGGACTACCGCTCAATGTCTCCATTTGACGCGCACTTTCGCGGGCGCTTCCTCAGATTAGTGGATTATAAGCACCACGGCGATGTTCATTGCAGAGCGAACAACTACGCGCGTAGTACTACGTTTGGGGGGCGGCAGAACCTGGACCGCCCTGATGGCGATCCACTTTAAGACAGTTGACAGCCCTGCATCGTGTTACTCAACGGGCTGCCTGGCAATGATTCACGGCGCAAACCGCCTGGTGTGATCGTCGAATTATTGTCAGATCAAGGCTAACTTCTGTTGCTGGCGTTCGCGCGACCGGTGTATGGGGTACAGACAGCACCGTGACAACGTCGGCTGAAACGCTGGCGTGCACAGAGCCGGTTCCGTCAGGAGGTCGACAATGCTGCGCTGGTGGTCGAGGATGTTCTCCCTTGGATGTGCCGCTCTGTTGGCCGCGTCGACTCTCGTCGGATGTGACAGTGACGACGACGGACTTGCGCCAGTGGCAACTCCAAGCGCCACCGTCGCACCGTCGTTCACCGCGAGCGCGCCTCCAACTTCCTCGTCGACTCCCACCGCCGTGCCGACGGCAACGCCCAGCTCAGTGCCGTCGCCGCCCGACGGGCCGATTGTACTGGCGCGCGAGACGTCCCCCAGTGGGATCGCCATCGGTTCCGATGGTACCTCTTGGCTCGTTGCCTACGCTGCGAGCGGGGAAGTACTCGGCAAGCGGCTCGACCCTCTCGGAGACGTGATCGACGCGTCGCCGATCATTCTGAGCGCGTCGGCGAAGGACCGGAACGGCGAGGATCTCGACCTTCCGGAGATCGAGGCGACCTTTTGGGCGCCGGCCATCGCCTTCGACGGTACTGCATACGCTGTTTCGTTCAACGGCAATCGCAATTTCGTCTCCTCTGCTTCCGAGGGTATCTACGAGCTGTGGACCCAGCGCGTCTCGTCCGCGGGCGATCTGCTCGGACCGGGGGAGTTGTTGAAAGAGTCCAGTTCGCCGCTATTTGGAGACTTCGCGCCGAGAGAGCCATCGGCAATGGCGAGTGGCGCCGGGGAGATCCTCACGCTCTACACGCAAACCATGTGCGCACGCAGGTTCTCTCCGCTCGCACCGTGTCCGCTCCGCGTCTCGGTCGATGTACAAGTACTGATCGACAATGGCGAGGGCTACGACCGTGGCGAACGAATCGGACTACGCTCGGCTCCGGGGCCCATCCCAATGTCCGCCATCGTCCCGATATCCCCTCCCGCGGCGGCGTGGAATGGCGCCGCGACTCTGGCTGCGTGGAGCGAGGCGACGGTTGCGTCTGCTCTCAACGGCGGGTTCAGCAAGCCGATGATCGCAGGAGCCCTGCTGCGGGACGGCGCGTTCGAACGGCTTCTCGTCGAGTCGGGGGGCGATTTCTCAGGCAAGGTCGCTGTGGCGGCGCACTACGGCAACTTTCTCGTCGTCTGGCAGTCGGAGATGCGAAATGAGATCCGCGGTCGCTTTATCGACTCTGAGGGCAGGAATTCTGACACGGGCGCGGCGTCGGCGATCACGAGTGATGAGGAGGGAGCACTTCGCCTGGGAGGAGCGGCGGCGACGGAAGATGGGTTTCTTGTGGCCTGGGTCAACGGGGACGAGTTACAAGCGGTCCGGTTCGACGCCGAGGGCGTCCAGGGTGAGACGTTTGTGCTGGACGCCGGGCCAGTGGACAGCGGCGTAGCGGTCGCCGGCAACGACAGCGGCTACTTCGTCGCGTTTCGGCGGCCCGACGCCGACCTGATCGGGCGCTTCCTGCCATCGGCCCCGCGCTGACGATCGTCGCGTCAACGCGACGGCGAACAGTGCCAGCGGCCCAAGACCGCTGGCGCACCTGACCAACGACCGCGAGGTCGTCACGGCTCGGCGACCGCCCTGCGCGTCGGCTGCCGCCATGGGGCGACGAAGCGCCAATAGTGGCGCTTCTCCACGGGTTCCTCACCGATCCGGCGCGCCGTACTTGCGCTCACCAGGTTGTCCGCAGTGTCGATAGCCTGCGTGTCTCGGAGTTCTTGGCCGTGATTGCCGCAGTGCACGTAGCACGCGAGGCCACTTGACCGGCGCTCGACAGCGTAGCGCTACCACGCGAAACCACGCGCGTAATATGCCGATATTACGACGGCCTTCAGAGCGAGGTATAAACAGACAAGCTCAAAGGCAGAACCACTTGAGCGGCGTGCGTCGCAACGCGAGGTTCCGACGACAAACGTGGCGACGGCCGTGCGCGAAAGTGGCGAGGAACGCGGGCGATGGAACGAAGGTCAACGTCGGACGGAAGTAGTCCATCGTCCCAAGAGAGTGCGTGTAACGCACTCAGAGAGGAAAACATGAAGAACTTTGCAATCGTGATTCTGTTCATCGGCGGCCTGGCATTCTTGTCCGCTTGTGAGAGCGGCCAGGCGGCGGACAACACAGGGCGTGCGGACAACGCGGTGCGTGCGGACAACCCAGTGCGTGCAGAGGACAGCTCGGTGCGTGCTGCGGACAGCGTTGGGCGGGCAGCGAACGACTCGGTGCCTGAAGCGGACAACTCGGCGCGTAATGCGGCCGACCACAAGGACTCAAAGACGAGTGGGGATCAGTCGAATTCGCAGGCGGATCTCGATGTGACCCAGAAGATCCGCAAATCAGTGGTCGCGGACGACTCGCTTTCTATCAACGCGCAGAACATCAAGATCATCACCTCCAAGGGTGTGGTCACGTTGCGCGGACCCGTGGCCAACGCTGAGGAGAAGGCGAACATCGGCCGAATAGCCCAGAGTGTCGCGGGCGTCACGCGCGTCGACAATCTGATCGAGATAGCCAACTAGAAACCAACAGATTCCGCCTGTTGTTCACGGGTGGAAGAAAGGGATTACCATGTCCGACAAATCAGTTATCTGCATAGCGAAGACCGAGCCCCAGGCGGAGCGAATCGCCAATCAACTCAAGGCGGCGGGTTTTTCGGGAAACGACATCTCGGTGCTTTTCCCGGACAAGACTGGCACGCGGGACTTCGCGCACGAGCAACATACCAAGGCGCCCGAAGGTGCCGCGGCCGGAGCGGGTACGGGCGCTGTTGTGGGCGGCGGATTGGGATGGTTGGTGGGTATCGGTGCGCTGGCCATTCCCGGAGTTGGCCCGTTCATCGCAGCGGGGCCGATCATGGCCGCGCTCGCCGGCTCCGCCGTTGGGGCGGCAGCAGGTGGGATCACCGGGGCGCTCGTCGGGCTCGGGATTCCCGAGTACGAAGCCCGGCAGTACGAGGGCAAGATTCGCGAGGGAAACATTCTCATCTCCGCACACGCGGTGGATGGCGATGCGGTGGATCGAGCGAAGGACATCTTCGAGCGCGAAGGAGCCGAGGACATCTCCTACACGGGAATGACCTCTGTGAAACACGCAGCCCACGCCTGACCCACCTCGCTCGGCACGTGATTAAATCGACCGGGGACTTGATCGGCTGCGAGCCGATCAAGTCCCCATTTTGGCTAGCAGTCCGTTGAGAATTAAGTCGGACCGCGAGGAGTGAAATCAAATGAAGCGAATGTCTGAACAGACTGGCGCCATTGGGTGGATGTTGTTGTGGATTCTCGGAATCCCCATCCCGATTCTCCTCGGCTTCTTCCTGCTGCGCGGCTGCACGTGAACGATGCCGGGCGGAGACTATTGCGCTCCGCCCGCGCAAGCGAACCTGAGACAGTACACGATGAACCAGAAATGCGCACCATCAGCAACGTCTTGAGTTGAGTCACGCGTCGAATCGAAACCATCAGTTTCTGAGTCCAATTCGATCCGTTAGCCCTACGGCTTCGGCGGGACCAATAGAAATAAACGGCGCCTCGAGGCTTCCATGAAAGCAGCGGAACAAGCCCTGCCCAAGCAAGCAAGATCCGCAGCGAAGCGTCCTTCGGCGTTGTTCTATGTACTGCTGGCCGCGGCCCTCTTGATATTCATCCAGACCTTCGCGCTGCTGTCGCCCATTCTGCTCTCGCTGCTGCTCATTCTCCTGATCTCCCTCGCGGTCAATCCGGTCATCACCCGGATGCGGGCGTGGACGGGAGGGAGAAAGGGCGCTGCGGCACTGCTCACGCTGGGCGTGGTTGGGCTCATGGCTCTGACGAGTTGGGCTTTCATCGTACCGATGACGGATTCCTTCACAAACCTCGCGAATCAACTGCCCGATTACTGGGAACGGCTGCAAAAGCCCCTGATCAAACTGGAACGACAAGCCGTGAGCTCAGAGAAGAAATTACAGGCGGAAGTCACCACGGAAATCGCCCAGGAAGAGGCCGCAGCGAGCGAGTTTGAAGCGGAGCCCGCCGCCGCCGAAAAGGCCTTGCCCAAAGCGGAGCCGGAGCAGGCACAAGAAGTAGAATCGGCATCGGTGCGCTCCAATCTCAGCCAAATCTTCGAGGGAGTCGCAGGGCGCTTCACAGCCGTGGCGTTCAACGCCGCCCAGATTCTGATTGTGTTGGTGACTGTGTTCTTCGGGGTGATCTATACGCTGATGAATCCCCGCCCGATCTTTGCCGCCATATTTTCCGTCGTACCCGATCGTCACCACGATCAAACCCTGACCATTGTGCAACGCATTGGGGAATTTGTTCCCCGCTGGGCCGGAGCGACGCTCCTGGGGATGGTGACGATTGGACTCCTGTCGTTTTTGCTCATGTGGCCCTTCTTCGGCTTCATGGATGCGATGGTGTTGGGGCTGATAGCGGGAATCTTTGCCGCGGTTCCCTATCTGGGTCCACTGCTCAGCGCCGTGCCGGCCTTGTTGCTCGCTTTTGGCGAAGGCGGCATGACCCCGCTTTGGGTGGCGCTCGCCTACCTGGGGATTCAAGCCTTGGAGAACAACGTGATTGTCCCATTCGTCATGGCGCACGGGATGAATCTACATCCGTTGGCGGTGATCTTCTCCATGCTCCTTTGCGTGGCTGCGTTCGGGGTGCTGGGAGTTTTGGTGGCGGCCCCGCTGGTGGCCATCGTGAGCATCCTGCACGACGAACTCTATCGAACGCGCTTTCTTCCGATGGTAACCGACGCCGACTTGGATCGGCTCTCACGAAAGGCTCTCCACGAGAACGTGTCCGCGAACAAATGATCTACATCCAGCCCCAATCAATTCGCCACTGCCCCTGCAACAAATCACTTCTCCAACTGAAAGCAGAGAATGAGAGGGATAGATCATCATGAAGAAGAAGGCGCCGATCAGTAATTCTGGAAAGCCCAAACAGAAAAAAGCCTCGGCAATCGCCAGAGATTCACAACAGGCCGCCGGCGGTGAACTTCACCAGATCGCAGGTGGAGCACACCCCCCGCTCACCACCAACCAAGGCGTGACGATCTCCGACAATCAAAACTCGCTCGCGGCCAATACGCGCGGCCCCGCGTTGTTGGAGGATTTCATTCTTCGCGAAAAGATCACCCACTTCGATCATGAGCGTATTCCAGAGCGAATCGTCCACGCGCGAGGGACGGGCGTGCACGGGTTCTTTGAACTCACCGCCTCGTTGAAAAAATACACCATGGCCAAGATACTGACCGAGGTAGGCGAGAAGACCCCCGTGTTCACTCGCATCTCCACCGTCGCAGGGGGCTCGGGTTCGGTGGACACTCCTCGTGACGTGCGCGGATTTGCCGTCAAGTTTTACACCAAGGACGGCAACTGGGATCTGGTCTCAAACAATATCCCGGTCTTCTTCATTCAGGATGGCATCAAGTTTCCCGACCTCGTTCATGCGGTGAAAATGGAGCCCGACCGCGGCTTTCCGCAAGCGTCGACCGCGCATGACACCTTTTGGGATTTCATATCGCTGACACCAGAATCCATGCACATGGTGATGTGGATCATGTCCGATCGCACTTTGCCGCGTTCGCTGCGGATGATCGAAGGCTTTGGCGTACACAGCTTCCGGCTGATCAACGCAGCTGGTGAATCCACCTTCGTCAAGTTCCACTGGCGTCCCAAGCTCGGTTTGCAGTCCACCATCTGGGACGAGACGGTCAAGATTGCCGGCGCGGATCAAGACTTCCACCGGCGCGACATGTTCGAATCCATCTCCGCGGGTAATTTCCCCGAGTGGGAGTTCGCGGTGCAACTGTTCACCCAGGAGGAGGCGGACAAATTTCCGTTCGACCATCTGGACGCGACCAAGCTGATTCCAGAGGAATTGGTGCCTTTGAAAGTGATCGGTCGCATGGTGCTGGACCGTTGGCCGAACAATTTCTTCGCGGAAACCGAGCAGGTTGCGTATTGCCCCTCGCATGTCGTGCCGGGGATTGATTTCTCGAACGATCCCCTGCTGCAGGGCCGTCTATTTTCTTATCTGGACACGCAGCTGTCACGTCTCGGCACGCCCAATTTTCACCAGCTTCCGATCAACGCGGCCAAGTGTCCGTTCTCCAATCTCCAGCGCGATGGCAAAATGCAGATGGCGCAGCCGGTCGGTCGCGTTGCCTACGAACCCAACTCGCTTTCGGAGGATTCACCGCGAGAAGATCCTGCCACCGGCTTTCGCTCCGCCACCGTCACTGAATCTGGTGAGAAAGGCCGCATCCGTCCCGAGAGCTTTGCCGATCACTACAGCCAGGCCCGGCAGTTCTTCATCAGCCAGACCGTGCACGAGCAGGCGCACATCGCCTCCGCTCTCGTGTTCGAGCTTTCCAAAGTCGAACATCCCCACATTCGTGAGGCGATGGTCGGCCATCTGCGACACATCGAAGAGGACCTCGCCAAGCGGGTCGCCGCAGGGCTTGCCCTAGCCACACTTCCTGATGCGCCGAAGACCGCAGCCCCTGTGAAGCAGATGAAGCCTTCACCCGCCTTGCAGATAATCGGGAAGATGATCGCCACGCTCCAGGGACGGGCAGTTGGCATCCTGATCACGGACGGTTCCGACGGCGCGTCCATCAAAAAGTTGAAAAAGGCTGCCACCAATGCGGGTGCCACCGTGAAGATCATCGCGCCCAAAATCGGCGGCGCGAAGCTGGCCGATGGCTCGATGTTGGCGGCGGACGGCCAACTGGCAGGATCACCTTCCGTGTTGTTCGACGCAGTCGCCGTCATTCTCTCCGAGGCTGGGGCGAAAGCCCTGACCACGGAGGCCGCCGCAATTGATTTCGTGCGCGACGCCTTCGGTCATCTCAAGGCCATCGCCGCCGACCGCGGCGGTCAGGCGCTCTTGAAAGCAGCGGACATCGGACAGGATGCCGGCGTGGTGGACACCAGCAACGTGGACGCGTTCATTGCGGCGGCCAAGACGCGGCAATGGGACCGGGAGAAAAGCGTCCGAACTTTGGCCTGAGCGCCAGGCTGCCGAGTCGTTGAAAGCGGTTCGCCGCTGGCCGCCCATTGCCTGGCCAGCGGCGAACAGCCTCATGAACCTCACTTCGAGTCATCCCATTTGGTCGGTCAACAACGAACATGGCATACCCTGGAGTGGCTGTCCGGATAGCGCCCCTGAGAGGAAAATGTTGCCATGCAGCGATCGCCCTATCACGGCTATAAACTGATTCTTCGATCGCTGCTGCTCAGTTCCGTGTGTGGCGCGCTGGCCTCAACGGTAGTGGCGCAGGAACCAGTCGGCAAAGCCGGGGAACTGCAGAAACCGTCCATCTCCACCAAAGAAGAAATCTCCCTTGCGCCCGCGAAGGTGGACGTCACGCCGGTCGCGCGAGATGAAGAGATCCGCAAGCGACTCCAGAGCGTGCTGGAGGCCACAGACTGGTTCACCGACCCAAATGTCCGGGTCGAGGAAGGAGTCGTATTTCTCAACGGTTTGGTGGAGTCCACTGATTTCAGAAAGTGGGCCGGCGATCTGGCGAGCAACACCCAGGATGTCGTAGCCGTGGTCAACCGGATGGAGGTGCTCGAAACGCCGGTCTGGGATTTCCGTCCGACGTGGAGCGGACTGTTGGTGTTATGGCGCGATTTTGTCCGCTCCCTTCCCTTCTTCGCCTTTGGCCTGTTCATCCTCGCCCTGTCGGCGGGGGCCGGCGTGCTGGCGACAAGAGGAGCCCGGACGTTCCTTCGTCGACGGATTCGAGCGAGCCTGCTGCGAAATGTGATCGCTCGGGGAGGAGGCGTTCTCGTCTTCCTGTTCGGCCTCTATATCGTTCTAAGAGTCTCTGGCCTGACGCAACTGGCGTTGACGGTCGTCGGTGGCACCGGTCTGATCGGTCTCGCAGTTGGAATCGCCTTCCGCGACATTTCCGAGAACTTTCTGGCAAGCATCTTCCTCAGTATGCAGAGGCCGTTCGAGATGGGCGACTTGGTCGAGCTTGCCGGCGTGACTGGGTACGTGCAGCAGTTGAACGTGCGAACGACGATCTTGATGACTCTCGACGGCAATCTCGTGCAGATCCCAAACGCAGCCGTTTACAAGAGCAATCTCCGCAACTTCACGACCAACTCCAACCGGCGCGACGACTTCTTCGTCGGCATCGGCTATGCTGATTCGATCAACGACGCCCAGGAGATTGCACGCAAGGTCCTGGCGGACCATCCAGCCGTTCTGAACAACCCCGAGCCCTCGGTGTTGGTGGACAGCCTGGGGCAGGCAACAATCAACCTGCGCGTCTACTTTTGGCTCAACGGCCGCGAACACAGTTGGTTGAAAGTGCGGTCGTCGGTGATTCGGCTGGTAAAGCTCGCCTTTCAGAAACATGGCATCTCGATGCCCGACGAAGCCCGAGAGATTGTCGTCCCGCACGGCATCTCCGTCACCGTGCTCGATGGGCAACAGGCAGAAATGCAGGGTGCCATGCCTGGAACAGGGCTCGCTCCCGAATCGCCGCACGAAGAACTCGCTACGGTGTCCACGGAGGCAGAAGCCGGCTTATACAGCGAAGCCGTCGTCCTCGAGGAACAGGCGCGGCAGGCCCCACTATTGAAGGGCGGCGAGAATCTCCTACCGGTTGCTACCGGCACAGCTACCTCCAAGAGCCAGCCGAATGAAGCAGAATCACAACCACAAAGTAGCGAAGAATGACGACAAAACTACAAGATTTGTGGCGAGCCACGCGATCGAGCTTCTTGTTCGTACCGGCAGTGATCGTTCTGGCATCTGTGGGCCTCGCCACGGTCCTGATAGGGATCGACTCGACCGCTGAGCTGCAGGTAGTCTCGCGCTGGCCGCTGCTCTTCGGCGCCGGTGCGGATGGTTCCCGCGGCCTGCTCACCGCCGTCGCCAGTTCGATGATCACGGTGGCCGGGGTGGTCTTCTCCATCACGATCGTGGCCCTGTCGTTGACGTCCAGTCAGTACACGTCGCGGGTCCTGCGCAACTTCATGCGCGACCGTAATAATCAGACGGTGCTCGGCGTGTTCCTGGGCATCTTCGCGTACTGCCTGGTAGTGCTCAGGGTCATTCGAGGCGGTGACGAAGGTGCGTTTGTCCCGTCGCTGGCGGTGCTGGGAGGCTTGATCCTGGCTTTCGTCGGCATCGGCTATCTGATTTTTTTCATTCACTACATTTCGATGTCCATCCAGTCGTCAAGCATTATTTCCGCGGCCGCACAGGAGACCATTGCTGCTGTAGATCAATTGTTTCCCCAGGGGATGGGTGATGACGTTGAGGACGACGCGGACGGCGACCTGGCGTCTTTCCCGGAGCAGGCTTGGTTTGCCGTTCCGTCACGAAAGACCGGTTACATTCAAAGTATCAACGGGGACTCGCTGCTGGATCTCGCCCGAGAACGCGGGACCATCGTGCGCATGGAATGCGGAATCGGCGAGTTCGTCGTCGAGGGAACACCCCTTATTTCTTTGGCCGACCCGGGGGGATTGAAAGAAGAAACAGCGGACGAGCTCGATGCAGCCTATGTCATCAGCAGCCATCGCACGGTGGAACAGGATGCCAGCTTTGGCATTCGGCAACTCGTGGACATCGCCCTGAAAGCGCTGTCGCCTGGCATCAACGACACCACTACAGCGGTGATGTGCGTGAATTCCCTGGCGGCGATCCTCGTCCGGCTAGCGTCGCGACCAATTGCGACTGTCCACCGCATGGACCAAGGGGAGCTTCGCGTGATTGTCCGAGGCCCGAGCTTCGCGAGCCTGTTGGCCGAGGCCTTTGACCAGATCCGGCAGAATGCCGCGGGCAATGTCGCGGTTCTCGCGCGATTGCTTCACGCTGTGGAAATCATCGCTGGCCAGACGGCGAACCCTCGACGAAGGCAATCACTGCGACAACAAGCGGAACTGATTGCCGATGTCGCCGAGAGAACGATCGCCTCGTTGCACGATCGCACGGGCATCGAAGCCGCTATGTTACGACTGTCCCGGGTTTTTGCGACGGAATAGAGGGCAAACCGTGCATACACGGCGAATCGAACCCGCGTTCCTGCTCGATGTGGACAACACGCTGATCGGCAACGGCCGTGTCATCGACGACCTGGAATGCCATCTTGAACGCATCGACTTTACTCGAGCCACATGCGTTGGCCGGCGTAGTTGCGCGGCCCGTCGAATCGCGCCAACGAAGGGGGCGATCCGGAGTCGATGAAGAAATGCGTCTCCGGCGCGATCCGCTGGACGATGGGATCAATGAGAAAGTTGATCGTCGGCAATAAAGTCAATTTGTCCGCAGTGCTCGTGCTCCCGGTGCGGATCAATGTCACGGTC
>JBGTGN010000040.1:0-7854 GCA_041746715.1 Pirellulales bacterium | reverse complement strand
GCCTCGGCGCACCGTACGGCCAAGTCGTCGAACTCATGCTCGTACTCGGAAACCCGGCTCTTGGCCGTCCGGAGCTGAAAAACGTCGCTTGCCATGATTTTCCACCCTTTTACGAGCCACCGATCCTGCTGGACTCGGAGGTCGATTCCTGTATTTCCTATCGTCTCTCAGCGGCCCTCTTACTGAACTCTACGCCGAGACCACCGGGTTTCCACGACGGGGGAGGAACCCACAGTCGGATCGGCCACCCGAGAGCCTGCGTTCAGCGAGGGTATCCAGAACCGACCGCAACGAGACCAAGGACTAGTTCTCGCCCTGACTCCGACACTGCCTCTGAAGCCACTGTGCCAGAATCGCTCGGAACCCGCAAAAGGCCCCTATAGATGGTTCCGCTCCCCGGTAGCGCCGAGGTAGCGCCGTGCCATTCAAAGAAAAAGGCCCGACCTTGCGGCCGGGCCAAAAACCCTTTATTTTCAGTCTCAAACAAGTCGGGGCGACAGGACTTGAACCTGCGACCTCTTGACCCCCAGTCAAGCGCGCTAGCCAAACTGCGCCACGCCCCGAATCCGCCTCGCGATGACCATGCTCTCGCATCACCATCCCTCGGCAGTCAGACTATCCCAGAATTCCCCACCGGCTTCAACACGAGCTTCCCAAAGACGCCACGATCCCTATACACGATACAAACGCCATACGCGCTCCGCACGCCTCGGCCTCACCACCGTCCAAATCAACCATCGCTATGCCACCCCACTCCCAACTCACCACTCCTCGTTCAACGCCCGCTGCGATGCCCCCCGCCGCCGCACCGCTCTCCTTCGCCACCCGGCTTACCGCGGCGATTCTCGCAAGGAAAACGCCCGCCTGCATCGGCCTCGATCCACGTCACGAGTCGCTTCCGCCGGCCCTCGGAGCTGCGGGCATCTCACCAAGCGATACCGCCGCGCTCGCCGACATGTTCACCGAGTTTTGCAAGCATGTGATCGACGCCATCGCGCCCCTCGTGCCCGTCGTCAAACCCCAACTCGCCTGCTTCGAGGCCCTCGGGCCCCACGGCATGACAGCGCTCGCCGACGTGATCGCCCACGCCCGCGCTGCAGGCCTCCTCGTGCTCGCCGACGGGAAACGGGGAGACATCGGATCAACCGCCAAGGCCTACGCGGCGGGATGGCTCGCGGGGCCCTGGGCTGCCGATGCCCTGACGGTGAATCCCTATCTGGGGCTCGATTCGATCGAGCCGTTTGTCACAACGGCTACCGATCGCGGCGCGGGCATCTTCGTGCTCGTCAAGACATCAAACCCCGGCAGTAAGGATTTTCAGGATCTCCCAAGCGATGCACGAACGATCTATGAACACGTGGCCGCTGGCGTCGAAACCCTCGCTGCCCGCACCGCCCATGGCGGCCCGTACGGCGCCGTCGGCGCCGTGGTTGGTGCCACGTGGCCCAGGCAGCTCGATGACCTCCGAAACACGATGCCACATACATGGATCCTCGTACCCGGCTTCGGCCGCCAAGGAGGCCGGGCCGCCGACGTTCGGGGCGCGTTTCATGCTGACGGTCTCGGCGCGATCGTCGTCAGCGCCCGCGATGTGATCTTTGCCCACGCACGGCCCGAGATGAACGACGGACTCGCCGAGTCGCAGTGGCAAACCGCGGTCGAACGGGCATGCTCTGACATGATCGATCGGCTCGCAGCCGACACGCCCGCCGCCAAGCTTCGCTGATCCACGCGAAGGCTTCAGCCGTCGGCGAGCACCTGGCTCACAAGCGGCAGAAGCTGCTTCTTGCGACTCACCACATTCTCGAGTTCGTAGAGCCCACGGTCGAGTCGCGGATAGTTGATCTCTTCCCAGGCCTCTGACTCTCGCGAGAGGAGAAGCAGCGAGCCGTTGCTCACGACATCAGTGATCAAGAGCGCCGAGAAGTCGAGGCCCTGGCGACGGGCAAACTCCTCGAGTGCTCCTCGAAGATCCTCTTTCCGCTCCCAGAAGAGATCGAATCCTGTCTCCTCGATCTGTGAGATCGAGAATCGCACGCCATGCTCGGTGAACTCCTTGCAGTCTTCACGAATGACCTCGGCAGGCGGCTTCGATCGAAGCGCCGAACCAACCTCGAAGAACTCTTTCGTATATGCGACGAGATTCTCACCGCACCTCGGCGCGAGCCACGCGAGCATGTCACGGTCTACATCGGTCGTCGTCGGTGACCGAAGGTGAAGCGTGTCGGAAATGATCCCCGAGACCATGCAGAGGCTGATCGCCTGCTCGGGCTCGACCCCAGCCGCGCGAAACTGACGAGCCACGAGCGTACACGTCGATCCCACCGGCTCCATCACGAACCGAATCGGCTGGGTGCTCTTGAGGCCACCTCCGAGCCGGTGATGGTCGAGCACCTCTACGATCTCGGCCTCATCCGCGCCCGGCACTGCCTGGGCAAGTTCGTTGTGATCCACGAGTACGAGCCGCGGCTTCGGCGGATTGAGCACGTCGCTTTTGAACGCCAGCCCCACGAGCCCGCCGTCATCCCGCACCACCGGAAACACCGGCTGGGTCGAACGCTCCACCATGCCGCGAACCTCCGCGACCGTGGACTTAGCCGCGAGCGTGAGCACGTCTGTCTCGACCACGGGATCGATGAACTGCGACGACTTGAGCCGCAGCGTCGTATTGACTGTGTCGAATGGACTCAGGATCACAGAGACATCACGAGCCCGCGCGAGCTCCACAAGCCCCTTCGACAAGCGAAACCCGCCCGTCACCACGATCGCCCGCACGCCGTGCTCGATCGCGGGCAGTTGGATCGTGGCCCGATCTCCACAAACCACGACCAGCCGACGGGCCGGGTACGCCTCCATCCGTTCCGTAAAGCCCTCGGAGCTCATCGCGCCCACCATCACGAGCAACTCGTCTCGTTGGCTCGGCTGAACCTCGTGCTGAAACGATCCACCGAGCACGTCACACATCGTCGTGAGACACGTCTCCACGGTGCGAGCCCGCGTGGCGTCGGCCGCATCACGAAAGAAGAGATCCATGAGCGAGAGGACCGAAACGATGCCCACGACGCGGCCGTGCAAATCGACGACCGGAATCGCCCGCAGGTCGCCATCCTTCATCCGCTGGTAGACGGTATGAAACGAGTCGCCGAGCGCCGCCGTCGGCGGATCACGACGACAGATCGCCTCGAGCTGCGGCCGCACATCCATGACGATGCGAGGTGCGGGGAGGCCAGCACGCCGCAGCACGAATTCCGTCCGCTGATTCGGCGGCCCACAGCAGGCCGCGATCGCCTCGGGCCGCCCCGATCGACGCAGGTAGTCGGCGTAGGCGATCGCCGAACAGATCGCGTCGGTATCGGGATTGCGGTGGCCGAAAACAAGAAGGCTCATGAGACTCACGGAATGGTTTCAGCACTCGCCAGGTGCCTGATACCAGCAGGCGAGCGCGGGGTCCCATGCCTGAATCTCGGACGCCTCGAAATAGATTCCGATCTCGCGGGCCGCCGACTCAGGTGAATCGGAGGCATGCACGAGGTTCATCTGTCGGCTCGACGAGAAGTCGCCGCGGATTGTGCCAGCCGCTGCCTTGAGGCCGCTGGTGGCGCCGAGCATCTCGCGAACCACGCGGATCACCTCCGGGCCAGCCAAGACGCACCCCACGACAGGTGAGGCCGTGATGAACGCTTCGAGCCCCGGGTAGAACGGCTTCTCGACATGTTCGGCGTAATGCTGCCGCGCGACCGCCGGCGTGATCCGAAGCATCTTCATAGCAACAAGCCTGAGCCCCTTGGCTTCAAACCGAGAGAGAATCTGCCCAACGAGCCCTCGCTCAAGACAATCGGGCTTGAACATGACAAACGTCTTTTCCATGGACGGCGGGGCTTTCGGGGACTTGGGGGCCTGGGACTCGGGAGGGCATACAACGCCATGGGAGTGTAGGGCCCACCGCCCCCCTGTCACAAGAGAGTCGATGCCAGGATTCGCCTTGAACCTCGACGGTGACATCCCTACGGTCCCCGCTCGTGAGCCCCCGCCACGGAGCCGATCCATGAAAGGACGCATTACACTCATTCGTTGGCCAACCACCACCCGCGGCAAAGGAAGCCGTCGCTGGCTCCCCGCTTTCTTGGTGATGGTGCCGTTCACCGCAGCGGCCGCCGACCTTCCGCCCGAGCTCGTTGCCGAGTTCACCCGTCGCGTGCAGCCGCTCCTCGTGAACCGATGCGCGGCGGGAGCCTGCCATGGTGGCGAGGAAAGCCCTGCGCCGAAGTTCGTCCGCCGAAACATGCGGGCCGGCATGGACCGCCGAAGCACCCTCGCCAACATGCGGTCCTTCCTCGACGCCGTGGGGCCGCAGCGCGACGCTGCAACGATCGCCCTCCTCCTCGCCTCGCGGCACCCGACGTCAGCAAAACTCCCCTCGCTCGTCGCGCCGCCACTCTCGCCAAAGGAACGGGCCACGCTCGATGGCTGGCTCACCCGCGTGAAGGCAACCGAAAACACCGTGGTGGATCCCGCGGTGCAGCAGGCCACTGCGGAAGTGCCGGTGGAGCCCAACCGCTTCAGGAACCTGCTCGACTCGGCCGCCAATCCGCCGCAGCTCCCACCTCCGCAAGAGCCGCAGGGGGTGATCTTTCCACATGATACGCCACCCGAAGAGTGACGCTGCTAGACGATCAGGCGTTTGTCTCGCACTGCCTCGAGAAACAGGCGATTGCCCTCGAGGAGCGTGGTGTCAGCGAGCATCTCCTCGATTGAAAGCCAGAGAATCTCGGCCACCTCGACAGGATGGGGCACGAGCTCGTGATCGCCGATGAGCCGCACCGTCCACCACGCAAGCTCCGTGCCCCACGGCGACACGCTTCGCCAGATGCACGTCCCCGGCTCCACGACCGCCGCGAGCTCTTCGTGGCACTCGCGCACCACAGCCTGGTCTTCTGTCTCGCCCGGCTCGATATGACCGCCGGGGAAACAAATCGTGCCACCGGCTGCTACGGAAAGCCCTCGGCGGATCGCGAGAAAAAGGTGTTCTCGCCGTGTGATCGCGATCACACCTCGCCGTCGGACTTCGTTGCCCTCCATCACCACACTCCACCTTCGCGGATTGGCCACGACACTGCCGTGATGAGCCGCATACATTACACTACGAGACTCGCTCGGTTTGCCCACTCGGGGTGGCCGATTTCCCGAAGCTCCACCGACCCATCGAGCCCATGAGCACTGCCCCTCGATCTCCAGAAGAACCGTCCGGCAAGTCACCGGTCTTTGGGAGGCCCCTCGGAGTGCCGATCGTTGTGCTCATCGTCCTCGCGGCGGTGGCCTTGGCGACGTTTTTCACCAGCAGCGTGGGTGGCGGACGGGTCGAGATCAGCTACGACGCCTTCGTCAAGCAGGCCCGCGACGGCAACGTGGCGCAGGTTCTCATTCGCGGCGACGAGATCGAGGGGACGTTTGTCAAGGAGCTGCCCGCCGAGAAGATCGGTGGCCGCCCGCCTACGAAGACGTTTCGCATCACCCTGACGCCCTATCTTCGCGAAGGTTTTGACCGACTGATCCAAGAACATCCAGACATCCGAATGGAGGTGCAGCCACCTTCCGACGGCACCGGCATTCTGCTGGGGCTCTACCTCCTCGTGCCGCTGCTCCTCATGGCGGGCTTCTGGATGACGCTTCGCCGCGCCCGCGACCCACTCGGGGGAGCCGGCGGCTTCCTCGGCGGTTTTTCCAAGTCGCCCGCGAAGCGTTATGCCGCCGGCGACACGCAGGTGACCTTCGCCGACGTCGCCGGCCTCGATCAGGTGAAGGCCGACCTCCAGGAGATCGTGGAGTTTCTGAAAGACCCCAAGAAGTTTCAGCGGCTCGGCGGCCGTGTGCCCAAGGGGGTACTCCTCATGGGACCGCCCGGAACGGGCAAGACGCTCCTGGCCCGCGCGGTCGCGGGCGAAGCGGGCGTCCCTTTCTTCTCGATCTCGGGCAGCGAATTCATCCAGATGTTCGTGGGGGTGGGCGCCTCACGGGTTCGCGACATGTTCAAGACGGCGAAGGACGCGTCGCCTGCGATTCTCTTCGTGGACGAGATTGATGCGGTGGGACGGGTTCGCGGCGCGGGCCTCGGCGGTGGCCACGACGAACGCGAACAGACGCTCAACCAGATTCTCAGCGAGATGGACGGCTTCAGCCCATCGGAGAGCGTCATCGTGCTCGCGGCGACAAACCGCCCGGACGTGCTCGACCCGGCGCTCCTCCGGCCAGGCCGTTTTGACCGCCACGTCACAGTCGATCGCCCCAACCAAAAGGCCCGTGTCGAGCTCTTCAAGGTTCACACCCGAAGCGTGCCACTCGCCAGTGACGTCGATCTCGACCGGCTCGCGAGCGGTACCGTCGGCCTCACCGGCGCCGACATCCGGAATCTCGTCAACGAGGCCGCTCTTTGGGCCACGCGGCATGACAAGAACGCTGTCGATGCCGACGACTTCGATCACGCCCGCGACAAGGTGCTCATGGGGCCAAAGCGCGAGGAAGTGCTCGTGGGTCGTGAGAAGACGATGACGGCCTATCACGAGGCGGGGCACGCCCTCGGTGCATGGCTGCTTCCAGGCGTCGATAAGCTCCACAAGGTGACCATTATTCCTCGCGGCCGGGCGCTCGGCGTGACCCAACTCGTGCCCGAAGAAGATCGGATGAACATCGGCGAGACCGATCTCCACAACCGCCTCGTCTTCATCCTCGCCGGCAGGGCGGCCGAGAAGCTCGTGTTTGGCGAGCTCACCGCCGGCGCGGAAAACGATCTCACGCAGGCCACCCGCATCGCTCGCAAGATGGTTTCGCACTGGGGAATGAGCGAGCGGCTCGGCCCCGTCTCGTATCAGAGCTCGCACGAGCACCCCTTCCTGGGCCGCGACGTGTACGAGCAACGGGAGTTTAGTGAGCACACGGCCCAGGTCATCGACGACGAGGTAGGCCGCCTGCTCGGCGAAGCCGCCACGCGGGCCATGACCCTCCTTTCAGACAACCGCGACAAGCTCGACCGCCTCGCCGCTGAGCTCGAGAGCCGCGAGATGCTCGACGACACCGAAGTCGTGGACATCATCGGGCCAGCCACACCCCGCTCCATCGGCCCAGGCGGCACGGCCCAGGCTGCCCGTGACGTCCGTTCCACTGACGACTGATCTCCCATGCTCTTACACGCCGTTTATTTTTCGCTGAACGACCGCTCGCCAGACGCCGTCGCCTCGCTCATTGCCTCGTGTCGCGAGCACCTCACGGGCCACCCTGGCGAGGTGCGCTTCCAGGTCGGAACCTGCGCCCCCTACGATCGGCACGTCAACGACCGCGACTGGGACGTGATGCTCCTGATCGTGTTCAACTCCCGAGAGACCCACGACGCCTATCAGGTGGCCCCGCGACACACGCAGTTCATCGCCGAAAACGCGACCAACTGGTCGAAGGTTCGCGTGTTCGATGCCGACGTGGAATGATATCCCACACCGCGAGGGATGGTCATAGCGCACGAAGCCGCGAGACAGCGATGCGACCTGCGAAGCACGTGGCGACGTCACCGTCCGCAATCCGTGGCCGCTCGTGGTAGTTGCCGCCGTAGTGCCAGCCTTCGGCTGAATGGTCGTAGGCCAAGTCGAACGGCGACGGATCGACCACGCATTCCACGATCGGTGGTGACGGAGCGAGCGGATCGAGATCGGGAAGATTCACGTTCCAGAATTCCCCGTGCGGCAGGGGCTGGGTACAGAGTGACTCGAGCACGGCCTCGAGCCACGCCGCCGCCCGCTTCCAGTCGATCGTGGTGCCGCGGCGATGGTACTGCGAGGCGGCCACGGCCCGCCGTCCGTGAAGCGCCGC